>PMCK01000042.1 GCA_003154095.1 Myxococcales bacterium | reverse complement strand
CAATCGGCGGCTCTGCTGGCTGCTGATTGTTTCGGCTTTCGGCCGCGGCTTTCGGTGTCTGCTCGGCCTTCGGCCGTTGCTTGATGCTGGCCGTGTCGGCTTTCGGCTGCTGCTCTCGGCCGTTGCTTGATGCTGGCCGTTTCGGCTTTCGGCCTCTGCAGAAACAGCCAGCAGATACTGCCAGCCGCGGGCCGACACAGCCCAGCAGATACCGACCAGCAGATACATTCAGCAGCGGCCGATACAGCCAGCAGAAAACCGTCCCAGCCCGGTTCTCGCGCGGGTTTAATTCAACCTCCGCTTCTTGAATGGTGCCTGCCGGGCCGCGCACCTTCCATGCCAATTGAATCGATTCACGTCAACATATCGGCTTGCAATTGGCATGCAAGCTGCGCGAGGGGTGGCATGCACCATTCAAGAAGCTCCTCGGTTGAACAACATTCACTCGGCGTCATCGAACTTTCGCGGCCTCTTGTCGAAGCCATCCAGCGTAAGGATCGTGACTTGGCTTCCCAGTTGCGCCGGGCTCTCAGTAGTATCTCGTTAAATCTGGCAGAGGGTTTCGGTGTCGCCGCTGGCAATGCTCGGCTTCGGTTTGAAACGGCGCTTGGGTCACTCAAGGAATCGCAGGCGGCATTCCGGGTTGCAATCGCTTGGGGGTATATTTCGGTCGCTGCCGCGTCGGAAACCCTGGCGTCCATGAATTCGCTGGGTGGGCGGATATTTGGCTTGGTTAGGAGGTAGGTGGGTTGACGGCCGCGTTTGGCGCTGACTCTGGCTCGATGCACTGAGTCACCTTCGTGAAGAGACACGAAGGAACAGACGAATTGGAAGTCTCGTCACTCGTTGATGGTCTTAGTGCGTCCGCAACTGCGCAAAATTGGCGCCACCACTCCGTGGGAAACCCCATGCCAATTCGAAAACAGCGAAATCCAAATTGCTGATTGGCTCTGCCTTTCCGTGTTACCCTCACCGGTTATGGTGGGATCGAGTTTTTGGGGTCTGTGGGTGCGTGCCTTTTGTCTGCCGATTCTAACCGTATCGCCGTGTGCCCTCACTTCTTGTGTCCCCAGCGCACAGTTGGTTCTCAAAGGTCCAATCGCAGATCAATGCACGTCTGCGGGACTCAAAGGGTGCGATGAGATTTCAGAGGGGGCGTTGCTTTACGCGGATGGGAAGCCCATTGAAGGCGAGCAGAAGCTTGCTCGCGGTCTGCGCGCGAATGCCAAGAAGGCCGCCGAGCTCAAGAAATTCGCCGACGCACTGGAATTGGTCGGGAAAGTCCCGGGCGCGAGCCAATATGTGGCGCCGTTACAACCAGCAGTGCGGCTGATTCAGCAAGTTGCAGCCGAGGATGCCAAGCTTGCCGCGAAGCTGGAAGCAGAGAACGAGAATCCCCAGCCTAACGAGAAGAATTTGGAGCCTGCATCAAAGACCTCCTCCGCCAAGATTGGTGCCAAGCTAATTGATGTACCCGCAGTGACACGTTCTGATTTGGAAGCCCTACCCACGCCGGTCAAACCGCCGTCTAGCAATTACTACATGGTCGCAGGCAACGGCCTCGCGGAACAGTGCCGCTTCGTTGGTACGCCAAAGATGCTTTGCATGAATGAGTTCGTCGAATCCACCAGAGTCATATCCGACATTATCGTGTCATCCGGCTGCACTTCAGACGTGGTCGTGACCGGTCGAATGGGCATCGAGCCGGAATGGGCCGTCTATGTTCCCACCGGGCGCGGTGCCGACGTGCACGGGGCCTCCCTACCGTTGAGACCCGGTCGAACCCTTACGGTCGGTGTAGCCTACAAGTCGGAAGATCCCACCCCTGACATGCGTTGTGGTGTGACGATCGTCTGGCAGCCATTGGATATTGAGGGCGAAGTACAAGCCAAGCCAACGCACGCCGCAACAGTCGTACAACTCGTGGAGGCGCTGC
The DNA here is from genome assembly GCA_003154095.1 of Myxococcales bacterium. GTDB lineage: Bacteria > Myxococcota_A > Polyangia > Polyangiales > Polyangiaceae > FEN-1139. The sequence continues at coordinate 3,191 of PMCK01000042.1, read as the reverse complement.
GTGGAAAGGTCACAGCGGGCACGGCCACCGAACAGGATCGCCGCCGACTGCGCGCACTTTGTCGCATGTTGGGTGATATAACCTGTTCCAATTGATGTTGGTCGTCGCTGGGTTCTCTTTTACGTGACGTCGTTCTACTGCCCACCATCCGGTGGGGATTTAGCTCCCGACCGTCGGGNNAAGCCGAGTCCTTCCAAAGGATGCAGGACACCGGGGAGGCCAGAAGCCGGGCGAACCCCGCCAACGAGTTTGGGTTATCTAGGCCGCTGGTGAGCCAGATCAGGAGCGTGCGATGGGGCAGTACGTGCCGCAGATGTTGTTGGAGCGGAGGGAGGCGGGGTGAGAGCGATCTCCGCCTCGGAAAGCTTCAAATTCAGTAATTTTTCTGCCGTTGCGAACTTTGTTTGTCCGGCCGGTTTTGTCTCCAGCTAGGTTTGCTTCACACTCCACTTCACAGTCGGCCCTTGACGGGTTAGCGTAGCTGCGTGAGCGACATGCTGGATCCGCTCGTTGCCCCTCCTCCCGAAGAGGTACCTCTACGGAACGCCCCACTTGTGCGCGTGATCGCTCAGGTGCGCTTTCCGGAAATCCTCTCCATCGAGCAGCGCGACTTCGTCGCCCCATTCCAGGAAGCTATTCGTTCCAAGTACCCAGTACTTCGTCAGGAGCAAACGCAAGGGCTCTTGTTCAGTCCGGGGGGGTTGACTGTGAAGCCCCAAACCGCTTGGCGTTTCAATGACGTTGAGAGCCTTTGGCGAGTATCGCTAACTCCTGAATTCCTGGCGCTCGAGACGACAAAGTACTCGAGCCGGTCCGACTTTTTGCGGCGACTGAAGGCGGTTGTTGAAGCGCTCGGCGAGCACATCGAGCCTGGTCAGGTGGATCGTATTGGCCTTCGGTACATCGACCGCATCACTGGTGATGCCGTCGATGAAATCCATCGTTTGGTGCGTCCTGAGGTTCGGGGTATTTCCGGTACAATTGCGGCTTCTCACGCCGAGCTCTCGCTTTCCGAGTCTAGGTTCAACTTGCCTAACGCGCGAATCCTTGGNNAGCACGCTGGGGATGCCTTCCCGAGGGCGCTACTGTCGATCCGGCGGCAATTGAGCCCGCAACAGAAAAAAGTTGGATTCTTGACCTCGATATGAGCAGCGCGTCGCCAATGCATTTCGACGTGGAGCATGTAGTCACAGAAGCACAGCGGTATGCCGAGCGGATCTACACACTCTTTCGCTGGGCAGTGACGGAGGAGTTTCTTTCGCGCTATGGTGGTGGAAAATGACGGGCTTCGACGCTTACCTTTCATACAGTTCCACGTCGGCCTCAGGCGCCATGAAGTCGCACGTCGTCCAGCCTATGCTCGTTGGTTGCATGCTCGTGGGGCTAGGTACTTCGACAGCATACGCTCTCCCGATGGATACGGTGCTGCAGCCACAACACCCGGTCGCGCAGACGACTGCCGGAACGCCCGTTTCCGTTTCCGAGCGAGCCGGTGCGGCTATCGGCGAGCTACGTCGGCTCAGTGGATTTACATGGGACCAACTCGCACGACTTTTCAACGTTAGTCGGCGATCCGTACATTTCTGGGCCAGTGGAAAGCCGCTGACACCCAGCAACGAGGAGCGGCTCCAACGCCTCCTGGGCGTTGCTCGCAAGGTGGACCGTGGCTCCGCAAGTGTAAACCGTGCAGCCCTTCTTGGTGTTCGTGAAGATGGAAGTATTCCCTTCGATCTGCTGGTCGACGGCGAGTACGAACGTGTGACGGCCCTTCTGACAGCAGGGGAGCTGCGCCGCGCGCGGCCGCCCAAACTTTCCGAGAAGGTACGTGGAGCCCGAGTTCCGCTTCCACCCGAAGATCTTGTTGGTGCGCACCAAGACCGTATCCACCCCACGAGCGGACGTCTGCTTGCCGCAAGACCCATACGTGTTACTGGGAGAAAGTGATTGGCATCACTCGCCCCAGACTCCGAAGAGGTGAGGCGAATCGATGCTGCCCTCTCGGAGTGGCGGCAAGGTGACTTGGCGCTCGACGAGTCGTGGTTCATTCACGCAGGAGATCCGTCACTTCCGCTTTCGGAAGCTGCAGCACTTGCTGAAGAAAAGGGAATTCAGGCCCTGACATCGGAAGTGGAGGGGCTGGTTGTGGTCACACAAACATGCGACATCGTTCGCAGTTGTACCAACCGACCTTACGTCGAAGTCGTACCGCTCGTGCGAGTCAGTGATAAAGAGCGCCTCATCATTCAGCGTGGCCACAGGCCGGCATACGCGACGCTTCCTGCTATGCAGGAACGTCATCTAGTTGCCGACTTTGATCGTGTGATGACCGTCGAGAAGTCGATTGTGGCCGGGTGGGTGCGAACCCCCGGCTGTACTAGCGACGTTGACAGTCGGATGTTCGCTTTGGCACTTGCACGCAAGCGGGCGAGGTTTGCGTTTCCAGACGACTTCACTGCTCTTGTTAGGAAGCTTCACTCGCGGCTTGTTGACAAGCACGACAAGCGTACGGATGAAGGTAGGGCACTGCGCGCGCTTCGCGAAATCCGCGTGCAAGCGACTCCGGCATGGGATGCCCAGGCGGTCAGTATCTTCTTATGGTTTATCCGCAGCTCAAAGCAGGTCGATTTTGAGGGAAAGAACTGGGCAGATCTGTTGAAGTATTGGCTCGCGCTGGTTCCCACGTCTGGGCGCTACAGCGTTGTTGAGGGTCAGGTTGTCGCTCTAGAAGATATGACTGCAGCGGAACACGTTGACAGCGACCCATTGGATCTTGATTACCTCTCGTCCTTGGAGACGGACGACTGATTTGCGACAAGTTCGAACCGCGCGGTGGTGACGGCGGACTCATGCGTCAGTGTGCGGACAACGAAGCCTTCGCCACCGATCACGACTTCGGCAGCTTGCACGTCGCCGTGGTGACTCAATTCCGCCGGCGCGCGCGGATCACTGCATCGACACCAGTTGCCGGCGACGCCGCTGAGCAGAAACTGACCACAGCTCTAAGGCTTGGCGCGGAATTGGGCTGGGTATTCGGCAAACCCTCGTTTCCGATCATTTTGGGTGTAAACGGCGCGTGGCTGCCAGGTGTGACCTATCAAGACAAGAGCCACGACTCATGGAGCCTGGGAGCAAGTCTCGGAATTTTCGTCCCGTTTCTTGACCTCAACTGACGGGCTTGCTCGGAGTTGGAC
>PMCK01000637.1 GCA_003154095.1 Myxococcales bacterium | reverse complement strand
GTGCTCAGCATGCGACTGCTGGCGGAAGAGAGGCAGATGGGGACTTTCACATTGCTTAACACTTCGCCGCTTGGAGATAGGGAAATCGTGCTTGGAAAGTACATTGCTGCAGTTGTCATGTTGGGCATCATGACGCTCCTGACTGCTTACATGCCCTTGTTGATATTCGTTAACGGCAAGGTCAGCATTGGCCACATTCTCGTTGGTTACACCGGTCTGTTACTCCTGGGTTCGGCGACCTTGGCAATTGGCCTGTTTGCGTCGTCGTTGACGGCCTCAACCGTAGTTGCCGGAATTATCGCTGCCGCAATCACGGGAGCGCTGATTCTTACGTGGGCATTGGCGCGCGCCGTAGATGCTCCGCTCAACGCCGTATTGGCCGGCATGGCGCTGCATCACCAGAACTTCAAACCATTCATGTCCGGAACGCTCGACTTCGGTTGTGTGACTTATTACTTAATGGTCACGCTCTTTTTTCTTGTAGCAGCTACAAAGATGGTGGAGGCGCGGCGATGGCGCTAGGCACGCAACTCGAACGCAAGTTCGCCGTAGGGCCTTTGCCTTTCTACTTGGTAGGTTTGGTGTTGGTGCTTGCGGGAGAACGCATATTCGCATCGCGCCCAACGCTTGAGGTCGTGCTCGTGTCGCTTGGAGGGTTGGGCGTCGCGACCGCAACACTAATCAGGCTGATGCCGCAGGGAAGTCAGCCGCGGCCCAGCGCTAGAATCGACCAGTGGTTGGCCTGGCTCACGTTGGGTACGGCCCTGGCAGTAGGTCTGGCCGTACTCGTTCAACATCAGCCCAATTGGTTTGGGATACGTGCCGATCTGCCCACGGACGTCAGAGATCGAAAGATCGGCATTTGGAATATCGCGTGGCTTACGGGTTTGATGGTCACGCTGGTACCGCTGTTGTTCGCAGAGGCAGCCCTGTATCCCATGCGCAAGGCGCCCCAACCTGAGGAACGACGGGTGCGCGCCGCGGCGATTGCCGGATTGACATTGTCGTTGGTGGCCCTTTACGGCGCTTTATTCGTCTACTCAGGCAGTAAGATCGGCGTGGCCGTTGACTTTTCGTACTTCAAGACCGCCAAGGCGAGCGAGTCCACCAAGCGGATTGCCCGCAGTCTGAAAGACCCAATACGAGTCGTTGCACTATTTCCCTCCGTCAGTGAGGTTCGTATAGAGGTCGAGCACTATCTCCGAGACTTGAGCCGAGGCAATCCAAAGTTGCAGGTCGAATTTCACGATCGCTTGCTCGAACCGAAGATTGCAAAGGAGCTGCGCGCAAGCCAAGACGGCACCATAATTTTGGTGCGCGGTGAGGTTCGACACATCATAAGCGTAGGCACGGAGGCAAAGAACGCAAGAGCAGTTCTTCGTAATCTAGACCAAGAATTTCAGAAAAATCTCATGAAAATAGCGAGGGATGCCCGGGTGGCATACCTCAGCGTCGGCCATGCCGAACTCAACGAGAAGAAGGACAAGGAAGCGACAAATAGCGGCCAAGGTGTGCAGATATTCCGTAAATTGCTCGAGACACAGAATTTTAGAATTCAGGATCTTGGAGCCTCTCAAGGGCTTGGGCAAGAGATCCCTGCCGACGCAAGTGTCGTATTCGTGCTTGGCCCTAGGGAACCTTTGGCGCCGGAAGAGCTCGGTGCGTTGGATCGGTATGCCAAGCGAGGCGGCCACCTCTTTCTAGCGTTAGATTCCGACGGAAGGCCTGCGAGCGGCAAGCGAGAATTGCCGCCCGCCGAATCGAAATCCGATAATTCCAAGACCAAGCACGAGACAAACTCAACAGCCGAAAAAATCGCCGCCACGGTTGCGGGCATCCCGAGTGGGGTGACCGGAACGAATCTCGAGGAAATCGGTGCAATAGTTGGTGTTACGGTAGAACCGGGCAGTCTGGCTAATGACCGCGCCTACGTTCAACGGAGATTGGACAAGTCCGACTATGTCCAATTAATCACGAATCGATTTTCCTCGCACGCTTCTGTGTCTACGTTGAGCCGAAACAACGCAGGCGTCGTGCTCTTCGGCTCGGGCGGGCTCAAAAAGGTCGATCCCAATGACAACACAGTAACGTTCGTAGCCCATTCGATGCCGGGAACTTACATCGACGAAAACGGCGATTTCGAATTGGATGGTTCAGAATCTCGCGGCAATTTCGAGCTTGCCGCGGCAGTTTCTCGGCCGGTCGTCAACAATTCTGCAGCTACGCCCAACAAGGCTCCGTCCAAAACGGAAAAGTCGAATGAGCTCAGGGCATTCGTATTGGGCGATGCTGACGCTGTAAGCGATTTGGTTCTTACGAACGCGCCTTCCAACCGAGTACTGTTGCTGGATGCTGTTCGATGGCTAGTAGGGGAAGAGAGTTTCGCCGGCGAAATAAGCTCAGAAGAGGACGTTCGCATCGAACACACTAAAGAGAAGGATGTCGTTTGGTTCTACATCGTGATTTTCGGCGCGCCCGCGGTAGTACTGGCGTTGGGGCTCATTTTGGCTCGCAGAAGTCGTTCTGTGGGAGGTAGAGCATGAAGCGGAGTTGGGGTATCTGGGTTCACGCGGGCCTTTTGGGCACTGCGATGGGCCTCGCCTGGTATATGTCTGGACGGGTTGATGAACCCGCGGGCGCGGCCACATCGACTGTTGATTTGTGGAAGGTAGACGCAGATCAACTGCGCTCAGTGACCTTTGACTCCAGCGACCATCACGTATTGGTGGAATCCAAGCGGGACAAGGTGGGCCGATATGCGGTGGTGACTATCGAAACTCAACCCAAAGCTGCGGGGCCCGACGCAGGAGCAGCTGCACCCGCGATTCCATCGAAGAGCCGCATGATTTCAGTCGATGCTGCCGAGAAACTATTCGAAGGGATGGCGCGCTTTCGAACACTCCGGACAATTGGCAAGCTAGAATCCAAGAGAAACTCGGAATTTGGACTGGACAAACCGACTGGGACGCTCAAGGTCGATCTCGGCAACGGTACTCGAGTTCTCACCGTGGGCGGCTCGACTCCGGGTGGAGGAAATTACTATGTTCGCGACGACCAGTCTGGCTTGGTCCAAGTTGCCGTGGGCGAACCCATTTCAATTCTCCAATATGCAGAAGCGAGGNNAGTTACCGCCTATGAAGAGAAGTATCAGAATACGCCGGTCCCGATATTGCGAGTCGAATATGGGGACGCAAAGACTAGCCTGGGTTACATCGAATTGTTTCGAGTGGTCGATGGTACCGAGCCGGCCAAATACATCGTCAAGACTGAGCGTAGTCGCTGGTTTGCCGAAGTCGTCAGGAGTCAGGCGGAACAAATCGACAAGGACGCCGCGCTCGTCGCCAAGTGACTCGTGTAAATTATCCAACTGTTGCTAACAGCAGGAGCAATTCGCGAACGGTCTTCAATTCTGTTTGGTCTTTATCGGTCCAGCAAGCCCATCGGCAAGTTTGCCGCTGGCGAGTTTCATGCCACCAAATGGTCTTATGCTCGGGATATGGCTGAAGGATTCTTTGTAGAGTGCCTTCATTTCCTTGAGTCGGTCAGGTTCACTCTGAGCCAAGTTGTGTTCTTCGCCTGGATCATCCTTCAAATTGAACAATAGAAATGACTCGTCGTATCCTCGAATCATGAGCTTATAGTCTCCGGCGATAAGGGCTCGGCGCTCGGGATTGTTGGTGTCCTCGGTCAACTCGAGTTGGATGTGATCCCTGGACTGGGGCTCTTCGTGACCTTGAATTTCAGGGACGAGGCTTTGTCCAGCGAATTGGGCAAGTGGATGCTTGCCCATGAAATCCATGATTGTCGGAGCAAAATCAATCTGGCTGCGTAGAGCATCGATCCGCTTTGGCGATATACCAGGCCCGAATACGATCAGTGGCACACGAACTAGCGGTTCCCACAGTTCGAAGGCGTGACGATAAAGACCATGTTCACCAAATGATTCTCCATGATCAGCGCTGATAAGTACTACCGTGTGAGGCCACCATGACTGGGTCTTGGCCCATTCCACGAGTTTACCAATATGATAATCCGTGTACCATACCTCGCTGTCGTACCGGTCGCGGTTCTTGTTGCCAAAGTCCGGTGATTCCTTATGTTTTATGTATTGGTCGTGCGGATCTCCAAAATGAGCCCAGGCAAAGAATTGTCCTTTGGTGTGCTCAGGGTTACCGAGTAACTTGACGCCCAGTTCGTACATCTTGTCACTGGTGACGTAATTGTCCGTTTGGGGGTCGAAAGTGATTCCCGGTACCAATTCCCAGGCGGCAAATCCTCGATCGAAGCCCTTACCGTGCCCGAAGTAGAGATGCGAAAACCAACCGATCGACTTTACCCCTTCGGCCTGCAGTGCTTCGGGAAAGAATTCATTTGCCTTCGTGTAAGATGTAAAAAAAACACCGGTTCGGTACAACGTCGATGCGTACTGTCCACTCATCCAGGCCGCCACACTTTGGGCCGTGTAACTTGCAACGGAATAGAGTCGCGAATACACAACACCTTGTTCTGCGAACTTCGTGAGGTTCGGTGCTATTGCGCGTGGGTAGCCGGTCCAGGGCATATCGGCCCTAAGGCAGTCAACTGTCAACAACAGGACGTTTAGCGGTTCCGGTTTCGGTGGTTCCGCCACCGGCTTGGCTTCAGAGGGTACGGCGCTCGCAATCGTTGTTGTCGGCGAGTGATGTTGCGGTTGGGTCGTGCGCTCACGAGCACAAGCCCCGCCGACAAAACCCAACACGATGACCTTGCTGAAAATCGATGAACCTAGACGTGGCACGTGGCCGCTCGTAACTTAATCCCCGGCGTGATGCCACCAATGCGATTGGACAACTAATCGCAACCACAGGACCCCGGCAATGTTCGAATCGTCCCCGAGGCCTAACAGCGGCATAGCCCAGCTATCTCGTGCATTTAGCTAGTGCTTACTGCCTGCCCGGATGAATCTATTTGACCGAATACGGCCTGCCAGTTTGGCCAGGCTGAATGTGTTACAGGGACTGAATGAAACGAGCCCTTGCTCAATATCAGGAGCTCAGAAATTCGCGCTTCATCCGTTCGAATTAACCAGACGCCTTTGATCTCCGATAACGGAATCAGAATTGCTTTTGTCCCTAGGACACCTCGCCGACGCTCGAGGCGCAGTCGGCCGCTTTCAATGCGAAGTCGCACACGGCCTAGGACTAAGTGAATTCCGATAGTAAGAGGAACCGCCGCCAGTAGGAACCCGAGTGACAGCCCAAGAGACGTCACCGGGCCACGAATTTCCAATTGGCCGGTCAACAGGAAAGTAACAACGACCAAAGCAAGTAATGAAACGGCGAACATAATGCTAGCCGTACCCAGCTGCTGGTCGCGCAGCGGCGATTTGAGAAGCGCGTTGGACTTTCCGCTAATTCGAAGATCCGTCTCTTCCCTTAGGATTTTGCCAAATATCTCGGGTAGTAATACCCCCGCTCGAACACCCATTTGCCACTGCTTCTGAAGGCGGCGAATGGCGTTCAACTGCGTGGGGAGGCGCGATTGAAGGAGCACCTGTCGAGTTCCGGATTGGTTCACCAAGTGAGTGGCATACTGAAATCGATTCGTTGCCAAATCCAAAGATTCGCAGCGACGAAGTTCGAAAAAAGAGTTGTTGTCGGCCGAAGAATGAAGGCCCGCTCGGGATTCAAGTCGCAGTCTCGTTTGACACTTTCTTAGGGCTGAGAGCGTGCAAGCAACGCTGATACTGATTAGCAAGAACGAGCCGGTGAATCTTTGCCAAACCCATTGCCAACCGACACAAATCGTAGTTCCGCCAAGTATTCCAAAGGGAATAGCCAGTAGTATTGGGGCCTCTACAGCCCGACTGGCGTCGAATTCAGTGCCGTCCGCGCTGTTTCCCGTTAGGCGCATCGCGCTAAAGTAGCAGCATTGCCGCTGGGGCCTGCAGGGATCTCCGCGCAACGAATTCATGGCAGTCATGTTTCACGTGCGTTGCAATAGAGCTCGGTTGAGTTTGCATTCGTGAAACTGGTGTCACATAGGATCGGTCGCAAGTCCGTGATATCCTAGACCCGGAAGAGTGGCACGGTAGGTGCATATTGGTCCACCAGCGGCAATTGACGGCGTGAACACGCCTCAATTGCTGCGGAGTCTTCCCGACGGATCTGGGCGCCCCCCCCCTCAAACTCAGATCCGTCGCTATTTTTCTCATCGGATATCGCGACCCACGGTCCGAATAACGGTGAAAGTCAACTACGCGGCGGATCGCTAGCCCCCCTCATGCGGTCCGTCGCTTTTTTTGTGCCCCGCTCAGAGTATTCAACAGGTCAGCCGCTCGGCAACAAACCGGCAGAATATTTTCTCAGCCCGCTCGCGGGTGATAATCGACACGCGTGCTTGTCAATCAAGAGCAGGGCTGGTTGCTGCCGTCACCCGCAAGGCAATTCACTTCGCCTCCGCGATTGAGGCAAGGGCTATTGACGGGCAGTTTGGAATTGATCTCGACCCTTGGGTTCTCGATCTCCCTGCTAGTAGGTTGTCATGGGGCACCCAAGCCCGAGCGGCAAAGGGAACCTGAACCCACCAACCAACTTCAGACGCCTCGTGGGTCACAGCCGACGATTACCGGAGTACCGGCAGCTATCGTCAACTTGGACGGTGGCACCCAGTTGCAACAAGAAGTGGTCAACGAGGGCACGCCGAAGGTTTGTGCGAAGTCACTCCAAACTTGGATTTACTCCGAGCCAAAGCAAAATTCCGGAAAATTGGGTTACTTGCGCCTCGGGGCGTGCGTTGCAATTGATCCTCAGCCAGTTCGCAATTCGTCCTGTGCGCGTGGTTGGCTGCGTTTGTTGTCGCGAGGATACGTTTGCCTGGATGGCAGCAGCACAACGGAAGTGGGCGATCCGATCGTGAGCGCGATGCGAAGTTTGGGGCCAGTCCTTGATCGGAAGCTTCCGTATATTTACGGAACCGTTCGTCGGCCTGGCCCTATCTATCGAAAGATGCCGTCACACGCTGATCTAACCGAGGCGGAACCGGACCTTCCCAAACGCTTCGATCGCTGGCTGAACGCTGATGGCGAATTCGGGGCAAGCTTTGCGCAGCAAGTGTGGTTACCCGCCGAGGCAATGGTACCCGACCCCAAGGAAGCTTGGCTAAACAAGCTCAGTGATCCAATTCCTGAGTTCTTGCAGTCAGGGCGATTTGCACCTCGCAGTACTGGCGATGTTGCGTCATCGAATACGGCATCAGTGCTTGGCACAATGGCGACTCGAGTGGGCTATTCGCTGCTAAAGACGTTCCTTTTTGAAGGACGGCGCTATGGTGTCAGCGCCAAGTTCGAGGTCGTACCAACCGATAGACTGCGCCCCATCCAGGGTTCGGACTTTCACGGCTTCCGTATTCC
>PMCK01000257.1 GCA_003154095.1 Myxococcales bacterium | reverse complement strand
CGAAGACATGGCGCGATGGGGAGCCCACGAGAAATCTCTCGACGCCATCTGATAGTGCCTGTTTGTACACGCCCAGCGCACCATCAACGGCTTCGATCGTTCGATCGATATCTTCGTCGCTGTGTGAATAGCTCACCACGAAGGACGGGGCGAGAACTCCTCGCCGGATAATCTCCTGCAAGAACAGGCAACGGAATGATTGCGATGGCTGCTTGTCCTGATCGAGGGTTCCGTAAAATAGGTTGCAGGGTCTCCCAACCACTTCGACGTAGTCCTGCAATGCGTGGCGCGTCACGACTGCGCGAACGCCTTGCATGAGGCGTCGCCCTTGTTTATGCAAATGTTCGACGACCGGTTCTGAACGGTAAACTTGCATTGTACGGATGCCGGCTGCAAGCGAAGGCGTATCTGCACCATGCGTCGTTGAAAGCAGAAACACGTTGTCCTGGTCGCGTTCGCGAGTCCCTAGGCGCATCAGTTCCCGCTTACCGCACAAAACAGATAATGGAAAACCGTTGGCCACGGCCTTTCCAAATGTGGAAAGGTCGGGCACCACACCGTATAGCTTTTGCGCTCCACCCAAGTGCCAGCGAAATCCCGTAATCATTTCGTCGAATATCAGAATTGCGCCATACTCGCGACATATCGACTGAATTGATTGCAAGAACCCGGGAGCGGCTTCGACGATCCGCTCCGGTTCGAGAAAAACCGCGGCAATACGACCCGGGTGAGAAATGAACAAAGCGCGCAGACTTTCTGCGTCGTTGTACTTGAAGCGGAGAGTCATCGTCCTCTCTACGTCCGGTATCCCTCCGTCCATGGTAGTGGTACAAATGAACCAATCGTCGTACGAAAAGAACGGATGCTCGGCGCAGATCGCAACCATATCCCGGCCGGTATAGGCCCGAGCTAATTTGAGCGCGGCCGTGTCCGCCGTCGAACCATCCTTGGTAAACTTCACCATTTCGGCGCCATCCACGATGTCCAGGAATGCTTCTGCACATTCCAATTCAGTCACGGAAGGTCGGGTGAAGTTGGTACCGAGCTGCAGCGAATCGCGAACAGCCGAAACGACTGCAGGGTAAGCGTGTCCGAGCGTCACCGCCCTCAGCCCCATGCCATATTCAATGAATTCGTTACCGTCGGCATCCCAAACGTGGCAGCCTAACCCACGGGCAATGACGCCCGGGGCCAATTCTGGATATTGGTCCGCGCCCTTGGCGTAGGTATGTGCACCGCCCGGCACAACCTGGCGTAGCCTTCGTTGGAGCTCTTGTGATCTGGAGAATTCCACCAGGTGTGCCTTTCCGGACGCGAGAGGGCGCGGCCGCCTTATTCCTAATTTGAGGTCCTAAAATGTCCAATACAGCCAACCATTGCCGCATTTGGGGTGAAGGCTCGACTTTGACAGAGTCCGCATAGACAAGTGCAACTATTTTTCGGTTGGGGGACCCTAGTTGTCAATGGACACGCGAATCATGTCCACAAAATTGTGAATCACCGAATCTAACAAATTCGATTCCGTTAACCCGGACGAAACGACGGGAGTGTACTAGAATGCGCGGGGCTGCAATTCGAGAGCCACGCACCATGAAATTACAGATTTCACTCGGGCAGATCGACCTTGATCTCGGCGCCGTCGAAAAAAACTTTCAACGAGTCAGTGAATATACTGAACTGGCAGCCAGCCATGGTTCACAGTTGGTAGTTTTTCCAGAGTTGTGGTCCACCGCCTATGACCTTGAAAACTGGCGAAGCCATGCGTGTGAATTGGGAAAGGAGATGTTCGGCCGACTGAGCAGCCTTGCTCGCGAGCATCAAATTGCGATCGCCGGTTCGATTCTCGAATCCCATGATGGGCAAGCGTTCAACACGATGACCGTCTACGGTGCAGATGGCAGTTTGGTCGGATCTTATAGAAAGGTCCATCTCGTTCCGATGCTCGACGAGCCCCGGTGGCTGGCGCCTGGAAATGAGCTCGCTCTTGTTAATGCGGATTGGGGGTGGACAGGACTCGGCATTTGCTACGATTTGCGGTTCCCAGAAATGTGGCGACGCTATGCAATCGACGGCGCGAGGCTCCTGATCATTCCCGCTGAATGGCCCAATCGCCGGGTGGAGCATTGGCGCACGTTGCTTCGGGCGCGTGCAATCGAGAATCAGGTGTTCATTGCCGCGTGCAACCGCGTTGGTGAATCCAAGGGAGAATTGTTTGCAGGTCGAAGCAGCGTAATCGACCCATGGGGCGATACACTCATCGAAGGTGAATGCGGCGATGAACGGCTCCTGACGGTTCAAATTGACCTTGGAAGAGTCGATGAAATTAGATCGAGCATTCCTGTATTCAAGAGCAGACGGACCGACTTGTACTAGGCCGAGATCAGATCGATTGCCGGGCGCCACCCAATACGATTCTATATTGCTCGTCCAATTTTGACCTAAATTCCGCTGCCTTGAGCTGCATTGCCGGAATTAGTTGCGCTGCATTCTTTTCAAGATCGATGAATTGTTCGACCAAGCGATCAAAGTTGAGTCGAGACAACGATTGACAGTACTTGCCCAAGCCCATATCCCGCATAAGAACGTCATTCTTGGCGTCGTAAGATATCGAAACAACGGGGCGACCTGCTAACAATGCCAGCAGCACGCTGTGAAAACGTGTTGCCACGAGAAAGTCTACTAGCGTCAGTTGCTCCAGAAGGTCTTCAAATGAGGTCGCAGGTTCATCGACGTATTTATGACTATCTAGGACCGTTCCCGTTTGCCGTAGACGCTCCCGGACATCATGTCGGACTTCATCGTCGTACATCAAATCGCCTATTATGATTCGCACGTCGTATTCGCGAACCAAGAGCCAAGTAATGAATGAACACACAATATCCAAGTAGGCATTATATTTTGCCAGATCCTCTTCACCTGCGGCTCCCCGCCCCATGTAAGAATAGAGACCAACCCCAACAACTAGCTTGGCGCTCGTTCGGGGTCTTGAATGAGACGGCATGGATTCGGACAAACTAAATGCTAGATCGGGGTAAACAACGTCATTATCGACGGACAATCCGATAGCCTGCATGCGGTCCCTGGATTGGCAATCGCGATAAGAGCGATATTCCGCCAGACGGAGAGCGCCTTTCACGAACGCCTTTGCCAAAACGCTGTTGACTTCCTCGACGCCTACACTCAAGAACATCACCTTTGCGCCCGCTAACTTGGTGGCCAGGGACCACTTAAATAGTTGGTATGGCATGCCAAAGTGCCCCTCGCCCGCATCCGAAAGTATTCCAGTCCCTGTGATCAATAACTTGTCAAGTTCCTTGGCTACCACAACGGCTCTGATAAAATCGCGTATCTCGATTGCGACACGTCGAACTTTGCGCAAAATGGTGGGCAATTGCCGGCCCTCGGTTGGCGCCATGCGAATCCGGACAGCTTCGATGCCATGTCGGGGTCCAGCGTCCTCGGGTTCCGAACAAATACACAAGAGTTGTGCATCAGCAACGTATTGTGTGACATTTTGGATCGTTGAAGCCAGTGTGCATTCGTTGCCCAGGTTGCCAGTCCCGAAATTGCCCCAAAGTCCGATGCGGAACGGCTGCCTTTTGGAATCCTCTTGGCTCTTATGCCAGCTATTCTCCACTGATTTGCTCCAGACACTCCCGACGGGCCCCAATTATAGGCCACTCCTCGAGCAGTAGGAAGGGCGGCGTATTGGTGGCCTTGCACAAGTTACGTTGCTAGCTCAGTGTTCACTTTTGTGCTACTTAAGTCACCAATAGTAGTATTAATGCGTCGGCAATATTACCCAGCAAGGGGATTCGATGAAGGTCGTATTATTCTGCGGTGGAATGGGCATGCGGTTGCGCGATTACTCGGAGCAGATTCCGAAGCCGCTCGTAAATATTGGCTCGCGACCAATCATTTGGCACCTCATGAGGTACTACGCCCATTTTGGACACAAGGAGTTCATCCTGTGTTTAGGTCACGGGGCAACGGCGATTAAGAACTTCTTTTTGAGTTACAATGAGTGTGAGACCAATGACTTCGTCCTGTCTCAAGGAGGCCGCAAAATCGACTTACTTAGGAGAGATATCGATGATTGGCGAATCAGTTTCATCGATACCGGCTTGACGTCGAACATTGGGGAGCGACTGCGACGAGTTCGTGATTACGTCTCGGAAGACGAGGTTTTCCTGGCGAACTACGCTGACGGTCTATCTGACCTTGACCTCGGGGCGCACGTCGACGCGTTTCTTCAGCGTAAGAAGGTAGCCTGCTTTCTCAGCGTTCCTGCTCCACACACTTTTCACATAGTCCACTCCGATGCCGACCAGCATGTGTCAAAACTCGAGCACGTGGGCCGCTCCCTGGTCCGAATTAATGCCGGCTTCATGATATTGCGGCGAGAAATATTCAATTACATGAATCCAGGAGAGGAGCTCGTAATCGAACCATTTCAGCGATTAATCGACCAGCGTCAGTTGCTGGCCGTTCCTTATGACGGTTTTTGGCAGAATATGGATACGTTCAAGGATAAAATTCAGTTCGATCAGATGGTCGAGCGTGGTGACACACCCTGGCAAGTCTGGAAACGCTGATTCTCTGCGAAAGGTAAGGCGTGCCGTCGCGTCGAGCTTTCTTTTTCGTAAGTCTAGCAGTGCTTTTTGCTATCTTGGCGGTGGCAACACATCGCTGGCGACGCACTGGTGCGTGCGTCACGCAAACGGTTACGCACATCGAGCGCACCAAGCCGGCATTTCCCCTGCATTTGGAGGCTGGCCATCGCTACCTGGTTGACCGGAACGGCTTGCCATTTCTAATCTACGGGGACGCGGCGTGGTCATTGGTTGCACAGGTTACTCGTGAGCAGGCCGAAACCTATCTAGAGGACCGCCGTCGCCGAGGCTTTAACCTAGTTCTCGTAAATCTGATCGAGCATCGATATGCTGACCATGCTCCGCTCAATGCCTACGGTCAGGCACCATTCCTGGTTGCAGGGGACTTTTCGACCCCAAGTGACACGTACTTTTCTTATGCGGAGTGGCTCGTAACCCGGGCTGCTGCAAAGGGATTCGTCGTGCTCTTGTGCCCCGCCTACCTTGGCGGTGATGGCGGCCCTGACGGCTGGTACCAAGAAATGGTCAAGAACGGCGTTAGTAAGCTTCGTGCTTACGGCGAGTACGTTGGATCACTTTTTCGGAAGTT
Source organism: Myxococcales bacterium (assembly GCA_003154095.1). Taxonomy (GTDB): domain Bacteria; phylum Myxococcota_A; class Polyangia; order Polyangiales; family Polyangiaceae; genus FEN-1139. The sequence goes on along the minus strand of PMCK01000257.1, from coordinate 4,003 downwards.
CGATAACGTAATCTGGATAAACGGAGGGGATTTTACACCCCCAGCGCTGAACTTGACGCTCGTCGACGCAGTTGCAGAGGGGATCAAAGGCACATCGCCGCAGCAATTGCAGACAGCTCATTTTAGTCCTGAGACTTCCGGAACCGACGTCAAGGTTAGCGGTTGGGTCGATTTGAACACTACCTATACGTACGAGCCTGTGTACCTGAGAAGCCTAGTTGACTATCGCCGGGACCATAGCCGCCCGCATTTCCTCGTGGAAAGTAACTACGAAGCAGAACGCGACTCCACCCCCAGTTCGATTCGGGGTCAGGCCTACTATGCACTTCTCACCGGAGCCGCCGGACAAGTCTTCGGAAACAGGTGGGTCTGGCAATTCACGAGCCCCAATCCATGGAGGCGATTGCTTCGTCGAACATGGACCACCGCACTTGATAGCCCAGGCGCGCGTAGCATGAGTCATGTGCGTGAGTTATTCGACGGACTAGACTGGACTAGCCTCGTGCCCGACGATACTTACGAAGTACTGGTCGGCGGCCAAACGATGAAAGGGACATTGGAGTATGCCGTCCTCGCTTGGGACAGGAATGGGCGAATCGCAGTGGTCTACTTGCCGACCGTTCGTGACATCGCAATTGACTTGGGTCGGCTTTCAGGACCTATCCGAGCTCGTTGGTTCGACCCGACCCGTGGTACATTCATCGATGTCGCGGGTTCGCCGTTGAACGCGGCGGGGGTGCGACAATTTCGTCCTCTGGGCAAAAATGCTGCGGGAGACACCGATTGGATCTTGCTACTCGAAAAGGCAATTTAAGGACGAACCGCACTTGAATTAAGAAGTCAGATTCCAGGCTCCCTGGTGGCTCGATCTGCCAGCGTGTTCAATTGGTCTTCCCTCTCGTGTTGCTTCTGGGTCGGGTCCATACCGGCAATCTGCAGTATCTGCTTCCAGCGATGCAGCCAATCGTGACGCTTGAGCGCTTCAATTGCGTTGCGCCGAGAAATTGCATTCATGCGCTCCGGGTTTCGGCGAGCTTCCTCGAGCCAGTACATCAATGTGGCCTCGTCGGGAATGTCGATGGTGGAGTCAGGCCAATCAAATTCCTGCCGAAAGGAGGCGACAGTCGGGGTGGAGCCGAACAGTATCGTTCCCGCAGCCGCACCCTCGTAGTATCGCGCACCCGTCTCCGATTGTCCGCGCGCCTCGTCTGGAACGTCTACTTTTGCCGGATATGCCACGAAGAAACGGCTGCGTTTGGCAATTCCGGCAACCAAATCACGATGTTGCAGGTAGTCCAGGGGCCTGAGCAATTGCCCGGGAATCGTGTCGTAAATGTAGAATATCTTATTCTGTTGGTGGAGCCTCAATAGAACCTGGTGAGTGCTTTCAACCCTCCGACCCANNTGAAGCCTCAGTAGAACTTGGTGAGTACTTTCAACTCTCCGACCTAGACTGTACACATCGATCGAGCGCGTCGTTGGAGTCAGCAGAGGCGTGAAACGCAGCGTATCAACGGCGAATGGAACATAGTGACAAGGCTGGTCTATTAGGCGCTGAATTGGGTCAACCATGCCCAGAAGACCCACGCACACGTGATCGAAGTCTTTGAGCAGCTTGAAGTGAAAATCCCATTTGCGTGTCCAACCTGGGTACGCTTCAAGTAGGTATACGATTTTCGTCTTGCAGCGATCCCGCCAACCGCGAATTCCATTCAAATACAGCAAATCGAACGGATGCATGCAAACGAAGAAGAATAGGTCGTAATCGCGCTTGAGCGTAATGGGTACTAAGTTGGGGTTTACGTGTCGCGCAACGCTTCGCACTCCGGGTCTGCAAAGCATTCGCTGAATAACCCAATCGGCAGAAGCGAAGGCAGGCCCGGGCCTAAGATTCAACAGATCAGCGTCTTCGATGTTAGCAACCACGTCCTCGAACTCATAGTTGGCGCACCAACCAGCGTGAGGCCTAATTGAACGCAAGCTGGCGATGCACGTCCTTGAATTGTCGCTCGTTACCATCGCTTCACCCGTTAGGCTTGCAAACGGAATAGCAGGTACGCGCGTAAAAGTCGCGCATCAATTCCCTTCAGGCGTGCATGCGTCGCAAATTGGCATCCAAAACCCCGCGTTCCTGGAGACCCTTGACCGTCCGTAAGCGGTAATACCGCGGACCCAGAAACTCATCTTTGGTGAGATCTCCGTCCTTGTATGCTTTGTAGAGTTCCTCAATACCCATTCGTAGAGTCCACGTAGGACTGTAGCCTGGCAATCGAGTCTCGGCTTTCTGGAAGTCGACTCGATAGTTGCGAGTGTCTGGCGAGGCCCCCGGCGCAAAGGCCACTTCACAATTGGGAACGACCTCAGCGACCATATTTGCGACCTCGCGAATCCGAAAGTTTTCGCTATTTCGTCCGATATTGAATGCTTGATTGTGGATGGCGTCGAGCGGAGCGGTCAGGCCGGCCAAGAAGGCATTGATAATATCGCGAATGTGCACCAACGGTCGCCAGGGTGTCCCGTCGCTTTGCAGCAACACTTTGCCTGTCGTAAACGCGTGGCCCACCAAATTGTTCACCACTATGTCCGCGCGCAGTCGGCGCGATACGCCGTAGGCTGTGGCGTTGCGCAAGTACATCGGTGAAAATGATTCATCCGCAAGTTGAGCGACTTCTTGTTCCACCAGCACCTTGGATTCACCGTAAGGTGTCACCGGATTAAACGCGGCATTTTCGTCAAGCGGCCGATCGCCTCCTGCACCATACAGGCTGCATGAAGAGGAGAACAGGAATCGCGGGACCCCCGCAAGCTTCGCAGCCCGCGCCAGGCGGACGGAAGCATGCTGGTTGATCTCATATGTAATTCCTGGATTCAAATCGCTGAGCGGATCATTGGATAGCGCAGCCAGATGAATGACTGCATCAAACCCACGCAACGGCTCGGGCGATATGTCACGAAGGTCGATATCGAGCTCCGGCACATTGTCGGGCGGCGCGCGAAAGTCGCACTCGTCATAGTAGCCGGTATCGAGCCCAACGACCTCGTGCCCTGCGGCATGCAGCACGGGGACCATTTCGACTCCAATGTAGCCGCGATGCCCGGTAACCAATACTTTCATGACTTTGCCTCGATTTTTCGATTGTATCAGGTGAAGTTGCTACGATGACTGCAACTCAGAGAATGCATTTGCGCAAATGAAATGCCTCGGCCCGACCGTCCGCCGCATTGCATTCGACTCCTCGCACGGCCATTAGACCATCAAATACTTCTGCTCGAAACCACGAGCGACTGCGCTGAGACGCGAAGTGTCGAAGGAGAAGTGCAATCTTTTGCTCTGCCACCTTGCGGGACAGAGGTACAAATAGGGCAGGCTGACCTAGGTCCCCTTCGTACTTTGGGATTTCGTACTCAAAAATGAGGTGATTGCGGAAGGTATTCCAGCAGAGGTCGGCGATCAACCGGTGGTCTTGATGCACGTCTTGACGATGGTGAGAAAATACCAAATCTGGGTTTACCGATTGTTTCAAGGTCTCGAAAAAGTCTTTTATCTGCGATGCGATGTACGGAAAATAGCTTTCTCGGAAGTCGCGAATCACCAAATTGGATTCGGTGGCTTCCTTCAGAAACTCGGCGGCGCTGGAACGGGCCTCGCGTTCGCGTTCTGGATTCGATGAGAATACGACCCAATGCACTGAACACCTGGGATATTCAGACAAAAGCCTAAGTACTGTTCCGCCGCAACCAATTTCAATGTCATCACTGTGCGCGCCCAGACACAACACTTGCAGCTGTGTCTCAGGGCCTTTTCCGAGCACAATCGGCAGCATTAAACCACCTGCGCTCCTGGTATCGGGATTATGAAACGCGCTCCCCATTCACGAGCGTGCGCCAGTTGAGCCATGATTTCGTCCTTGAAATTCCACGGCAAAATGAAAATGTAATCCGGACGGACCTCGTCGATGCGCGAGGGCTCGTAGATTGGAATGTGGGTACCCGGCAGAAACTT
>PMCK01000156.1 GCA_003154095.1 Myxococcales bacterium | reverse complement strand
CCTTGGTAAGCCATTACCTTACCAACAAGCTGATGGGCCGCAGGTTCATCCTTAGGCGCAAGCTTCTGTAGAGAGGCCTGCTTTGGCCGCAGCATCCAGAGATGCCGTGGTCTCATGCTGTATTAGCCCTCCTTTCGGAGGGTTATCCACCACTTTAGGGCAGATTGCCTACGTGTTACTCACCNNTCAAACTCTCCAGTTTGAATCCTTTGATCGGCATTCACGCGATTTTCACCGCGCTTTGCCGTAGTAACTCATCGCAGGTTCACGCACGATGGGTACCGTGCAGAACCTTTAGGGACCCGCGTAATTTCACGCGGATTAGACTCAGTTTTCAAGGACCGAGGGGAGAGTACTCCCAATCGGGGTCGGTGAGTTTAGTCGACTTATGTGGGGCGTCAACCGCTTAAATCGATTGCAGCATTTCCATGCTGAAAACAACGGCGGTATCGCGCACCAGTGGGCCTACTAGAAACCCCAGCTTTCCCAGGCGTCCGGGTCTGCGTCACGGGACATGCCGTCCCGCGGGGAGCGCGTATATGGCCCGACCCCAATGGGGGCGCAAGCGAAATTGTCCCGTCGAGCCCTGATTTCGGTACTCGGAGGAAATTATTGGTCAATTTGACTGATCGTACATTCACGTTCGGTGGTCGCCCGGGCCACCCTGCGCCTTGGAATTCGTGTCCAATTGCGAATAGGCCGGCATTACCGGGTCGTCGGCGTACCATTGATTCAGTGGCTCCCGCACCAATGTAATCTCGGCACCATTTTCGATTCGAACGCGGTAGCCGGTCTCACACGATCGAAGTTGGTCTCGGGCAAGGCGACCCAATATTTCGACGGTGAACCAGCGACCCTCTCGCCAGATTGCCTTTGGACGTCGGAACCGCCGATCGGACTGAACATTCACGCGGGTCCAGCGCTCACGGACAGCAGTCCAATTGCCTGGCAATTCGAGACCTGCCTCTTCGGAGATTGTTCGGACCGCTTCCACGATTGCCCGGGGCGACACATGCAATCGTCGCGCAGGCAATTCGAGCACGAGGGCGTAACCTTGACCTAGCGTAACGATCACGAAGCTGCGTCGACGGCCGCGAAAACAGAGTTCCGCGGTTTCTGCCCAAGTACTACTCGGAGTCGATTTCAGCGTCTCGATTATCAGGCCCCATTCGGCCGCAGCCACACGTGTTTCAAACGGCTCAAGTATGCCCGCGTAATCAACCGTTTCGCCCACCGAGTCGACCAATGCCGCGCTGAGCGCATCGGTCGAGTCACAAAGCTGCTGAAGAGCTCCACTGAATCCGGAAGGCGCTTGGTCGCGGGCGCTCGTACGATGCCGCTGTCGACTCACGGTAAGACCTGCGATTTTACGATAGTCTCGTGGAGTGAAGGCTCGACTTGTACCGGTCGCAGCTTCTTGCCTTCTTCCACGAATCGTTCAGTCAGCTGGCGGGCGCGACGTGCATAGATTTCGGGGGCGAACGTCACGCGGCGTTCCTCGATTGGAACGTGCTTTGCGTCTACTTTGCGCTCTAGCAATATTACATGATATCCGAAGGGACTCCGGACTACACCGCTTTGAGCGCCCTCGGATTCCAACGAATTAGCTGCCCGCGCGAAAGATTCGTCGAAGCGAGGTCCTTCAGCCACGGGTTCGCCAATCTTATCGAGTTGAATACTGCGACCATCGCGCGTCATAGGTGGAAGCGACTCGGCTACCACCTCGGCGCCGTTGGCGGGGAAAGCCTTCGCCGCAGCAATAAATGCATCGGGGTCGGTAATTCCCTGCACCGTCGTAGCGATCTTACGCGCCAGTATTTGAGCCAACGCTGGTGATTGACCCTTGGCGATGCGTACAACGAAATGCGTGGTCTTGGCGGCGCTCGGCCTATCCACCGTAAACCAACGCTCCGCCGTCACTTTTTCCACTTCGGCGTCTGTTGGCACGCCGTCGGCGATGACACGACTGTACGACAATTCAAGCAACGCTCGGGCCAGAACGCTCCTTTCTGTCTGTCGAATCCGAGCAGCCTCGAGTAGGCCCTTACGAGCTGCTTCGGCGAAAAGAGCGTCAACCACCCAGCCGCGGGTAAACTCAACTAAGTCTAGACCCCTGCGGGCAACGGCCTGAAGTTGGTCGCGCGTAAGACTTCGTTGCCCTACGGCCGCAACTACGTCGTTCTCGAGGGGGCGCCTCGTAAATTCTTGTGAATCAATCGGGCGAGAGTTGCATACTGGCAGAAACGTTAAACCACCGCAACATGCCACTATTGCTACAAACTTCCGATGCCTTGGTTGGAAACGAAATCGTATTTGAAACTGGATCTTCATTCTTTGGAATCAGGATTCAGCCTGGCCCTCACACCGCGCAGAATCAGCAGGCCAACGACAACCCAGTATAGACCCATGACGTCCTGTCCGCTGCTCAATCGTAGCAACCCCACCAGCAATGCAGCACTGCTGGCCAATAATGCAAGTATTGAAGGGATTCTGCGCAAATAGGCCACCCGGGTCGTCATGGCTTTGCAACTATGCTCATGATGACGCCGGCAGCCGACATGACGATTACCAAGATAATCGAGGGTTCCCCGATTAGTCCAAAGCCCAGGCCCTTGGCATGACGTTCGTGGCGTTCAGCCAAGGCGCCTGACGTCGTGACGAGCCAGAGGGACCAAGCTAGCGCGACTGCGGTGACAAGTACTCCGCGGCCATCGCCCTTTGGAATGCCCAGCTTAAGAAAAATTGCAAATATTAGCAGCGGTGACAAGGCCAAGTTCAAGAACCAGCCATCTGATTTCCGATTTGGAACAAATGTTGAATTCGGAACGGCTATCGAATTTGGGAAATCACGGACAGACAGCGAGTATCTGGAGCGAACCCACGAGATCCCAAACAGACTCCACGCAACTGCTCCCAGAACCGTTCTTAGCTCCGCTTGATTGGACGTAAGCCTCGCATGTCCCAGAGTAACCCAAGTAACGAAGCACAAGCCCAAGTACCCCGCTACTACGATAACATCGGCCGAATTCGGGTAGCGATGCGCAACAAGCCAGCCTGAGAATAGGACGACAATGGCCACCCCGCCCACGATACCGCTCGTCAACGGGGCACCGGGTGAAAAGGCTGGTACCGCAACCGTCAGAAACCAAGCATAAAACCCCAATAACAAGGGGTCTAAGCTCATACGACGATCGATAGTGGCCCGCAGATTCAACCCAAAGCCTCTAACAATCGAATGAACGTGAGCACCGGGTGACCCGTCGCACCTTTCGGATACATATTCTTGGGCCTATCGGCGAGCACCGGACCGGCGATATCACAGTGGATCCAGGGCGCATCGCCAACGAATTCCTTCAAGAACATCGCGGCGGTGATGGCCCCGCCGAAGCGATCACCTGTATGTTTGAGATCAGCCACGTCACTCTTGAGTTGATCTCGCAATTCGGCGAGAAGCGGCATCTGCCAGAACGATTCGCCAGCCATTTGCGCAGCCAATTTGAACCGACTGGACCAACCTTCATCCGCGGTGAAATACGCCGAGCAGGATTTTCCGAGCGCGACCATGCTCGCGCCCGTCAGCGTTGCAGCGTCTATAATCACGTCAGGACGTAATTTACTGGCGTAAGCAAGGCCATCCGCGAGTGCCAAGCGGCCCTCGGCGTCTGTGTTGATTATCTCGACAGTCTTTCCGTCGAGTGAACCGAAAACGTCACCGGGTCGATACGCGTTTCCGTCAGGCATGTTCTCGGCCAGGACAAACAGACCGTGCACTTCCACCGGCGGAGTCAAGGCTCCGATGGCATCCATTACTCCAAGTACCGCGGCTGCGCCGGCCATGTCACTCTTCATTTCGTCCATGCCTGCAGCGGGTTTGATGCACAGGCCCCCTGAGTCAAACGTCAATCCTTTGCCGAGAAAGACGATCTTCTTCTTGGGGCGAGACTTTGGAACGTAGGTCAAATGCACGAAGCGCGGCTCGTTCCGACTACCGCGCCCCACAGCTGAAAGTAACGCCATCCCCGCGCGATCGATGCCGCGCGCGTCCAATACTTTTGCGCGAAAGCCATGCCTCCGTGCAATATTCGATGCGGTGTGCGCAAACCGTTCAGGCGTCATTACATTTGACGGTTCGTTGACCGCGTCGCGACACAGCGTCACTGCCTGACCAATCTTCTGCCCTACTTCTATGGCCCGCTTTGCGCTGACCGTTTCCTTCGGCAATCCACAAAGAATGACTGTTTCGATTTGCCGCTTGGGACTTCGCTCTGAGGTTAAGTACTTCGTGAATCGATAGGCGCCCAGGATCACGCCCTCGGCGACGGCGCGCAATTGTTCCACAGCCAACTTCGGCGGAAGTGCAAGCGCTAGACGCAAGGCCCCACTGTTGGCTCCGTGTCGAACGGCGACGGCTGCGAAATTTCGCATTCGCGCTTCTTCGCGTGCGTCGTCAGTGCCAGTCCCGACAAGCAATATCCTTTGTTGGGGCAGGCGTCCGAGGGTCGTGCATTCAAATACTTGATCGGCACGGCCCGCGAATTCGGCCTGTTGTGCAAGTGCCCGCAGTTCACCATCAACGGCCTGGTTAAGGCGGTCGAATTGCGGATCAGTCCCAAGCGTGCCCATTGCAATGGGTAGAGCGACAAAGTCCGCCTTCTGGCGCTCGAGAACCCCTTTTCCAATCAAGATATGTGGGATCATCCGTCTATTGGCCCTTCGAATGCAGAGGCGTACCTCGTGAGGCCAAATGAGCCAGTATATTCGACGAAATGGCGGGACGGGTGTAGCCCCCTCCACTCAGCTCGTCACGGACCACCTGAGTTGCTGGCTGGCAGGCTAGTGTGTTGGAATCAATTGCTGGGTTTTCACGCGGTGGCAGAGGCCGTATGCTACCGGTCATGAGGAATGCTGCCCTTAGCCGTTTGTTCGTGATTATTTGCGCCCTATCGACTCCCGCTATTGCAGAGTCCGATCCCGAGAATCCGCAGCCGGCGCCCGCCCCAACGCCTGGGGCGGCCACACCTTCGCCATCCGGTTGGACTGCACCGTCGCAGCCGCAACCGCAACCGACTCAGCCGAACGCCGCGCAAACCTATCCGCAGCAGCCGAACGGTGCGCAACCGTATCCTCCTCAACCGAACAACAACGCGCAGCCCCCCACTCAGAGCGCCCCAGCGTACGCGAGTGCGAGTACCCGTGACGCCAACAACAATAATCAGAAACGCGACAACGGCGAAAGCAAACCTTTCAGTAGTGAGGACGCCCCAAAGTCAGACTCGAAATTCGAGATACCGACGATGTCCGTGCGCGTCGATCCGTTCAACTGGTTGTTGGCGGGACGATTGGGTTTCGAACTAGAATCGCAAGTTTGGAAATTCATCTCGGTTGAGCTCGTCCCCGTGTTCATTGTCAATGACCAACCGCCCTATTTGAACCTCAATCTGATTGGCGTACCCAACACGCTCCGCCAAAAGTCTGCTGGCTTAGGAGCCCTGGCAGGTACGTCAGTGGGTGTAGGTTTTTGGCTCAATGGGACTCCCATGGAGGGGTACGTGCTGCGTGCGGAAATCACGAACTACTCCATCAACTACGATACGGCGATTGATCACGTGAACTACATCGAAAGGGAGTTTCAAGTGTTGATCGGCCAACATTCGAAGTGGGGCCCGTTTACGATAGCTGGAACCTTCGGGATCGGGTCGATGCTGAACAAGCACGAGCGATGCTTTGCCGAGAACGCCATCGACGCGAGTGCGCCTCAAACCTCTGGGTGCCCGAACAGCAAGCAAATGTTGCTGGGCGTCACGCCCTCCGGTGGCCTCCCGGGAAACATGGGCGTGATCAATCTCAACGGATGGGCGTACCCAATTGACCTTGTTCTGCGAATTTCACTGGGTGTCGTTTTCTAAGCCCGTGGGCCGTATTTTCAGCCAAATGTTCGGACCTGACATTCGATACGATGAGCCCCTATTCGGTCATTCCAGATCTAATGAATCCTCGCTAGTCTGACATTGGACCATGCCCCACCCAGTCACTTGTGGCGCGTGCAACGCAACTTTTTCAATCCCTGACGAAGTTTGGGATAAGCGCGTGCACGGTCAGGTTGCCACACTCAAGTGTCGTCAGTGCAAAGCGCCCATTGAAGTGGACGGGCGTGTCATGCGCCGAGGCTCCGCCGTAAACATCACGACGTCGGCAGTCGCAACGCCGTCAGTTGTGCACCCTGCACCCCAGGCGGCTTCTCCCGCGGCTAGTCCACCGGCTGCGGAGCCTCAGCGGGATAGCCGGGCTTCGGACACTGACAAGAAGCCTGAGTCGAGACAAGCGGAGGTGAAGCCTGCCGAGGCAAAGCCGGCGCAAGCGGCTGCACCCGCGATGATCGGCAAGGAGAATGTTGTACCCAATCGAAGTGCATCGGGTTTGGGCGGATTTAGCGTCAAACAGCCGGCTTCAGTTGTCGCCCACCCTCTGACAAGCGGGCATCAAGATCCGAAACAAGGAGACCTTGGGCCAACTACAGGCGCACGCAACATTTCCGCAAGCGGATTTGCCAGCTCCAAGTTGGACACCGAGACCGAACGAGAATTGTCATGGGCGCCGCCGAGTCCAGAGCAATTTTCGAATCGAAAGGCGGCGGAACGAAGCCCTACACGGCCGGCTCTGCCATCGAATGTTTCACTAAAATCGGTTCATGACTCCACGCCCAAGCCAAGACCAGCGGGCCCCACACGCACAGAAGCCAAATCATCACCCCGTGCATCGGAACCGGACGGGCAGCGAGACTCGGCTGATCTTTGGGTCGTCAGTTTTGACGCGGAGGATGACCGCGAGCTTAATACCGCGCAGCTTCTTGACGCGATTGCCAAAGGCACCGTAACTCGCGACAACATCGTTTGGCGCGAAGGGATGAAGGATTGGCTTCCAATCAACCGCGTGCCGGAACTGGCCAAGAGTCTCAAGCAAGAGCACGCGCCGACGCCGCAACCAGCAATCAAGCTGGGTTCGATCGTGGCCGCGGATGATGGCGACGACGAAACGATCATTTATCGGCCTGGTTCTAAAATCGCGGCCGCCGCGGCTAAGGCAAGTTCGCTAACCAGCACAACCGCACAAACATCAGCTAAGCCGACCGGTACAAGTGTCGCCCGAGCTGAACCGACGCCTGCTCGCTTTGCTACTGCAGCAACCCAGCCGGAAGCGCCACCGCGCGGCGCGCCGCAGGAGCGATCCCCACGTGCGATGGCCCGATCTGCACCGTCCTTGACTGGTGCAGCTCATACGGCTGCCGGTCCCGTCATCGCGAATTCCGACGTCATGCAGCGTCCTGCGGTGGCGGCCAACAGCACCCAAACAGCTGCGTCGGTGGTCAAATCCGGAGGTGGCCCTCCGCCGCTTCGCAGGGCCCAGCCTTCACGACCGGAGGAAACGGCCGCTCCGGCAACTCCGTGGGCTGCAGCGCGGACGGCCTCGGCTGCCGATGAAGTAGTGACAAGTGTGCCTGCGTTCGGCGCAGTGGCGGGCGCCGCGTCGCCTCCTCCATTGCCTGTCACAGACAAGTCGACGAGCCCTATAGCAAAGCCGGCGATATTTCCACCGCCGGTTCAATCACAGCAGTCGCCAGTTCATTTACCCCATGCGTTCGCCCTGGGCGGTAGTGAATCGCACGAACTTCGAGCAACCCCATCGTTTGCCCCGAGGCCATCGGACTTCGCGGCATTGACGAAAATTCGTCCCAAGTTTCCGAAGTGGCTTCCCTTTGCCGTCCTCGGGGGAATCGTGTTGCTCGTTGCAATAATGGCCGCGCTTTCTTGGCGTGGGGGCGACAATCCAGATTCCGCTGATCGCAAGACGCCCGCCGATAGCGCAGCTTTGCCGCTGGACAACTCGCCTGCCCGCCTAGGTGCTTCTGCTGCGGTTGCACAGACGGGAGATCAGACGAACAATGCGTCGAAATCGGGCGATGTATCGGCGGGTTTTGCGAATAAGTTCGCGCAGGCGGCGGCAAAACAGCGGCCATCGGCACGATTCGACCGTGAAATTGCCGAGAAGGCGTTGGCCTCTGGCTTTGCGAAAGCTGCGGGGTGCCACCACAAGGGCGAGCCGACCGGGGTCGCCGCGGTGACGCTATCAATTTCACCGTCAGGTCAAGTGCTGAGCGTGACTGTGGCACCTCCATTCGCAACATCGTTCACGGCGGAATGCATTCGAAACTCGCTTCGCGAGGTTTCGGTGCCGCCGTTCCAAGGATCGCCTGGTCGGCTGGCGCATTCGATTACTATTCATTAGTCCGACAACGTTACACATGCGATCAGCCCTTTGGACAATCTAACGGGTCTTGGCCTTCGCTGACTCGTTCATGTTCACGCTGCCCTACTTATCAGATAGCCTGTAAGGAAGATTTGGCGATGCTCGTCAGCAGTTTGGCGCGAGCAAGCCCTGTACATGGATGGTCTCGAATGACGGACACCAACAACACCGACAACACTGACGACCCCACCGCCACATTGTTCGAATCCAAATTAACGGATGGGCGACAGCGATTCCTCGCCCACATGATCGAGCATGCGTTTTTCGTTTCGCGCCGGTCAGCTGCTGACTTCATCCGCCACTTTCCGCCCGAGGTGATCATGGAGGGCATGGCCGATCACCCTGAACTGCGCGCGTCAATTTTGTCCCAAACTACCGGTTTGAAGGTCAAAATCGCGCTCAAGAAGTCATGGCAGTCAGCTGCGGAAGATCTGCGCATTGCCCTGGCGGAGGGTGAAACCAATGCTCAGACCGTCGTCAGCGTCTTCGATCCCGATGACAGAGTTCGCTACTTGCCTCGCAACAAGATTTGGGCGTTTCTCATCGAAGGTGACTTCTTCAACGTCACCGCCAACCGAACCAACGATCATCGTATTGCCAAGCAACACATCGCATTCCTGTTGGATCGCGCCTTAAATGATGGTTTGTTGACTCACCGAGACATTATTGACGGGGTGACGGTCGCGGAACTCTCTGCACGGCTACCGAAAGCCGAACTTGGAAAAATCATCGAGGGCGCCCTACTGGCAGGGCGACACAAGAAGGCGTTTACTGACCATGAACTCTGGTCTGCCCTGACGGCACCGGCCTTGGTCGAGTACGTTCCGCTTCCGCATTTGTGGTCCGCAGTTATCGTGCCCAAGATTGCTCTCGCACATGGGTTCGTAGGGGGCCCGGACGCTGAACACGCTGCGGCTGCTCAGGCCGCCGCGCCCGCCCCGGAGGCTCCCACTCCGGCTGCACCCCCGCAGGACGACCAGGAATGGGTTGAACTGCCGGAGGACAATGTCGCCGCGAGTGACCTCATATCGGAAGACGATTTCGCATGACGGAGAATTTGGTACTCCGCATAGAGAGACCCTATTCGACGGAATCCGAGTTCTTACAGACCGAGAATTGGACAATCACAAAAAAAAGTGTGTTCCTGATCGGGGCTCAAGCGCACCCTGAAGGGACGATTGTACGTTGCGAATTGGCGCTTGCAGGCGGAAGGCAGCTGCTCGTCGCAGAAGGAGCAGTGGCAAAGTACGTACAGGCAACTGCCGAGCGCCCCGCTGGACTGGTAGTTCGATATCGGCGGATGACCCCGGCGAGCAGCCAGTTCGTGAATCGAGCCTTGAACACCCGGGAGGCCGCAGAAGCATCGTCTCCTTCGGCAACCGAACACGGGCCACTGGTGGGTAAGCCAGAGGGTCGGGATAACTTAGGCGCTCGAATTTCTGCGAAATCTCCCAAGGCCGCGGCAAGGGTTCAGGCACGGGCGACACCACAGAGCAATAGCCTCCGAAGTGGCCGAGAGGTCCTCAGCAGACTATCCAACCGCGAGCACAAGCGGATCGAAGCGCCACCCGACCGCGCGACATTGTTGTCGCGGCTGCGCATGCGTGCAGCTGACCACACCAATCAATGAAGCTGGCTTGTGCCGCCGTATTGGCGCCGAAAGCCGCGTAGCTTGACGCGAGTCGCGCAGTGTTGGCGGCTCAGCCGCATCAACCCGTTCGCACTGTGACGCGTGCGCACAAGCACTTGCAACAATTGTCCATGCGTTGTCAGTTGCACGGACACCTGTCACGGCGGCAGCTGCACCTTGGTGGACCGCATTTGCTGTGTGACGGTAAGAAACGGGGACTACCAGGGTGTTTTCGAGGCTTCGAGTCTCCAATGAGCCATTTGTCGTGGAGTGCCATTGAAATTTCTCCGCAGGCACGGCGCATGCATCTCGTTTTCATGAAATGTTCGCCGGAAATGTGATCTGTTCCGCGACTATTCCGTAAGATGATTTTTGCTGTCATGAGCTTGAACTAGTAAGTAGCGAACACAGCCTTATGAATGGAGACGAGTTGGCGCGAAGCGTCAACTCGGATTTGAGAAATGGTTCCGATACGTTGGACATTGACGATCGCCGCGCTGGCCCTGGGCGGGCTAGCCGCCGTGGACGTACATCACGGCCCAGCCGGCCGCGACCGAGAAGCAAAAAAGGCCGAAATTCAAGCGCAGCTCCCGGCCACCCTGGAAAAGTCGCCTACGCCCGCTCCCGTCCTGGCAAACGCAAAGGACACAGAGACCGCCACTGGCTCATGCCCTAAGGATATGGTCGAAGTCGAAGGCGACTACTGCCCGGCACCAGAGCAGATTTGTGACGAATTCATAAGCGAGAAGCGGGACCGCTGCGAGCGATTTAGAACAAAAGTACGCTGCATTGGCAAACCCGAGGCCAAGCACTTCTGCGTCGATCGTTACGAGTATCCCAATGAAGCCGGAAGGCGTCCGACGGTATCGGTATCTTGGGATCAAGCCCGGGACGTGTGTGCCAACGAAGGTAAGCGCCTGTGCGGGGCGGAAGAGTGGACGCTTGCCTGCGAAGGTCCGGAACGAAAGCCCTATCCGTTCGGTTACAGTCGAGACGCTACGGCTTGCAATTTCGACAAGCCGTACATAATGCCCGACAACTTTGCGTATGACGACCCCCAGACGCGCGCCGCCGAGGTTGCCCGCGTGAGTCAAAGTGAACCGTCGGGCTCGCGATCACAGTGTGTAAGCGACTACGGCGTGTATGACATGACCGGAAATGTGGATGAGTGGGTCACCAATGAACACGGTTCGCCCCAGGGACCCGAGTTTCAAAGCGGGCTAAAGGGCGGCTATTGGGGACCTGTTCGCAATCGCTGCCGCCCGATGACAACTGATCACAATCACTGGCACCACGGCTATCAAATCGGTTTCCGCTGCTGCAAGGATATCGACGGTGCCAACGCAGTGCCTCCCGTTTCTGGCACTGGCGAGGCTAATGGCCAACCGGGTGCGAACGCGTGGAGTCGCCCCGAGGCGGTCGAACCCAGTCGGTCGTAATCAGACTAACGCCACTTGAAATCAGGCCGAGCCGATTCCTTTCGAAGCGATCGATGCTTCGAACAGCATTGGGTTCTCGAGACCAAGAGGGCACGGGCCTTCGATATTCTTTGGCTTTTGGGATAAAACAGGGCGCCAAACTGGCAGGCGTGCTTCACAATTAGCGCCGCTGAGTCGGCGGAACGCTGAAAACGTGAAACATGAGAATTGTCGATCACCCTTATGGGGAATTTCTGCATCTAGTCGAAAAGCCGACTCGTTACACAGGACGTGAACACGGTAGTCGGACCAAAGACTGGAATGCCGTTCGCGCGAGAATCTGCCTGGCATTTCCCGACATATACGACATTGGTACAAGCCACTTGGGCTATCGAATTCTGTACGCAATTCTGAACGATAACCCGGACACCTTGGCGGAACGTTGCTACTCGCCTTGGACGGATTTGCGGCGTGAGCTGGTATCGAGGCAGCTCCCGTTGGTTTCCCTCGAGAGTCGAAGGCCCCTGTGTGACTTCGACATGGTGGGTTTCTCGTTACAGTTCGAGCTTTGCTATACGAACGTACTCGGCATGCTCTCGCTGGGTAGAATACCGCTGCGCTCGGAACACCGATCAAACGATGACCCGCTGATTGTTGCGGGTGGCCCTGTCGCGACGCACGCGGAACCAATGGCTCCGTTTTTCGACGCGATGCTCATTGGCGACGGTGAAGAGGCTGCTGCCGAAATTGCCCTTGAATGGTGCCGCACTAAGTCACTCGGGCTGTCACGTTTCGATCGGCTGGCGCTGCTCGGCAGGCTTCCAGGTGTTTACGTGCCTGGCCTCTACGAAACGACCGTGGATGACAACACGGGGCTACTGGCAGTAACGCAGTCCCGCAGTGACAATTGTCCGCTTCCCGTCCAGCGTCGCGTCCTTCAATCGCTCGATAAGTTTCCCTTTCCTGCAAGAGGCCCCGTCGGGGGACCTGAAGCCATCTTCGATCGAATGAGCGTCGAGGTTGCGCGGGGTTGCACGGAAGGCTGCCGATTTTGCCAGGCAGGCATGATCTATCGCCCGGTGAGGGAGCGCCCACCTCAGCAGGTACTCGAGACAATTGAGGAGTCGATCGCCGAATCGGGCCAAGACGAAGTGAGCTTGACCTCGCTTTCTACCGCTGACATCAGCTATATCTCGCCGCTCATCAAGACATTGGTAAAAAAGACCGCCAAGGAACGCGTGAGTCTGGGGGTGGCCTCGCTCAGAGCCTACGGGTTGAGCAACGAATTGCTCGACGAGTTGCGCAAGGTACGCGCCACGGGCTTGACATTCGCGCCCGAGGCCGGAACGCAACGTATGCGTGACGTCATAAACAAAAATATTTCGGAAGAACAAATCCTGTCGACCGCGCAGCGCGTTTTTTCGCACGGTTGGCACAAGATGAAGTTCTATTTCATCATGGGGCTGCCCACCGAGACCGACGAGGACCTGGAAGGCATCATCGATGTTGGACGCAGATCGCTCGAGATTGGCCGCAAATACTCGAAGAAGCGGCCAGAGGTCACCGTTAGCGTATCCGTGCACGTCCCAAAGCCACACACGCCCTTTCAATGGTGCGGGATGGACCCGCTGCCGGAGATACGGCGCAAACAGGCGCTGCTACGCGGATTAGCGCGCGGAATTCGTGGCCTGGAACTCAAGCTCCACGACCCGACTGCGGGTGTGCTCGAATGCATTTTAGCCCGCGGCGACCGCCGTTTAGCCGATGTGATTCAATCCGCATTCGAGAGTGGCGCGCAATTCGACTCGTGGGATGAGGAATTTCGTCCTGATCTTTGGGATGCCGCCTTAGACAAGCATCAGGTGGCTCGCGACGCGCATTTGGGAACGTTGCCTCTTTTTGCGCGCCTTCCGTGGGATCACATCCACGTGGGTCTCGACCCAGAATTTTTGCCACGCGAGTACCGTAAGGCAATGAAGAATCGCATCAGCCCTCCATGCGGTAAGCCCGTGGGAATGGACGTGCACCACACCAACGTCGAGGCCAGCAATGGCGATGCGCGGAAATTGGTTTGTTACGCGTGCGGCGTCGAGTGCGACATGACACAAATGCGTGAGCAACGAGTCATGTACTTGACGGATCTAGGAGCGAAGAAGCGGGAAGAAGCGCCGGTTGCTGCTGCTCCAATTTCGCCAGTCGAATGCAACCTGAGTGAGCCTGAAAAGTTGCGTCCGCTTCGTGATATGCAATCGATTGAACGCTTCAGATTTCGATATGGTAAACTTGGACCCGCCGTCTTGTTGGGCCATGGGGATCTAATCCGGGAACTACCGCGGGTGCTGCGCCGCGCGGGGTTACGCCTGAAGTACAGTCAAGGCTTTCATCCAAAGCCGGAGCTCTCGTTTGCGCCCGCGTTGTCCCTTGGAGTGGCTAGTATCGACGAATATGTAGACGCCGCAATCATTGATCCCCCGCCCATAGAACAAATGCTCGAGAGGTTGTCCTCTGAGCGACAGGGTGGTCTCTGGTTCCGGGATGCCCAAACTCTGAGTAAGAGTTCCCGAGGTCTGAGTAAGCTGATTCACGCCGCTCACTATGCCGTTGTCGTCTCCCGAGAGTTGCTCGAGGCCAATCAGGGGGAAGCAGGGCTCCGGGCGCGCATTGCTGAATTCATGTCAAAGGACCGAGTGGACATTGAACGTCACAAGGAAAAATCCGTTTGGACTATCGATGTGCGACGATTCGTTCTTCGCTTCGATTTTGCATCGCAGGCGACCCAGCGCACGATCGTTCCGTATCTGGACGAAGCCGAAGGCAGCGTTCTTGACTTGGTGGTCTCACTAGGACAGGCAGGCTCCGTGAAGCCCCGCGAGGTCCTGCAAGCCGCCGTCGCGGGTGCAGACTTGGGGCATCGTGCGATTCGGGTTGCATTGCTTGACGAAATTCAGCAACCCATATTCGACACCTGCTCGGACAAGGGGAAATCTTGGGTTGGCGCCCCGAATGCTGCGGCATTTGCGGGGTAGTTGTCGTTTTTCTCCTGCGGGTCGAGCCCCGTGAATCCGACGCGGGACATGGTATTGGCAAAGGTCTATGCTTGAGACGTATGGACGACGAACCGACACGCCGCCACTTTTCGGAACCAACTTTGGACCCAGATCAGCAGCCCTCGCATGCGGGGGCTCTCTCAGGTGAGGTTTCACAAAGTTTTGGCGTAGTTCTGGAGCACCCTTCGACTCGGCCCGAAGCATTTTCGGAACGAGAACAGCCAACTTTGGCGTCTCCGAATAGTGTGTCACGGCCGACGCATGGCAATCTGGAAGAGCGCCTCACGCAAATAGTGGATCGTGTGTTTCAATTAGAAACCGACCTAGAGAATGTCTACGCTCAATTGGAGCGGCTAAAGGATGCGATTGGCACCGAGCAATTGCGCGGTCGAGCCGCAAGAATGGGACGCTATTTATTGTGGGGCGCCGTTATCGCGGCCATGGCTACGTTTTGGATGCTACTGCGCCTGCGTGCCGGTTCTCAGTAAGCTATCATTCTGGAGGCTCGATTCGTGAATAGCTCTCCATTACCCGTCTCCAATTCTTACATAGTCGTCGTATCCGTATTTATAGTTTGGATGCTTTTCGACGCTACCCGCCGTCGCGTCGCTTGGTTTTGGTACCCGGTAATCGTGCTAGCCCCGCTCATCTATTTTTTGTTCGTAAAGCTACCGGCCATGATATCGACGCGAGTGGCATCGGATTCAGGCATTGATTCCGCGTCTTTAGCATCACCCGGGCGACCGTCTGGCTTTCTGACTCTCAATCTCGATCGGGCTGATCAACTCGAGGAGTCCGAACGTTACGACGAAGCCATACCGATCTATCAAGAGGCTCTCGCGAAAGACGCCCATGACCTACGCGCGCTGCACGGAATGGCTCGTTGCGAACTGGGACTTTCGCACCCACGTGCCGCCGTAACGCTACTGGAACAAGTATTGACCGCGGATCGGGAGTATCGAAACTACGGCGCTGCGCTGGACTATGCAGACGCATTATGGCTTGCCGGCCAAAAGCAGGACACGATCGAGTTGCTCGAGGGCTTGGTAAAAAATACGGGACGCATCAATCATCGATTGGCCTTCGCGCACTATCTGGGAAGCTTTGGCGACATCCAGAGGGCTCGGTCCGAAGTAGGACAGGTCATCGACGAGAATGCGGCACTGCCCCCAAGCGAACAGCTCAAGGACAAGTTCTGGATCGAGCGGGCCACCCGCATGTTAGCCGATTGGGAGCAGGCTTCAGAACGATTGACGCCAACCGAATGAAACTGCGTTGGGCGCTATTGCAGCGTACGGCGCAGCAGCTGGCGGATCGCGCCTGTACACATACCAGAGGACGACAGCGGATATCGTCACCGCCGAACCAATACCTATCAAGGCGTCGGCCAAGTGAGCGTTTGACAAGGCATCTTCGCTCTTGGTCACAGCCGTACCCTTTTCAGGTGAACACTGCTTAGCGGGGCAGATGGCGTTAGCATCGTTGTTCTGTTTGACGGCGCGAACACCGAAATATGAACCGACCGCCACTGCGGCTAACCCCACACCACCAATCACGTAGGCCGTGGCACGAACGTTTCGGTTGGTAACCCGCTCCTGCGATTGCTCCGAATCTACGGTGGTTAGTACCGGTGTTGCTTGGGGCGACTGGAAAGCTGTAGTTGGCGCTGCCAGAGGTTTGCTTTGAAGCAGCGGAACCGAAATACTTTCCGTTACCGAGGGACCACCCACGGTCACCTCGGCGTGCCATGATTCATAGTTGGGCGCGCGAATAGTAAGCTGATGCTTGCCGGCGTCAACGGGCAACCTTGTGTCGGACATCACGGGCAGTTCCGTGCCGTCTATTGAAAGCATCACGCCGGCGATTGCCTGTGTCGCTGGATCGAGCTTCAGATCTATGTAAGACAACTTGGGCTCGACGGAATCCAGTCCTTCGCGCGCCCTACGTTCACGATCTTCGCGCGAATCGCGCTTTGCCAACGCTAGCGCATCACTGTAGCGGGCCCAGGCGCTCGCCAATTTACCCTGCTTTTCGTAGCAGATTGCCAATAGCAATGCGGTGCCGCCAGCGGCGTCGATTTGATAACTTTGAGCAAGCTTCGGGCAAGCGTGCTCGAAGTCATCGGCTTGAAAGAGTCTTTTGCCATCGCGAAAGAGCGACTCCGCCACGGCTTCACCCGTCTGAGCCTGAGCGACTCTTTCAGAGGCAAGCGTGACCGCACCTGTCGCGGCTATGCTTAGCGCGACTACCGCGCTCCGAAGTGCCAATCGAGAATGATTCGTCCGTGGCAACTGAGTACGACTCTTAGTCATTTGATGAGACTTAACAGAAATCATTCGTGCCGCAAAACGGTAAGCTTGCATGAACTTTGGCGCTCACTTTCGGGTGTCGAAGATATCTTCTTCGCGCCTAACTGAGGAGGTCCCTTTCAAGGCTTTCGACTCAGCGGCGCGATTGACCGCGGGCGCGGCAACCACGGATTTTCGCGGTGCATTCGAGCTGGTGGCAGGCGCCGGGCGCGCCAGGATGGGTTCGGGGACCACCGCGCCGACGGCCTCGGCCGCGGGGGTTGGCGCTGGTTCGACCTTCGCGATCGGCGGCGACGCAGGCACGGCTAAGGCCGCTGACATGGCGCCAGAGGGAGTCGTTGTTGCGGATGGCGTTGCAATGGGTGAAGCCGCTGTGCCTCGATGCGAATATGCGAACGTGCCAACGACTACCAAGAACAAAAGAGCTGCCGCATAAACTATGAACTGCCGCCTTCTCGCGCGTTGCCCGGGTGTTCTTTCCTTGAATGAATCCGTGGACATCAATGTGGACGCCGTGGCCAATATATCCTCGGTGTCCGCAAGGCCACTGCGCGTATGCTTGCCGGGTTCCGACGCTCTCATACCGAGTGCACCGCGAATTCGAGTTAAGGAGTATCGGGCACTCTCCGGACCGTAGGGCACGAGATCCTCTGCAAAGTCAGCGACCGTCTGATAACGATCGGCCGCCTTCTTCTCCAAGCACCGTTCGACGACTAGCGAAAGGCCGATTGGGATCTCAGGACGCAGCGAGCGTATTGGAGCGATTGGATCCGTGCTTACAGCCGCAGCTACTCCCGTGATGCTGTCGCCATCAAATGGCAATTGATCGGTCAAAAGTTCATATAAAGTCACTCCGAGTGACCATATGTCCGAGCGGTGATCGACCGATCGAGCGCTGCGGATTTGCTCGGGAGACATGTAGACGGGCGAGCCCAGCACCGTGCGTGTCTTGGTAAGGCTGACGTCCTGCTCGAGTTCAGCGCGCGCCTTCGCAATTCCGAAGTCAAGGACCTTGATGAGCGGGGCGCCGTCCGTGCGCGAGGTGAGAAAGAAATTGGACGGTTTCAGGTCCCGATGCACGATGCCAAGATGATGTGCCTCCGCGATGGCTTCGCAGGCTTGCAACACATAACCGACCGCGTCAGGAATAGAAAGCGGCCCGCGATGACGAAGGAGATGGTCGAGATCCTGACCATCCAGATACTCCATGACCATGAAAGGAGAGCCGTCTTCCAGCGTTCCAACATCCAGCACTCGAGCAACGTGCTCGTTCTTTAGCTTCACGGCTGACTGGGCTTCGCGAACGAAGCGCGCAACATCAGTGGCGTCACGATCGGCTTGCGGAAGAAGGAACTTCAGTGCAACGGTCTCCCCCAATTGCAAATGACGTGCGGCGATCACAACGCCGACACCACCCGTCGCGATGACGCGTTCGACGCAGAACTTGCCGGCAACTATCTCCCCGGCCTGTAGACTCGCAGCACCAGTCACGATACATACGCTATCCCCAGCGCGACCGTGTTGTCCACGATTTGCCTGACAAGAATGACGAACGGCGCCGATTCCGAACGTTCACGGGGCATGGGAAACTCCATGCGTGAGATCCTGCGCAGTCCACCTACTTCCGAATACGGGGCAAACGGATCAGCGGCGCGCGTCGTTCCGAAACATTCAGCCTTAGATTACCGAGGTTTCGCGCCCCGCCCGAATAGGCTTTGGCCGGTTTACCAGCTAGCCGGTGCCACCCGCTGAGCGATGGTGCTCACGGTGAACGAGCAGAGGCAACCAAGCTGCAATTCTGTTTGATGAAGATTTGGTTACTGCGTCACGCGCACGGTGCTTTGAAGTCCGTAGTACTGGGAGACGGGTACAGGAATCGACAAGCCATCGGTACTGTTATACAGGACCAGGGCCAAGTCTTGAATTGATGTAAATGTTCGTTGTGTATCTGTTGCCGAATCATTTCCGATCCCAATGCCAAACAAGTGTTCCATCCATTGCTTGTCACTAGAGCCACCGTTAAGCGGATTGTCCCCGCAATATGTACACAGAGGAGTGTAGTTAGCTGGAACTAATTCCGACCAATTCGCCTGTTGAAAGAGCGCGAAATTTTCGGGAAGAAGTTCCGTAATCAGTTGTGTGCCTTGAGAGTCGATGATCGAAGGGCTCGCATAAGTAAGTGCGGCCACTATGGCACGACGTTGTGAGGAATCGACGCGACCATTGACCGCGGCGATCAGTCTAGCTATTTGAAGATTTTCTTCTGCTGCGTTTCCTGCTTTGGAATTTTCGCCTCCGCCGTCGGCCACGCCATAGTAGGGACCTCCGTTAGGCAGGAATACTTCCGAATTAGGCGCCCTAACACTTGCACACCAGAAGTCGATGATTGCGTTATTCGGAAGAACCAATGGGACACGTAGTGCGGCTCGGTTCCATGTTGAAGCAGGCAAAAGGACGACCTCGGGGCCGTCAGCGTTGGTTGCAATTGGAAGCTTCGTCAGAACTGCAATCCCAGTGGCGCCGTCGTACACGTAATGCGGCTTTCGACCATTCGTGGTCGTGCACTTCGAGTACATCTCTTCAATGGATTCACCGGATGACAAGTGGGCAATAGCACACATGAAGCAAGCATCTGCCTCATGGGAACCTGCCCCAAGGAAAGTATTAACTTGCGTCGCACACGCCTTTGCGGCGCATCCAATGGCCTGGGTTCCGTCAATCGCAAAATAGTGCAGGCCCGCATCACCCGCGCCATTAGCCGCGATGCAGCCCCCATTGCTCCAATCCAATCCGGGTGCAAGCAGGCAGTTCTGCAAGTCCAGCAACATGCCTTGAAGGGTTCCACTGCAAGTAGGATCCGCGTAACTCGGCGCACTGCCATTTTGATCATTCAGATTCCCAGACGAAGGGATCGAAGGGTTATCGGAAAAAACGACATTCACACCGCTGCTGCTCGGAAATTCACTAGCCAGTTGCTGACGTAAATCCGGCGAATACAGTTCGGGAAGGCATAGTACGTCGGCGGTACTATTACCAATTGCGTTGAGCGCAGCGGGTGTTCGCTTGGTGACATAGTCAGTAAATACATCGGTTAAATTTGGATGGAAAATGCCAAAGGTCTTTGCCCTCGGATCACCACATTCTGCGAAAAAGCTGCCGCTAGTCACCGATTCATCGCACGACCATAATTTGGCCGGGAACGCCTTTTGTGCTGACGCGCCCATCAGGAAAAGTGTGTACCGGTGCGCCTTTAGCATGTTGATGTCAGCATAAACGAAGGGTGTGTTTGCCGATTCTACGTGACTCGCCCCCAACGGCAGCCCACCTACATTTCCCGAAATGCTTGGATATATCATATATCCTAGGTCATCGACCGTTACAGTACCGGCGTTCCCCGCGGCTGCAACAGCACCATAGTCGACATCCCTAAAAATTCTTAATGACATCGTCGGTGGTGTCTGACTGTGATCGACAAGACCAGCCTCGAGAATTCCACCACCATACAGAGCATGGAAGAACCTGACGTACACATTGGCAGCGGCTGAAGCACTGGTCGCGTCTCTTAGAGCAGTAAGCTTGGCGTTGGCTGATGTTGCATCTGGTCCAAAAGCGACAATCGACGTTGATTGAGTCGCGGAGAATTCAATTCCTGTTCTTAGCGGGCCATCGTTGCTGCAATCGCTGTTGTAGGGCACCAATTTGATGTCGTAAGTGCCAGGGGCAATACTAAGCGGTACCGTGTATTGACTATATGCAATGCCAGCTGGACAGTTATCTCCCGAACTTATTAGCAATGGAGAGGACGGAAATTGGCCTCCAGCCGGACGTATACAAATATCCAACTTGTCTTCGGTGGGAATCATATTGGCGACGCGCAAACCAATCCCACTGGCGCTTGAAGCCGAACAGGTGGTGACTGGCGTGCCTGAGTCCAAACTCAGAATGAGTTGCTTCTTCTCGATCCCGGCGAGTTTTTCGCAGGCACAGTTGCTGGTCAAAGTGAGTGTAAGACCCCAAAAAAACCAAAGTCGATTTGCCACGGATGGTGAGAATCCTACGCTGTGTCAGAGCTTGGGCGCCACCACTCATGCGTGCAGTCGATTGCGGGACGCGGGCGGGGGAGATCGTTCTTCTGAACGTGCAGTCATATCGAAATCCATGATTGACCGATGTCCAACCGCCGGCCAAGCGGACGCCAACCCAAGTAATATGTCCGCAAACTTCGAACAATTTCACCGGATCAATTACCGGGTCGGGGCCCGACCCTATCTAACTATTCTCATCCGCCGCGGCGCAGTTCGGTGAGGACGAGTTTGCTGACTGCTTTTAGTGTGTCAAAAACGCCGATGCCCGTCCGAGCAACAGCTTCGAAGTCCGGAACTGCCATTGGATTGATCAGCGGCCGCAGCTCGTCCACCGTAACGACGTTGGGCAAATCGCGCTTATTGTACTGCACAACGTACGGGATCTTTTCAAGGGAGTAGCCCTGCTCGGCAAGGTTCGTGCGCAGGTTGTCTACGCTCTCTTGATTGGCTTCGAGGCG
>PMCK01000627.1 GCA_003154095.1 Myxococcales bacterium | reverse complement strand
GTCGCCGCCAACCTCGTGCGAGACGCCGAAGAACGCGGTGAGAAGCTTGAAAATCTTGTTGAGCCGACTTCCGGAAACACCGGCATGGGCCTTGCCATGTTATCGAACGCAAAGGGTTACAAGTTTGCAGCCACGTTGTCAAAGGAGATCCCACTGGAAAAGCGTGTCGCTCTACGGTTCTTCGGAACCGAACTTTATGAGCTCGAAGACACGCTCTGCCCCATGCCAGGCCAACCTGAAGGTGCGATGGCGAAAGCTACAGAGCTAAGCACACGTCCCGGTTGGAAGCAGCTGAACCAGTACAAAAATCCCGCAAATCCTGACGCGCATTTCCGCACGACCGGGCCTGAGATTTGGAAACAGACGGGCGGAAAGATCACACATTTCGTCGCGTCGCTTGGCACTTGCGGAACTATCACTGGAACGGGACGCTTTCTCAAGGCGCAGAACCCGAACGTGAANNGGCGTGCACCCGACCGAGGGTCACGATATCCCTGGCGTGCGCAGCCGCAGGGCTTTGCGCCTCACTGACTTCTTCAAGCCCGAGGAATACGAGGGTGTTGTCGAGATCAGCGACACAGCGGCCTACGAGCTCTGCCTTCGGCTGAATCGGGAGGAGAGCATCATCTCCGGGCCAAGCGGCGGGCTGGCCCTTGCGGGTGCACTTCAAGCAGTCCCCGACGAACCCGGTAACGTCGTTGTCGTTATCTTTCCGGACAACGCCTTTAAGTACATTTCGTCTTTCTTGAAGCACCTGCCACGACTCTTCCCCAATCAGGAGCTGGAGTCGCCAGCGGCAGCGAACGATCCGTTTGCATCGCACCTGAGGGCGGCGTTCGAACTCGCGCAAAGGGGCCCCGACGTCATCAACGTGCAAGAGGCCAAGGACTTACTCGCAAAGGGAGTGCCTATTGTCGATGTGCGCAACCCCGACGAGTACGCCAAGGAGCGCATTGCCGAGTCTCTCAATCTGCCGCTGCCCGAGCTCTCTAAGGGCACAATCGAAGGGCTCCCTTCGGACCACCACGCGCCGGTTATTACCATCTGCGCTCGCGGTAAGCGGTCACTTTATGGCCTGTTGCTACTCAAGGCACGGGGTTATCAGAATGTGAAGAGCGTCGAGGGCGGCATGGGCGCGTGGGTGCAAGCGGGGTTACCAACCGACGGAATCGGTTGACACGTACATGGCTATAGTCGATTGCCTGTCTTCTTGTCACGAAGAACTGCGCACCTGGCGTCACGATCTTCATGCGCATCCGGAGATCGCCTTCGAAGAGCATCTCACTTCGGCGTTCGTGGCCGAAAAGCTGCAATCATTCGGGCTGCAAGTTCATCGCGGACTAGCCAAAACGGGCGTAGTGGGAACGCTCCAGGTTGGAACTAGTGAGCGAGCCATTGGACTTCGCTCGGATATGGATGCCCTGAATATGGTCGAGCTCAACGAGTTTCAACATCGTTCGGCCATTCCTGGAAAGATGCATGCTTGCGGCCATGACGGTCACATGACCATGCTCCTCGGTGCCGCTCGCTGCCTGGCGCAGACTCGTAGTTTCGACGGTACCGTCCATTTCATATTCCAGCCCGCCGAGGAAAATGAGGCAGGGGCGAGGGTGATGGTGGAGCAAGGCCTTTTCGAACGATTTCCGGTTCACGCCGTGTTTTCACTGCATAATATGCCGGGGTTTGAGGTTGGCAGCTTCGCCACACGCGTCGGCCCTCTCATGGCAGCTGCTGATTTCTTTTTTATCACCGTGCGAGGTATGGGGTCTCACGCGGCCACGCCTCATGTGAGTGTTGACCCAATTCCTGTGGCAGCCGAGATCGTGCTGGCCCTTCAGAGCATCGTGAGTCGGAATCTCGACCCGCTGGATTCAGCAGTAATTAGTGTTACGCAGATAAATGGTGGTTCTACGACCAATGTGATACCCGACAAGGTTAAGATGGCAGGCACAGTGCGGACCTTCCAGTCGTCCGTGCAAAGCCGGATCGAACATCGCATTCGCGAGATTGCACAAAACATTGCAGCGGCGCACGAGGCAAGTGCCGAGGTACATTACGATCGCCGGTACCCACCATTGGTGAATCACCCAGCAGAAACTGATATGGCACTTTCTGCTGCCTCTGACATATCAGGCTCGGAATTTGTTCAAGGCGATGTCGCTCCAATCATGGGAGCGGAGGATTTCTCATGGATGCTGCAAGCAAGGCCCGGGAACTGCATTTGGCTCGGAAGTGGCAAGGGTGATCCCTCCGTGCACACCCCAAAGTACGACTTCAATGATGATATCTTGCCTATCGGCGCCAGTTATTGGGTACGCCTGGTGGAACGATTCTTGACTCGGAACGGCTGACAGGGCTGTGGATTGTTCGGCCCGTGGTGGGCCACGGTCATTACCTATTGTCCGTGGCCATTTCTGGAACCAACGCGATTGAGCGGGCCCTTCCGTACCTCCTGTCTACTATGACAGAGGGTGGCAACTATTGGAATTTACAGGTCTGTGGGTTCGGCTTCTTTCTTGCAGATGGGTGGCCACGGTTCTCGAGCTACTCGCGCGAGACCGACAACCCATGAAGAGGACCTGTGACGCAGTCAGACTACCAGTTCGACACATTGAAGGTTCGCGCCGGATACGACCCCAAAGAACATAACTATTCGGTCGCGGTCCCTATCTATCAGACAGTCTCCTACGAGCTCGGCGACACGGCCAGAGTTGATCGCTTGCTCTCGTTTTCCGAATTGGGATGGCTCTATACCCGGATCACTAACCCGACAGTCCACGTTTTAGAACAGCGACTCACCGCGCTCGACAAAGGTACTGGCGCTCTTGCAGTAGGCTCTGGAATGGCGGCTGTTTCCTATACGCTGCTCAACCTCGCTGAAGGCGGTGGTCGTATCATCACAACTCCCAGGCTCTACGGCGGAACGTTTGACGCCTTCAAGAAACTCTTCCCAAAGTATGGGGTCACCATTGATTTTGTTGATGATCCAGACAACATAGAGGCCTATGCGGCCAAGGTCACAGACGACACCAAGGGCATATTCGTTGAGACCATCAGCAACCCCAATGCGGCTCTTGTCGATATCGAAGCCCTCGCTTCCGTAGCGCACAACGCTGGGGTGCCCTTGGTCGTGGATAACACTTTCGCCACGCCCTACCTATTTCGCCCATTTGAGCACGGAGCTGACATAATCGTGTACTCGGCCACCAAAGGAATTGGTGGGCATGGAGCCGCGCTCGGCGGCGCGATTATCGAAAACGCTAACTTCAAATGGGACAACGGCAAGTTCCCTCAATTCACCGAAAAGCATCATCTATTGCGAGACCGGCAGACCGATGTGCTCCGCAGTTTCCTCGATCTGGCACCGACGTTTGCCTTCACTCTGCGTGTCCGGCTCACTCACCTAGCCTATCTGGGCGCTGCCCTGGGTCCCTTCGATGCTTATCTGCTTCTGCAAGGGCTGGAGACACTTTCGGAACGTATTTCCAAGCAGGTGGCTACAACGTCCGTGCTCATCAAATATCTGGAAGAACATCCGAAGGTTGTTTGGGTGCAGCATCCGGCGGCCAAAGGCAACAAGTACCGTGCTTTGGCCGAAAGATACTTTCCGCGGGGTACCGGGAGCGTATTTTCATTCGGGTTTCGCGGGACACCAGTAGAGTACAATAAGTTCATCGACTCGGTTCGGCTATTTAGCTTCCAAGCCAACGTTGGCGATGCGCGTTCGCTCATCATCAACTCACCGAAGACCACCCATGGCGAGCTCACCAATGAAGAACAGGCGTTCGCAGGCATCACCCCCGATACTATACGGTTATCGATCGGGCTTGAGGATCCGGTCGATTTGATTGCAGACTTGGAACAGGCGTTCGCGAAGGCATCTGAATGAAAGGAGGATGCATGAACACCATTGCTAACGGGCACATCCCAATCAGACCTCACCCCGATCTTTCCGGAACCGGGTCACGCAAGCGATGATCAATTTACAAAGGAAAGAGAGCCAAGTCCGCGAAGGCCGCCTTGGCTCAATTACGGGCTACTGTGGCACGCTGCACGACTTAGGAAAGCGAACGGGCTGTGGGGGCCTAGCGGGCAAAGAACGCTGCTTTAGTCAAGCAAGCCTGTGCAATGCTGCCTGTGCACTCGGCGTGCTCAGCTTCATTACTGATGCCGCCATAGTGCACCATGCACCCACTGGTTGCGCAGTGACGGCGATGCAGGTGGCCAACGCCAAGGATCAATTGGCTGCCACAATAAAGCTGGACAATTCCAAGTCCTGCTATGTCTGCACCGATATGAACGAATCGGATACGGTATTTGGCGCCACCGACAACCTGCGCGACGTTGTGCGAGAAACGCGTCGACGTTACCAACCCAATTCCATATTCATTGGTGCCTCCTGTGTCAGCGGCGTCATAGGAGAAGATTTGGCAAGCGTTGCCCGAGAACTCACTCATGAACTGGGCATTCCCGTTGCGCCAGTTCATTGCGAAGGATTTCGCACAAAAATTTGGGCATCCGGATTCGATGCAGCGTTTCACGCTATTTTGTCGGCGGTCGTAAAACCGCCGATAAAGAAGTCGAATGTCGTCAACGTGATCAACTTCTTTGGTAGTGCCCGCCGCGAGATAACTGCCATGTTTGCGCGACTCGACGTGGAGCCGCTATTTGTCATTTCCAACACGACGACCGAGCAATTGTCGCGGCTTTCCGAGTCCGTTGCGACGCTCAGTACTTGCGGAACATTGGGAACATACCTCGGGCATGGACTCCAGCAAACGTATGGGGTTCCTTATGTGAGATCATTACAACCGCACGGGATAGCCGGGTTTGAGGAATGGCTGCGCGGCCTGGGCCAGGTACTCGGCAAGCAAGCACAGGTTGAAGATATCTTGAGCAAAGAGCGCAAGAAATACTGGCCACAGATCGAACGACTCCAGTCCAAGCTCAAGGGGCTGCGTGCAGTCGTTGGAATGGGTCCGGGGTTCAACTTCAACACCGCTCGCGCACTACAGGAATTGGGCATTGAGATTGTGCACGCGGCGGCTTGGCATTTTGACAAGCAATATGACGACGGTCACATACCCGCAGCTTTTGAGTATCTCCTGAGTCACTCGCCTAATGACTTTGGGCTTTCCGTGAGCGATCTGCAAAATCACGAGCTTGTCAACCTCCTCGCAACTGAAAAGCCCGATGTATTCTTTTCAAGGCACGTGGGTTCAACCGTCTGGGCCATGAAACTCGGAATCCCCGCGCTCTGCCTTTACGATGAATACGCCATATTTGGTTACCGCGGTCTTTACAATTTCGCGCAGTCAATCCTCGATGTTGTAACGAATCGAAGTCTTACTGATAATCTCAAGAAGCGTGTTAAGCTTCCCTACACTGAGTGGTGGCTCGAGCAGCGACCAAACCACTTTGCCGTTCAGGGGAACAGCAAAGTTGGCTAAGCTCCTGGACCAACCTAGGTATGTCTGCGCGCTCGGGGCCATGCAAACGGTGCAAGGTATCCATCGTGGCGTGCCGGTGCTCCACGCTGGGCCAGGCTGCGCGGCGAAACTGGCAATCGGAATCGCGGGTAGCAATGGTGACTCTGGCTATATCTCGCCACATGTATATCCTTGCTCGAACGTTTCCGAGACTGAAACAGTTTTCGGCGGGGAGTCGAAACTAGAAGAAACGCTCTCAAATGCGCTCAAGGTCATCGACGGCGACATATTTGTCGTGCTCACGGGTTGCACAGCAGAGCTGGTCGGCGATGATATCGCAAATGTCGTTCGCAACCTTAAGGATGCTGCCAAACCAGTAGTCTTCGTGGCAACTCCGGGCTTCAAAGGCAATAACCTAGAGGGCCATGAGTGGGTCGTCAATGCCATCATTGAACAGTATCTCGTGCCCAAACCCCGTGGTAGCGTACAGAAGGGCCTCGTGAATATTTGGGGACCCGTTCCATCCTACGACCCATTCTGGATTGGAAACATTCGGGAGCTTGAGAACTTGACCATAGATCTCGGGCTTGAACCCAATATGATCTTCGGAGAACAGCGCGGAATCGCAAACGTAGATCGCGTGCCAAATGCAGAACTGAACTTGTTACTTTCACCGTGGCTCGGCCTTTCCACAGTTAAGCTATTGGAGGAGCGTTTTGGTACGCCGTTTTTGCACATTCCCGCATATCCCATAGGTGCCCAAGAAACGTCGAAATTCTTGCGCGAAGTTGGTCAACACCTCGGCGTTGACTCTAGGAAGCTCAATCCCCTAATTGAGCGACACGAAACCGAATACTACTACCACATTGAACGCACCTCCGACGTGTTCCTAGAGAACCGCACGATGTCGCGCCGCTTTTCAACAGTTACGAACGCTGCGGATGCGTTGGCCATCTCGCGATTTCTGGTCAACGACTTTGGCCTGGTTCCGGCAACGCAGTACATCACGGATGCCACGCCTATAGCGCATCAACAATCGGTTGCTCGGTACTTCCGACAGTTTGAATATGGCATTGAAGCAGAAGTCCAGTTTTCGACCGATGGTTACAAGATTCACGAGGACATTCGAAGCGCCGACTATTTCGGTCCACCCCTCATCATTGGAAGTATCTTCGAAAAGAAGCTAGCAGAGGAACTCAGCGGGAATTTTTTGGCGGTGTCAGTGCCCTTCAAGGAGCGACTCGTGCTTTCCAGTTCGTACGTTGGATATCGAGGTGGGCTCAGGCTACTCGAGGATATTTACACGTACGTTCTTCGAAAGTTCAATTGACCCGGAGACCGCTAGCGATACCTGCGACCTGGCCTGGTATCACTTTTGTATCCACGGATCTTCGCTGGACTCTCCGATTCGGTCTTGGCTCAAAACGCAGTGACGCTCCCAGAATGTCTTCGTGGTGCTGCGGATTGACGCACAGACGGTTGTCTTATCAGTCCGTATCCTGTGACGGTCAACACCGGTAAATGGCCGGGAACCGTGACGGAACGCGGCCCAGTGGAAGCGCGCACCGAATTCACCTTATCAATTTGCGCCGTTCGCTCATGGTGGACGGACTGAATGCCGGTCAGAGTAAGATGGCATTGGGCATGCTTTCATTTCGGTGAAGCGGGCCGCGTGCCGAAACCGTTCGCGCCTACTGTCAGGAGCATGATGGGCAGCTTACTTCTGGACTCCCCTGAACTCAGAGCTCGATACGATCGCGTAAGCACCAGGCAATTTGAACATGGCAAGCAGCTCATTCAGGAACTTGGCATCGGACATGGGCAGCGTGTGCTGGATGTCGGCTGCGGGACGGGGTTGTTAGGCGTGTATGTTGCGGGTTTGGTTGGTACGCACGGGCTCGTGGTTGGAGTCGACCCTGTTCCGCTAAGGGTAACATTGGCACGACTAAGAGCGCAGGCGCACTTTCAGGTGCATTTGGGGCGTGCCGAAGAACTCGACGCACTCGAAAGCGATAGCTTTGACGCTGCGTTTCTCAATAGTGTTATTCACTGTCTGGATGACAGAGAGACTGTTCTCACTGGGATCTATCGTGTTCTTCGCGCCGGCGGAAAAGTTGGCTTCACGGCCATTGACAGGGATCGACCGGGGTCATTTCACCTTGCTCACCAGCAGGCTATTTTAGCAGCTGGATTAAGAAAGCGAGCAAAATCCCTGCTTGCCGCGCGGCCGCTGTTGTCGGCTGCGGAAGCCCAGGACTTGCTCACGTCCACTGGGTTCAGAGCGGTATCGGTTCACACCCGTACGCAGGTTGATCACTTCTACGATACGGACGATTTGCTCGACTTTCATCTCGAGAGTTCATTTGATGCTCAGTTGCCGGATTTCGACCTCAACGATGAAAGGCGCCTCCGGCAGGCACTCAAACGTGAACTCGAGAGGAATCGTGGTCCAAAGGGAGTTGAACAAGAACGGCACATAATTTTCGCAATTGGAGAGAAACCTTACACTTCATGAGCCCGGAATGGCCTCCGGATCCTTAATCAGTTCTCGCCGTTGTGATCTTGGGCAAGGGTTGGCGGTCCAATTCTTGCCAGATCATTGGGGCAATAGCGCCAACTCTCATAATGCGAAAAAGAAACCCACAAGGGGCCCGAAGAATCTACGTTGATGCAAGACAGCTCGATCGCTATGGGCGTCGCACAATTGCTGTCCTATTCACCGCTCAGAGCCTTTTCTCCGCGGGTAGCGTCCTGCTTTTCAGTGTCAGCTCGATTATTGCTGTCCAACTGGGCAAGAGCACGTTGTGGACAGGCGTCCCCATGACTCTAATGTTGGTCGGTGCGGCAACCTCGGCTTGGCCAATGGGACGTTTCATGGATTACTACGGTCGACGNNTCGACGTCCTGGACTTGCTCTCGGACAAATTCTAGGTCTTTTTGGTGCATTGACCGGGGGTTTTGCGGTCCTGAACGAAAATCTCATATGCTTTCTGGTTGGCTTGGTCTTGCTGGGGTTTGCTCGTGGCGCGTTGGACATGGGTCGTTATGCCGCAGCTGAGGCGAACCCACCCGAACGGCGCGCCCAGTCCATCAGTCTCGTAGTTTTGGGTGGAACGACTGGCGCTCTTGTCGGGCCCTGTTTAATGCGCTTGTCCACGCAATTGGAAAACGTTCACGGGTTTCGACCCATGTCAGTGGCCTGGTTCATGATGGCCGCCCTGCTTTCATTATGTTTTATCATTGTGTTTGGATTCCTGCGGCCGGATCCCGCCAACATTGCCGGCGCTCTTTCGACCAACGGCGGGCCCGCCGACAGCGGCGCAGGGAAGGCACGCAGTCTGAACGACATTCTGCGCGACCGCCGCTGCGTGCCCGCTGTAGGATCCATACTTTGCGGCCATTTAGTGATGTATCTGGTGATGACGGTCACACCCGTATTCATGCATGAATGTCACCATGACACAGTCGAAATCTCATGGGTGTTCTTTGCACACCTTCTAGGTATGTACGGGCTGTCCTTTGCCGTGGGATGGCTAATCGATCGTTTTGGTCGACTTACGGCTATCGTTTCGGGTAGCCTGATCCTGACCATTGCGGTCCTTTTAGCTCCGTTTGACACTGGAACACTGTGGCTAGCTCTGGTGCTCTTCTTGGTGGGTCTGGGCTGGAATTGCTGCTTCGTTTCCGGGTCTAGCCTTCTCAGTGACCTGTTACGCACAGGCGAACGCGGCCGAATCCAGGGCTTAGTGGATACGTTGGTTAACGCAACTGCAGCACTAGCAAGCCTCGGGAGTGGCTTGATATATGCTCATGG
Source organism: Myxococcales bacterium (assembly GCA_003154095.1). Classification (GTDB taxonomy): domain Bacteria; phylum Myxococcota_A; class Polyangia; order Polyangiales; family Polyangiaceae; genus FEN-1139. The sequence goes on along the minus strand of PMCK01000627.1, from coordinate 18,671 downwards.
GGGATTCCCTATCGCGAATTCACTCAGTTTAGCTATCGCGCTTATTCCGTGCGTTCTGGTCTGGAAATTCACATCCACCTTCCGACGTCGTTTGGCAAAGCTCGAATTCATTGATTCAGGCGTCGGAAAAAGTCCTGACACCGTTGGGCACTGACGTTCAGGCTTCATGGGATTAGTCGCATGACAGCATCAAGGGCCACTTGTCGAAAACCATCATATATGATGGATCCTACGAACCATCCTAGAATCCAAAATAGCAGATTGGTTTACTCTAGTTGCTTGGGCTCATTCGGAACCCACTAAATTCGTGCATGTTTGCTGGGCGAACTGATGTTCCACTTGTCGAACGGTCCCAGCGTCCTTACGATCCTAATTGAGGCAGCGGACGCAAGGTACTACAAACTCGTACCGCGCCTCATAAACTGAGGAACAGCCATGGAAAACTGCAGATTCAATCGTTGTCGGGTTACGCTTTTGCCAGTCCTTTCGTTGGTCTCACTGGTCGCCTGTGCTAGGCCGGATACGGTAGTTGTTGAACAGCCCGTGGGGCCAAGTTCCAAGTCTGCCGTGTCCGCGGATCAGGGTTGGCTAGTTGTCTACACGGACACCGATGGAATTCCAGACCCCGCAGTTCAGGTCCAATTCAGTGGACCCGCTCGTTTGCCGTACACGATTCTTGATAGCGCAGGGCAAGTTGTACAGACGGTCGTCGCGCGGGATGAAACACCTGAAGCAGTGGCTCTCAGCACCGGCAACTACCTCGTTCGCGGAAGCAGCCTCCAGGGTGGCACAATTGAGGTCAAAGTTCGAATCGTTGGCGGGCGTACGACAAACGTGGTGCTCGACGGCAGCTGGGCCCCGGAAAAGTCGACCGCCGAATGGCCCGCCGTTCTTAGTCCAGATGGCAGCTTCGTCGGATGGCGCGCCGCATCCTTGTGACATAGTACTCCCCGAGCATTGATACAGCTCATATTCGCCAAAATTTACGCCTGACATTGGGCGCCTGAGCGGAGGGGCGGTTGCACCTCTATTGCTATTGTTCGTCGGCAGGGCGCGTACTACCTGCATTGCTTCAGAACCGAGACTCGCGGGCGTTTCAGTAGGCTTTTGCCGGCGCGACGGTTTTTTAGATCTGGAGAGATCATATTGATCCGTAATTGCGATAAGCAGGATGCAAAATTGACGCCATGCCTCCGACAATCCCATTGCAATCACGCAAACTCATCATTCGGATTGCGCTTCGTGGTGCGCTGTGCCCAGCCATTTGCCGTGACCTGCCATGGACCGTGAATTCTCACGGGCGCATACGATGGTTTTCGGCCCACGACCACTCCCACCAGAGCCAGTTGTTGTTAGTTACATGTTTTTGAAAGTTCAAGGACTCGATAGGCTAGTCGCCGCAAGTCAGTGAGCTTGGTTTCCGGACTCGTGATAACAATTCTCAGGTACCGGCTCTCTCCGACCACTGCCGTGGAAAGGTGGAAATCGCCATCAGCCAGGAGCGTATCGCGCACACGCAGCTGTAAGGCATCCTCGCCCGCCACCCGGAAACAGAGAATGTTGCACTGCGGTTCCAGGGGACATTCAAGACCGGGAATGCCGCAGAAGAGCCTATACGTTTGGAGCGCGAGTTCAAATTGTCTTTCGATGTATTCGGCTAGGCCTTTCTCACCCAATGCCGCGAGGACCGCGAGGAGCCTTAACCCAAGGGCAGCCTTTGTGCATTCGACCGTACGATGTATGGAATCGAAACCTGGTTGTCGCTTGCTGTGAAAGAGATAGCTTGCGTCCTGATGGAATGCGGTATCGAGTGCCTTTGCATCCCGAACTAGTAGTGCGGTGCAAAGTCCTGGTGTGCGCAGAAGCTTGTGCGCATCCCAAGTCAGCGAATCCGCCAACTCAACGCCGTCCAGCCGCTGCCGATGCTTCGCACTGAGCAATGCGCTCGCCCCATGGGCACCGTCGACGTGCAGCCACAGGCCATTCTCACGACAGACTTTGGCAATCTCCCGTAATGGCTCATAACACCCAGTAGCCGTGCTGCAGGCGCTGGCAACCAGGGCAAACGGGCGTTTCTTCTCCGCGTGAATCCGTACTAAAGTCTTACCGATATTCTCGCAGATTGCGCTCCGCGAAGGATCGACGGTCCATTCATACACATTCTCCTCTCCAATCCCCATTATGCCCGCCGCCCGGGTCACAGAATAGTGACTGTCCGCAGAAGCAATCAGCGCTAGGTCACCCAGACATCCCTGCCCCCATATGGTGTCGTCGAATTGACTTCGCGCAGCTACCAAGGCGGTAAGATTGGCAAGCGAGCCTCCATGGGTGAGCACGCCGCCCGCTCCCGGCACGTTGGGCTCGCGTGCGGCCCCGTACGAGTCGCAGGTCCAGCCAACCTTCGATACGAGCCAATCGACGACAAAGGCTTCGATGCTTGCCGCTGCCGGGCCCATTTCGTAGATGGCCATGGGGTTATTGGTGATGCCTTCGACCAACATCGCCAGTGCCGCTGCTGGATGTGGCACCGCAACCTGATGTGCCAGGCTGCCTGGATGATGTAGGCGGACCGTCAAATCTAGATAGTTATGGACAAATTCCGCGAGACTGCTGCCGTCGAGCGCTCCCGCTTCAAGATGAGCCTTGAGATCCAGTTTCTCGATGATCTCTTGCGTCGGGAGCTGGTTGACGACGCGCGGTGTTCCCGAAGCGGACTCGCGCAAATATTGATCCAATTCGTCCGAAATGATTCGAACGTTCTCGAGGAAGCTCATCACTTGGGGCCTTTACTTACACTCACAAGGTACTCCTGCGCCGTTCTTTCGGCGCATCGAATTGATAACTAGCTGGGCACAGCCAACACCCGATATGACAGAGATGGCGTTTGTCGCGCAATTCATACGACAGGCACCACACTCCATGCATCCATCACGGTTCACGATCTCGGCTTTTCGCTGAACCAAAGAAAACACACCATGGGGACAGACTTCCTCACAGCGACAGCATCCATTGCACAGTTCGGGAACCAAGTTCAGGGAATGACCATTCAGTAAATACCGCATAGCTCGCTCCACCTAGATAAGAACTCCAGCCACCCGAAGAATTGCACCGGCCCCCGCAGATACCAGAATCAAGGGCAACGCCCAGCGGACTTCAACACGGACTCCGGCGAGGCTCGTGAACGTGGTGGCACCAGTGAACACCATGGCCATGTAAGTGGTGATTGCTAGGACGAGAAGTATCGTACCCGCACCTTCGGCGATGCGCATCGGTAAGAACAACAGTAGCAAAGCCGCCAACAGCAGGCCTGTTACCGCCCCCTTCAGCGCAAAGGACCTGGAAGGGAGCCAAGGCAGGAGCAAGGGGACTAGCAGGCCGCCAGTCAGTACAGCAGCGAGGAACGGCGCGACATCGATTGCAAGATGAGAAGTCACCCGGTGATGGCGAATGATGTCCACCAATGCCAAAGTTGCTATTATTATCAGGGTGGGTTTGAATGCACCTGCAATCTCCATGGGAGCTACAGTCAGCCGATCTTTCCAGTCGAAAGTCACGCGACGCATTGCTGGCGTCGCTCGCATTCCTGCGGCCAAATATGCCGAGATATCCGCGGCCCGAACAGGTCCATAGTGTACAAAGAAGCCCGTCGCATTCTTCACGTCATGCGCGGCTACGCCAACTGCACCTAACTGGGGCAGCACGAGCCTACGGTGCTGGACGAAATTGGCAAGGTTAGTCACCTCGATTCGTCGGACGAGTTCCTTAGTTCCGAACGTCCCTTTGCCAGCGGCGCACCACACGTTCACACCTTTCGTGTCAAGCACCAGCATCCAGACGTTCAAGCCAATCAACGAGCGACGGACTGCGTCAACCGTTAGCTTGTAATTGGCGGTCACTAAAACCGGCGAGTTCGAGTCAGGTTGTCCTATCCGGTAAAGACCTGGTGCAATCAAGTACCGCATTCTGCGAAACCCCCAACGGACGCCCCAGCCCCCGAGCACGTCCCGCCAGGTAATCGTCGTGTTGAGCGTCCCCGTCACACGCGCGGATTGTTCCGTCGCTTGTGTGCTATCTCCCTGCGGCTTGTCGCCGCATTCACAGCGTCCTTGGTTCATTTCGAGCCCTCCTTTTCGGCCTTACGTGGTCTTGCGGGTCGGCGTTGCTGGTTAGACCGCTGCGGCGTCGAGCAGCAAGATTGTTGACCGTTCGTTACGCGCCGGCGGCTCCGCATCGTATGAGCCAAGAGTCCCACTGCACGGACGATGCAACGCTGGTCTTTCTCGCTCAGTTCTTCGAACAGCCCGGTGTAATACCGGTTGCACATCTCGTCGATAGCAGCAACCTTCATGCGTCCTGCTGCTGAAAGCACAAGGCGCACTGAGCGGCGGTCTGCCAAATCCTGAGTGCGCTCCACCAGTCGGGCCTTAACCAGTCCTTCGACGGTGCGGCTAAGCGTGCTGACGTCCAGATCGACGGCGGCGGCCAGGCCGCTGAGAGAGAATTCTGAGAACGACAGCTCTAGCAGCGCATGGCATTGCGCAAGCGTGACCCCGCAGCACGCGGTCTCCCCCTCCAATTGGAACAAAAGCTCTCGTTCCAACACGCGAAGGTCCCGGCGAAATGCGCCAACTGGCGTATTATTCGAAAAGACTGCCTTTTGTTGCAAGGTACAATTATTGTATTATACAACTAATTGCCTGTCAAGCACGTTCGGGCCGCCGTCAGGTATCAGGAATCTGCCTCTACCGATACGCCAATTCCTGAATCAGGCGGGACACTTCTCCAACACCAGCGCTGGCCGCGCGGGCGACGGGAACGCCAAATCGACGTGCTTGCCGACGAACCCGATCGACTGCGGCATGGGATACATTCGGGACCACCACTAACACCGCATCCGCCGACCCAATTGAATGTCTTAGCCTTTGAGAATTGGCGTTTTCCACGTCAACCCTGACGTCTCCTGCGCAATCGCGATACTGCGGTTGCAGGCGGGCCAGACCACCAACGACCAATACGCGCCGGGGGCGCGGCCTAGAAATTTGAGCTATCTGGAGTTGGGCCATGTGTCCAATATAACAGACACTTGCTTGGCCGCAAGCGCTACGAATCGAGAAATGGCCTTCGCGCCTGGATCTACTGATTTAGTCTGTTATAATGGACACTGCTTTGATGACCCGTGATTGGTCACGGGCGCGAACCGTCTATCGTTCAAATTCAAGGAACTCCTGTAGGAATACATATGTCCCGATCTCTGTTCACTTCCGAGTCTGTCAGCAAAGGTCACCCCGACAAGGTGGCTGATCAAATCAGTGACGCCATTCTTGATGCGTTTCTTGTCCAAGACCCCAGAAGTCGTGTCGCTTGTGAAACTCTCGTGACGACCGGTCAAGTGGTAGTAGCAGGAGAAGTAACCAGCAAGGGAGTTGTCGATGTGCAAGACGTTGTGCGGCAGACAATTCGAGAAATTGGCTATACCAGCCAAGGCGTGGGGTTCGAGGCGGAGTCCGTTGGCATTTTGGTCGCATTACACAAGCAGTCACCGGACATAGCACAGGGGGTCGACGAAGGACGCGGCCTACACGACGAACAGGGCGCGGGCGTCCAGGGTCTGATGTTCGGTTACGCGGTGGACGAGACCCCCGAGTTACTGCCGCTGCCAATAGTTTTGGCGCACAAGTTGGTAATTGAACAGGCGCGGCTGCGCGAGCAGAGGGAGTTGAACTATCTGCGGCCCGACGGGAAGAGTCAAGTGACTGTTGAATACGAGGGTGATCGCCCCAAGCGGATACACACTGTGGTTATTTCGACTCAGCACTCGCCGGACGTGTCGCTTGACACAATTCGAAGAGATTTTGTGAGCGCTGGAACGCGGGTCATCAATGCGGCGAGCGATGTTCAGGTCGACTCCGATACTATCTGGCACATTAACCCTACCGGTCGCTTCGAGGTGGGAGGTCCTCATGGGGACACGGGGCTCACCGGGCGAAAGATCATTGTAGACACTTACGGAGGTGCTGGTCGCCATGGCGGAGGGGCATTCTCGGGCAAAGATCCTTCCAAGGTAGATCGAAGTGCCGCCTATGCCGCCCGCTGGATTGCGAAAAATCTCGTTGCTGCGCAACTGGCAAAGCGTGTTGAAGTGCAGCTTGCCTACGCCATTGGTGTCGCTCGACCGGTATCAGTCAAAATTGATACATTCCGCACCGGTACAGCCACCGATGCACTGCTATCGGATGTCGTCCAAGCAGTTTTCGACTTGCGACCGAAGGCGATTATCGAGGCGCTTGATCTCCTCAAACCGATTTATCGCCACACGGCATATCACGGACATTTTGGTCGGGATGAATTCGCTTGGGAGAAGACCAATCGCGTCGATGCCTTGTTGGGATTGCTACGGCAACAAAATGTAGCCTAGTGCCGTGGCCAAAATGCATTCCCACCTGAAACATTGAATCCAATTCGAACGAGGTTGCGTCAAAGGAAGTCTCCCTTGGTTTGGACCAGGTGCCATCGATCGTAGTGCAAGGAGGCGAACTGTCCTTGCGTGGTTTAGTCGCGGGGCTGTTCGTTGCAGTTGCAACATCGCGGCTCATTCTCAGACTAGAACTCAATATGACCCACTATTCTAAGATATTCTCTTTCGGAACCCAAGACAAGCATCAAGTTATCGATATCACGCGTAATGTGACTGAAGCACTACGCGATTCAGGTGTATCGGAAGGTCAGCTCACTATTTTTACGCCACATGCGACGGCGGCAATTGCCATCAATGAAAATGATAATCTCCACATCGGTTCGGATCTATTGCGCGCGCTCGCAAAATTGGTGGTCGAGGATGACGGTTGGTCGCATGATTGTGTCAATGATAATGCTACCGCTCACATAAAGGGTGCTATCGTCGGCCCCTCGGAAACGGTACCCGTTATTGACGGCGGGCTTTGCCTCGGAAATTGGCAAAACGTGTTTTTTTGCGAATTCGACGGCCCTCGCCATGAACGGAAGGTAGTCGTCTCAATCGTGTCGTAGAGTTCCGAAACTGCACCGCCAGGGGACATGAATACTGAAGCAGTTTAGTTGTCCAACCGTTGACCTTGGCATGGCCGTTAGCCGGCACGGGGTTCGGTATTGCTGGCACAGCCGTCGCCCACGTTTCACAATTCGCCGCCATCGTGACACCTTCGCCCTCGCACATGAATTCCCAAACCGCTGCTACCGGCGTGACAACCGCATCCGCCGTCACGCTAGACAACTCATTGGTCTTGCTACTCGCTTGTGGCGCGGGACTTGGGGTCGCGTCGCTCTATTATAATCAACCGATGTTGAAAACGCTGGCCGACGAGTTTCGCGTCGGTCCAACGGCAATCGGGCGTGTGCCGACATTGACACAACTCGGCTACGCGGCGGGCATTCTGCTACTGTCCCCGATTGGTGACCGTATCGACCGTCGCAAGGTCATTCTTGGCAAAATGCTCTTGCTCGGCGTCGGACTATTGGCAATTGCCGCGGCACAATCCTTAGTGCAGTTAGGCGCTCTTAGCGTCGTCGTTGGACTTACAGCTTCTCTGGCACAAGACTGCGTGCCTGCGGCCGCTGTCCTCGCGCCGCAGGCCAGTCGAGGGAAAACCGTCGGAAGCGTGATGACCGGACTCTTGCTGGGCATCCTCCTTTCACGGGTGGTAAGCGGCTATGTCACTGAGAGATTCGGTTGGCGCACCATGTTCGTGCTGGCCGCGCTTGCCATCGGCTTGCTTTACCTCGTCACTGTCCGCCGATTGCCGAAGTTCGCTCCAACGACGGATCTCGCATATTCTGCGTTACTGGGTTCGCTCTTCACACTGTGGCGTCGTCATGCCGGCTTACGGCGTGCCGCTTTTGCACAGCTCTTGCTCAGTGCAGCATTCAGCGCATTCTGGTCGACATTGGCGATCATGTTAGCTCAACCGCCATTCAGCTATGGGAGCTCAATAGCTGGAGCCTTCGGGCTGGCCGGAGCAGCGGGTGCTTTAATTGCACCTATCGCAGGCGGTATCGCCGATCGCAAAGGGCCAGAACTTGTCGCACGAGTAGGTGCGCTGCTGGTGTTCGCAAGCTTTGCAGCTTTTGCCGTCGCTCCCGAAAGTCTCGGGCTCCTGGTTGCGGGCACTCTTGTCTTTGATCTTGGCATGCAAGCTAGCGTCATCTCGCATCAAAGCATCATTTACGGCCTCGAACCGTCCGCACGCAGCCGCCTCAACGCGATATTTATCGGCGCAATGTTCATCGGAATGGCAAGCGGCTCTTCACTGGGCAGCTTGGCCCTAACCGTTGCAGGGTGGCGGGGCGTTAGCCTCTTCGCGGCGAGTGCTGCACTAGCCGCGCTCATGGTACGGCTTTGGCCTGCAAAGCAGCTGTCCATTGCGCGCGGACCCAATGGCACGTGACAACGTCCCGCTCGGCGCGCGCCTAGACCCGTCAATCCTGATTCGACTTTTCAGAACGCCGCGTTTGGGGCATGGGCCCGAACAATCCACACAATCGAAACGTCACAACGACGGATGTACAGGTCACGCATGAAGATCTAACGTACAGGTCACCGACTTCCCAGGTTGCGACGGCAAGCATGGCATTACCGGCTGGGAGGCGTCCCCTTAGTTCTATAAGTTGTGCGTTGGTAGACGAAGCAAAGCGTCAGCTATTGAAGTGCTTCCTTGAATGACACTAGTACCTTGTCGTTCGAGCAGTGCAACAGCGGGCGGGCCCGCTCTGACTGCGAGAAGAACATTGCAGTCCGCAAGGAGTGCAACGCTTTGTTCCAATTGCCCAGGCGCGTGTCGCCCGTCACCGCAAGGAGGTGCGTTTGCGCGGGTCTCCAAGAAACGCGTAACGTGACCGTTTGTCTCAACTATCACGAATTGAAGCGTGCTGCCAAAATGTTCATCGACGATTCTACCGTCGCTTGATGCAATGGCTACGCGCAGCAAGGAACTACTTTCATTAGGGTCTTGCGGACTGGACATTGCGGAATTCGCGTTTTTCAGTTCGAACATCGGTGTCAACTTCGTCCTTCCCGTGGTCGGCGTCATTAGGGCGATACACGACAGCTCTAAGCGGTTCCGAAGGCCTTCTGGGAGCGTATCCACCTAACCACAGACTCAACTCGCTGCGTAACGTATTCGACATCTTCCTCAGTATTGAATCGTCCAATTCCAAAACGCAGTGCGGAGCGAATTTGTGCGATGGGCAGCCTCATCGCGGCCAAAACGTGACTTTCCCCCGACTTACCACCGCAAGCTGCAGCGCTGGAAATGCCAATCTCAGGGATGCGCTCCAGTAGTGCCGAACTTCGAATGCCGGCTATCGACAGATTGAGAGCACCTGGAATTGCGGCTGCCAAGCTTCCATTAATTCTTACGCCGTCAATTGTTCGCTCTAGCGCGCTACGAAGCGCGTCCCGAAGCTCTCGAATGCGTTGCCGCTCCTTCGCCCCTTCCTGACCGAACAATTCACAGGCCCTAGCAAGCCCTACAATACCTGGAACGTTGTGGGTACCCGATCGTAGTCCCCATTCCTGATACCCACCCATAGTCTGCGGCGCCAATATATTCGACGCATCGGGAGCTGCTACATACAGAGCCCCCACTCCTTTGGGACCGTAGAGTTTGTGCGCCGAAAGCGACACCAAATCAACAAACATCAATTGCGCATCGAATTCCGTCTTTCCAAGACCCTGAGTGGCATCCGAGTGAAACAACATCCCCCTCTCGCGAGTCTGTCGTCCAATTTCCTTCAAAGGTTGGATGGTGCCCACTTCATTATTAGCCAACATGACGCTGACAAGAATGGTGTCCTCTCTTATTGACCGAATGACGTCGTCTGGGTCAACCATGCCTTCTTTGCTCACTGGAACGTAAGTCACCGAGTAGCCATGGCGTTCCAGCCAGCGACAGGGTTCAAGCACTGATTTGTGCTCAATCTGCGTGGTGACAATGTGTCTACCGACGTCAGCCCAAAATTCGGCGATCCCTCGAATGGCCAAGTTGTTACTTTCCGTAGCTCCCGACGTGAACAGTACGGTGCCATCCGTTTGGCCGCCCACGAATCGTCGAATAGTGTCACGCGCCTGCTCGACCACGGTATGAGCATACTGACCAAAGGCGTTTGACACAGCAGCCGCATTTCCAAAGTGGTCCGTCAAAAATGGGAGCATCGATTTCAAAACGCGTGGGTCAAGTGGCGTAGTCGCAAAGTTGTCAATGTAGGTGGGCCGGACCTCGGTAGATAGCTCCGGATTGCTGTAAACTCGCAGCGGATCAAACAGGCTGAGGTCGAGCTCGGCGGCGGGCTTTGCGAACGTTCGAAACAGGGAAGGTTTGATGCGATGCATTGCCGACGTCATGGATGTTCCTAACTGTAAAGCTCATCGGTGAAGATTTGCTCGGCACTTTGGCAAGCTCACCTCCAGCATTGACCCAGGCGGCTCGCCCACCCAAAAGCATGAATGTGCGGTCGTGACCGTAGCGTTTGAGCTTGCGATAGAGTTTAATTTAACGAGCCCTCATGCGGGGGAGTTNNCATTGCCAAGCCCCAAAGCCATTTTTGCCCTAGTCATTAGGCAACTTGTGTGCGGCTCAATCGGCGCTTCTGTGGGCCTCTTGGGAGTTCCGGGTCATAACCGAAAAGCAGCGCCCCGCACTTTTCGACTACTCCTGGTGTTCCAGTATAACGGATGCCGTACGCCTTTCGGCCTAAGGCTGCGTTTGGAACCACCAACAATCACGGGTCCTGGACCTAACCCGTGCTCCGCCACGGTAGAAACGACAGCCGTCGACGGTGACCGGGTACGGGTGAACATTGCGTTGCGCACTAACAGTCTCCAAGAACCTCGGTGCGACCATCAGGCATTGCATTTGCTATTGTCACATGCCCATGCTCAAGGTCAGACTCAGCACATTGCATACCATTGAACCGATCCGGCCGACGCCGCTGCGGGTGGAGACATCATGAGCTCTTATGATGGGCCCACTCGACATGTCAATCAACCCATGGGCACCAAACGAGTGCCGAGGCCCTTATGAGAGCGGAGCCTGACCTCCCCAATCGCGCTACAACGAATGCTCGCCAACGCAGATCGCGCGCGCCGGCAATTGCACCTCCTTGTTTGTTGCTAACTTACTTCTGCGCGGCAATTTCTTGCGGCAAGAGTCAAGCACTGCCGGAACGTGAGGCCCCCGCTGCCAGCTCGGCCAAGTCAACTGAACCAACCAAAGCAGACACGCTCGAAATACCTGCCGAAGGCAAGCAAATCAAGCCGCCTGTGCGCCCCGCCCAATTACCCACAGGTGCCTGGTATTGTGACATGGGGCTGGTGCATTGGGCTCAATTGAACGAAGGCAATCGCCAATGTCCACTTTGTAAGATGGAGTTGAAACAGAAGAAGTGACTCCTCGTGGCGCCCAGAAACTACTTCGCCCGATTCGATTCACGCAACCAGAAGCGCAATTTGGAGTGACGTCACCGGCCGAACTCGTACGTTTCCGTGCGATGTTTGGACATCAGCCAAGCATCTGCTTGACGCGCTGGATGCCTTCTGCCAAGGCAACGATGTCACTTTCGTCGTTGTACATGCCTAGGGAGGCTCGTGCCGTCGCTGCAACGCCCATGCGTTCGACGACTGGTTGAGCACAGTGATGCCCTGTGCGAATCGCAATCCCCTCAGCGTCAAGAATCGTCCCAATATCGTGCGCGTGAACACCCTCCAACACAAAGGATATTACTCCGACTTTGTCGCTTGCTGTCCCGATGAAGCGCAAACCTTCGATCTTCGACAATTTCTCTTGGGCAAACTTCAAGAGTAGCTGTTCATGTCGGAATATCCATTCCAGTCCGACGTCGCTAATGAAATCAATGGCTGCGGCGAGACCAACGGCCCCAGAAATATTCGGTGTTCCCGCCTCGAATCGCGCTGGGAGCTCGTTATATAGGGTCTTCTCGAAAGTTACGCTTAGTATCATGTCCCCGCCCGTCTGGTAGGGCACCATACTTTCAAGCAATTCGCGTCGCGCGAACAGTACGCCCGTACCATCGGGACCGTAGAGCTTGTGACCACTGAAAACGTAAAAATCACAACCAAGGTCCATAACGTTAACCGGCAGATGCGGAACGGCTTGTGCACCATCAACCAAGACAACCGCGCCTAGGGCATGTGCCCGATTCACGATTTCCTTGACACGAAGGATTGTGCCTAGTGCATTCGACACGTGAGCCAATGCGACAATTTTCGTCTTGGAACTGAGCTGCTGCTCGACGGCCGAAAGCGCTACCTCGCCCGAAATCGACACGGGAACGACTTTGAGCGTAGCGCCAGTCCGGTCACGAACGACTTGCCACGGTACAATATTGGCGTGATGTTCAAGACCAGTTATGACAATCTCGTCCCCTAGGCCAAGCCGCGGTAGCGCGTAGCTATGCGCCACTAAGTTGATAGCCTCGGTTGCGCCACGAACGAATACAAGCTCTCGCCGGTCATCGGTGCCAATGAATCGGCCGATCTTCACGCGCGCATCCTCATATCGCTGAGTCGCCCGCTGTGAAAGTGTGTGCACGCCGCGGTGAATGTTCGCACAATCGCGTTCCCAAACATCTCGTACGGCCTCAATTACGCAGCGAGGTTTGAAAGCCGTCGCAGCGCTATCGAGATAGACTAGGCGTTTTCCATTGACCCGCTGGTGAAGCGCAGGAAAATCATTCCGAATCCGAGCATGTGTCCCCGTATTGTCCTCATGCAAAATCGAAACTGGAGCGGTCATTAGGCACTTATCTCCACTGCTAACGAGGTTGCGATCAATAGGCTCGCCTGAAGGAATTCTTCAACGACTCGCATCTTGGCGAAACAACGCAGCGACATTGTGTCGCTAAAGGAGAATAGCTCGCCGAAACATCACTTACGAGTCATCTCGACAGCTAACTAATGTTTCGGAAGCTTTGGCCTGGCAACGTGCCGAAGGTTCCAATTAGCGGTCGGCCCATCGGAAAGAGCCGGTAGCGCTGAAGTGGATTTGTGTCTGTTATATTAGAATACGGTAATTGGAGGGGCGTTGAAGCGCACCGTGGTCGTCAGATTGGTCCCCAAGCTTATGATTGCGAAACCCCTCATTCGTAACTCGTGCGGAAACGTGACTCCGTTTCGTCACCTCACGGTGATCACTCGATTAGTGCGAAACATTGCCGCTTATCTGCCGAAAGTGCCCACAGTTCGCCAACAATATTTGAACGTTTCGTAACTTCAAGCAAAGAAATGTCACTAGATGATGACCTCGTATTGCAAAACGTGCTGCGGCCTTTTCCCCTCGCCAAGCTGTTTCACGAAGTCACTTGACAACCTCTGCTATAACAGACATTAACGTCCGCAACGCAAAGAAAGGTCTGAAAGCTATGAAGAAGCCCATGGTTTTAAGTTCCTCGGTGTTGTGCAGCTTGCTTGCGAGTGCACCACTCGGTTGCGGCGACGTAACGTCAGCTGCGAACAAGAGCGCTGCTGATTCCGACTCCTCGAATGTGGCAAGCAACACAACTGCACTTTCAGCTCGCTCGATCTCTCGAGGGGATGCGCCTGTTTCCGTTGCGGGTTCTGAACAACCCGACGCGAAGTACGGACCGCCTCGGCGCCCTCACAAGGAACGACCCAACATTGTTCTCATTGTTGCCGATGATCTCGGTTATTCGGATATTCACGCGTTCGGGGGCGAGATTGATACTCCCAACCTGGATGCATTGGTCGAAAATGGGCGAATTTTGACGAATCATCATGCCGGCACAGTGAGCGCAATTACGCGGTCAATGCTCATATCTGGCACCGATCACCACTTGGTGGGCGAAGGGACGATGGGCGCGCCAAACGACGAACGCAAGGGCCTGCCGGGTTATGAAGGCTATCTGAATGATCGAGCGCTGTCCGTCGCGGAACTCCTCCAGGATGCAGGTTATCATACGTATATCGCCGGCAAGTGGCATATCGGCTCGGGTATCGTCGGCAGCAATGGCGCATCTGGCAAAACTGCGGATCAGTGGGGGTTCGAGCGGAGCTACACGCTGCTTGGCGGCGCAGCGAGCAATCACTTCGCCCATGAAGCTGCCGGCTCCAAAAACTACACCGAGGACGGCGCATACGTTCAACCAGGGCAACCGGGGCAGCCCGGCGGTACCGGTGGCAATCCTCCAATCTTCTATTCCACGGATTTTTACACTCAGCGCCTGATTCAATTTATCGATTCCAATCACGCCGATGGGAGACCATTTTTTGCTTATGCTGCATACACTTCACCGCATTGGCCGCTCCAGGTGCCTGAGCCCTGGCTGAGCCAGTACAAGGGCAAATACGACCAGGGCTATGATGCAATTCGCGAGGCACGCATTGCCCGGCTGAAGCGCCACGGCATTATCCCCAGTTGGCTAACACCAAGCCCTACGGCGCCAGAGTCGTTGACACAGTCACCTGCAACACCCAACAACGGCACGGCCGATGCGAAGTATATTAGTGCCGTGCACAGCGCCGAGGACGGCTACGTGGATTACCGCGCTGGTTTCGTGAATAAGAAATGGAATAGCTTGACCGACCTCGAAAAAAAGGCGCAGGCGAAGTACATGGAGGTCTTCGCCGGTATGGTGTCGAATCTGGACCATAACATCGGGTTACTGATCCAACACTTGAAGGATATTGGCGAATACGAGTCCACATTCATTTTGTTTCACTCGGACAACGGTGCCGAAGGCTGGCCAATCGATTCCGGTGCCGATCCGAAGGCAACCGATGAAGCCTACGCGAGCCCAGGCGTGTACGAAACATTAGGGGCGGATAACGGCTTGCAAGCGGCGCGTCGGCTCCAATACGGTTTGCGATGGGCCGAAGTCAGCGCAACGCCCCTCGCGCAAGAAAAGGGCTCGCTCGGTGAGGGCGGCGTTTCCGTGCCCGCTATCGTGCATTTGCCTGGTCAGCGAGAGCCGCTGCCTCCATTTCGATCCTTTACGCACGTAACCGACGATACCGCGACTTTCCTTGCGCTTGCGGGCGTCACTCCACCTTTTGAACCCGCACCTGCTCAAGTGGACCCGACGACTGGAGCAAACCTGAACCGAGGCAAGGTCGTCTACAAAGGTCGTTACGTGTATCCCATCACGGGTCGATCGCTGTTGCCTGCGTTGGCAGGGCAAGATTTCGGGCCGATTCATGTGCATCCGTTCGGAGATGAATCGTACGGACGAGCCTATATCTACAGCGCCGACGGACAGTGGAAAGCCCGTTGGACGGAACCTCCTTTTGGACCTCCCGACGGCCATTGGGAGCTGTTTCATGTTGCGTACGACCGCGGGGAGACCCGGGATGTCTCAAGTGAGCATCCCTGGCTCGCTAGCAGGCTCTATAACGAGTGGCTCGACTACCTGACGAGCGTCGGCGGCGTAGAGCCACTGCGACCGAGGGGCTATTATTAGGAGGGGCGCCCATGCTGCGACGCACATCGCATATGCGGGGTGACACCTGGTCGCTTCATTGCTCGGCTTGCGGCAAATGTTGCAATTGTGCCCCGGCATTTTCATTGCCCGAACTTTTCTACCACCAGAATCGATTCATCGGTTGTTTGGGTATTCGAAGGATGGAACGGCCGCGCCCTGGGGATTTCCTCGGCCACGGTGATGCCATGGTTGCGGCGAACGACGCAGATTGTGCTGCATTCGAGGAGATAGCGAGGGCATATCTCCATAGCGTACCTGGGCCCGGTGAGTCTGATTATGACATCTTGCTAGCCACTCAAGGATTTGACACACCGGGTCTCGACCGCTGCGCAGCACTAGGATATGACGGACGCTGCACCATTCACGCCAATCGTAAGCCGGTGGGTTGCCGCGCCGTGCCGCTCGATCCGTTGGTGCCGGACAGACTACAACATCTCGTGCTTGCTGAGCGCCAGATCGACGCCGATTTCTCGGGCGCGGGTTGTATTCAGCATGGGACCAATTCCAACTCACTACCACTGATTCGAAATTCGGTCGTAGTCGACAAGGAGGCAAAAAGTGCGCTTGCCGAGCGACGGCGCAATCTTCTTCAGGACAAACGATTCTGGGGAAACGCCGTATTCCAATTGCTGGAACCAGAGTTGTTCTCGCAGCCTGCATCCATGGCTCGAATCCCGACGGAAGGCTTTATGATCATGTCGCTGGCTCCTGTGCTCATCGCTATCGCTGAAGTCTCAGAACGCTGCCGATTGCGTTGCGTGGAATATCTAGAATCGCAACTCGCGTTGAGCGACCACGTACTTCGGGCAAGCAGCTTGGACGCGACCGATGAAACAAGCTCGGCTCAGCTTCGAGCCTTCACGAGAACCAATATGGCGCTTTGGAACTCCATGCAGACAGGGCGAGTGTTTGGCGTTCGCGATGCCCGCTCCCCTGAACACGCCGCGGCCACCGAAGCTTGGTTGGAACTTAGCCCCGTGGCCACACGCTCGGCGCTCGCCGCCAGTGGTTGAGCCTGTTTTGAAAGGATTTCATGACGGATTACACTCGAGAGGTCAAGGACGCCGCCGCCCGACTTAATATCAGACCCGAAGCGGTGCAAACGTACTTGGATGCGGGTTTCGGCGCGCGCGCCGATGGAGTCGAGCGGTGCTTTCATACGACGATTAAGCCAATCGGATCCGCGTGCAACCTTGATTGTGCCTATTGTTATTATCTGAGCAAGGAGGAATTGCTCAATCAAAAGAAGAATCAACGCATAAAAGACGAGATACTTGAGCGATTCATTGTCGAATACATTGCGGCGCAGGATGTCGAGGAGATCATCTTCACTTGGCATGGCGGAGAGCCCACGCTGATGGGCCTTTCATTTTTTCAAAAGGTAGTGGAGTTACAGAAGAAGCACATCCCGGTCGGCCGCCGTATCTCCAACGACCTGCAAACCAACGGCACGCTGCTCGACGCCAATTGGTGTGCTTTTCTCGCCGACAATGATTTCCTTGTCGGCCTGAGCCTCGATGGTCCCCGAGAACTTCACGATTTTTATCGCCCCACCAAGCGGGGTGCTCCGAGTTTCGACAAAGTGTTTGCTGCGGCTCGGCTGTTGAAACAATTCGGGATACCCTTTAGCACGCTAACAACCGTCAACCGCAAGAATGCTCGCCACCCGCTCGATGTCTATCGCTTCCTACGCGATGAGGTCGGCACTCACTACATGCAATTCATCCCTTGCGTGGAGCCGCGCCAATTCGAACGGCTCGCCCCAGACCACCTACCGGAAAGCCAGCTCGTGAATGCCGAGAGCCCGCGAGCCCGGCCGGGACATCCGATGTCAGTAGTGACGGATTGGAGCGTCGATCCGGACGACTGGGGGGAGTTTCTGTCCCAAGTGTTCGATGAATGGCGTGCTCATGATCAGGGAAGGATCAAGATCAACCTGTTTGAAACAATGTTTGCACAGCTCAAGGGCAAACCGGCAATGATCTGCACGAGCAGCCCAATATGCGGCAAAAACATTGCTCTCGAAAATGACGGGCGCGTCTATTCTTGCGATCATTTCGTGTACCCCGAGTACCAAATCGGCAAGCTCGGCGACAGCTCGCTTGCAGAGATGGTCTTCTCCCTGAAACAACTTGAATTTGGGCTAAATAAGCACAACTCACTGCCATCCGAATGCCGGTCGTGCGCATATCTGAAGCTCTGCTGGGGTGAATGCCCACGTACTCGCATTCTCCGGACGCGTGAAGGTGAAGGCAACCTAAGCTACCTCTGCGGCGGGTGGAAGCTATTCTACAGCCACGTCTTGCCGCAGGTGTTGCGCAGCTTCGCGCCCAGGCCCGAATTGATATCGCCACAATCGATCGTGCGAAAGACTGCAAACGCAGTCTAAAGACATGAATTCCAAACTGCGCGGTCAGTTATGGTCAGCACACCCGGCACGACCAGACCACCGATGCCAGAGTATTACGTAAAGGTATTCGGAGAACGTCCTGGCCACGTGAACGCCATCGATCGGTAAATAGACCTAAGCCTTGTTCTTTCCGAGGAACCCAAACAAACTACTGGAAATATGGGCACGAACTCGAAAAGGGCCTAGGCGGAGGCCGCGGTCGCTCTCATCGGTTGGGATGGCCTCCTTTTCACTTGTCTTCGCTGTGGCGTGACTTAACTTCGGGCTTCACTTGCTATGAAGTGGCTTGACCTCCTATTTGCTCGGATACCTGTTCCTATGTAATTGTGAGTGTCCTTAGACTCAATGTCTAGTGCCTGGTCCCGTAAATATACAAATTACTGTTCGAACAATAGGAGCTGATTGCCCGCTGTTGACTGAACGAAAACAGTTCGTCCACGAATGTGGTTCACGATCAATCCGTGATATTTGATGAGCCTACATTTTGCCTAATCTGCACGTCGTACCGGACGGCTTGTGACATCGAAGCTATTTCTTCGGCCACACCGGAACGGAACCGACAAGTTTGCCGGAGACAACTGGATTCCAGGCGCCGCCACGACCCCAGGATCCAAAGCCTAGGGCGCCACCCAAAAGGTCAAAGGCCAAGAGCCATCGTATTTCACGGCTACCGTGGCTTGTCCTGGAAGTTACGGAAATTCCGTGGCCAAATCTCGCGTAATCCGATTTCACAAGAGCGATAGCGCCCTCGCCCATCCGGCATCGTCTTTGCATT
>PMCK01000086.1:208-3753 GCA_003154095.1 Myxococcales bacterium | reverse complement strand
GCGAATCAGATTGTGGTTTTTCGTGAAGAACGTGAGCGCCTTTGCAACGCTAAGTACCAACAATTCTGGAATTGGAAAATCCCGCATGTTAAGCCCGAATGGCGCACCCAACCACTTATTGTCGAGGTACCACGGATTGTCAATCATCCCCTTGAAAAATACCCCTTCGGCAAATATGGCGTCGCCATCCATCGAGACTAAAGGAAATCTCAAATCCGCCTTCCAAAGATCCCACAGCACCCAAAGGCACAATATCGAAGCGCCAATCGCACCCGCGTACGCTGCCATTCTCCTGATAACTTGACTATTGAACGACACAGCAAATCTCCAATAAGTTCGCAGTGTCCCTCTTCGCGCCCCAGCATAAGCCTGGAATGAATGAGTTGATCGACCCCATCGAGACCGAAATACGGGGTGTTGGCCTCCGCGTCAATCCGCCTTTACCGATAGTTTGAATTTAGTACCGCTGCGCCGGTCAAATCAGCCTTTGCGTTGCACTATACCTTGACGGCATTGCCTTATAGGCAGACCAGTCCGGACCCGTCGTCGGCTGACGTACAAGTGGTATCCGCGGGACACACCGTCACTCTCTGTTCGCAAGGAATCTCACATGAGCAGGTGTGCAAGACCCGACATCTCTGGCAAGCAAGCGTGATATGACTTGGAGGCTGCACGTTTTTGGTGTCCGAGATGGGGCAGCAGGCCATCAGGTGCTCGGGGTATGCTATGCCTTTGAACAGACAAGGCCATGCGACCGCCGAAAGAAACCACATGACTGCGCCGAATAGAGTCCGCCTGTTCGTATACGGAAACATGATGAGCGGGCATCGGGACCATTCGATATTGGAGGGTGCCGAGCTGCTCGGTCGAATTCAGACCGAAGCTAGATACACGCTGGTCGACATCGATATCTACGCTGTGCTGGTAGATGACGGCAAGGTCGCCGTACATGGCGAGCTTTACCTCATCGATCATATGCATTTGGCACGCGTTGACAAACTCCGACAGGTGCCCCATCTCTTCCAACGTCACAGCGTCACGTTGGCAGACGCGAGCTTGGCCGAAGCTCATTTTATGAGGTTGGAACAGGTGCGCGGCAAGCGTCGCCTGGGCCACGGCAATTGGCTTGATCGGTTCGCACCAAAATCGGTTCCGCATCGCGATCGAGTGTTTGCCCAATGGGCTCGACAGCGCAATTCAAAGGGGTAGCAACAAAGCTGCTGACCCTGAGCGCGCCGTCAATACAAAAATTAAGGTCCGTAACAAGTGTGTAACCCGGCTGTTGGTGCTCTGCGCAATGATGAGGGCCGCACGTGCTACAGAGCCCCCGCAAACTCCCTGCCAAATTCGATTGGCGACGGGCGGTCGCGCGGATCTTGAGTCGTTGCGGCGCGCAGGAGCTTTGCCATCGCTGCCGGAAAGGGTCGAATACGCTCGGTGTCTTCGAATGGATCGCGCTGCATATGGGCGATAATTCGGTCGCGCGGATTCTGGAATTCGTCGAAAAATGCGCGCCCCGTCGTCACGTTGTAGATGGTGCCGGCGAGCGCGTAAACATCCGAACGCGGGTCGAGTTCCACGGGATCTAGGACTTGTTCGGGCGCAATGTAGCCGGCAGTTCCCGCTACGAAACGGCCTCCGGCATCGGGGGCCACCTTTACGGCGCGTACCATGCCAAAATCGATGACGACGGCCGCTAAAGGCTGAACTCGCGCCGGGTCGCGATGCCGATGGGGGTCGAATTTCTCGCCGCCCGCCAGGGGGAGACGGAGCCAGATGTTTGCAGGCTTAATATCCCGGTGAACGAGCGACGCGCTATGAAGCGCGGCAAGCCCGGCGCAGGTATCGAGGACGACTTGTCGCAATTCGAATAGTGACATCGGGTGAGCGGCAGCGTATGCCTTGAGATCGGCGCCGATTAAGTATTCGAGCACCAAAAATGGCATGTCATCAGAAACGCCGCGATCGATAATATTGGCGACATTGGGATGGTATAGACCGGCTAGCGCTTCGGCTTCCTTCACGAATGATGCAAGAATTCCGTCCCGCTCGACATCATTGGCGCTGGCCAGGGCTTCGGCCTTGGGAATCTTCAGGACAAAAAGTCTATCCGCGCCGGGTTTGCGAACGAGCCACACCGAGCCGATCCCGCCCTCGCCCAAGGGTTTCACCAATTCGTAACCCTCGATGATTTTCGGCGCCTTCTTCTTGGCTGTCGGTGGTGGCGGTGGCGTTCTGCGAATTGCTGCTCGCACGGCTTCTTCCAAGAGGGCGGATGCAACCGGCCCCAGCGAAGCGAACCAGACGTCCAGCATCGACAAGTCTCGCGCACGGATGGAGCGAGCCACCAGGGTTGCCACGCGCGGAGCGTTTTCCGTCGCTCGACGGGCGAGCGAGTCCTCCGCGTTCAGTTCGCCCGCTGCGTGCAGCGCTTTTACCGGGTCTGCCAATGCCGCATGCAGCCTGGCACCCGCAAGCACGAGTTCGAGGCATTGCTGTTCGAGCTGAGGTTTCGTTCCCGATACGGCGCGGAACGCATCGAGCGCCTGGGCAAGATCCGAAAGAGCTTGGGCGAGTTCGGTCGTACCTGCGTTGAGGGCTTCGAGCGCTTGCCCAGCGGCCTTCCACCAATCGCCGTCGGGTACCGAGGACGAGACGGCCCGCCTCAGTGTTTCCGCCCAGTCGCAACATTGGTTGAGCGCGCTCTCGGACATCATCGGCAGGGAGGTGGCCAGCTGCAGCAGCATTGCGGGCCTATCGATGACGAGGGCCCACCAAGCGGCAAACGGCCCCAGCCACTGTACGTCGTCGACCTCGCCGAGTGCTGTGCCGCGGGTCGTGTCGACCAATCGCCAGAACAGAGAACTCAATGCACCCCGCAGCGGCGCGGGAATTTCCCGCGAACCGTCTGCAAGTCCCTCGATCTTGCGCAGCCACCGGCACGTTTCATGGGCCGTTGGCCCGCGCCCAGGGCCCAGTTCCGTGTCCTCACCGCAAGCATCCAGCGCGTAGCCGCCGAGTCGCACGGCGAGAACCTCGAGTGAGACCTCCGCGTCCGTGTCGACCCCTTCGGTGATCCGACGCTCTTTGACCCAATCGAGAATCTCAGCCGGCGCGCGCGCGATGAGATCCCAAGTTTCGTCGAGGTCCGGTTCTTCGAAGGGTATTCCGTTGGGATGAGTGCCAAGCATCGGCACCCACAGGCGCAGCGCAAAGGCGCGCGCGCAACATTCCAGTGAATTGACCGCCGCCGCCCGTTGGCGCAGCCGCCCGTTGCTCAAAGCTGTCCTGTGCGCTTCGCGAAAGGTAGGCGCCATCGATACTGCAAACCGAGCGGCGCGCGCGTCGGCTTCTTCGTCGTCGTACATGGCTGCGATACGCATCAAATTCTCGAGCCCGAACTCGATGTCGAGTGGATCGCGCTCTGCGCCATCCACTGCATCCGTGGCCGCGGTCACGTCAATCCAACGACGAGACTCATCTAGGGACTTCGGACACGCCTGCCTAGCCAATTCCCGCAGCGCGACCAGCTGCGTTTCGACCTC
>PMCK01000086.1:0-188 GCA_003154095.1 Myxococcales bacterium | reverse complement strand
GCGGCGACTGCCGCGAGTGCCCAGGCCTGTTCGTCCGGCGAATCCAGGATTGCCACCAGTTGACTCGCTAGGAAGTTGAGCCGCTCTGCGGGGAGTGACGCAAAAGCAGTCATGGCGCGCTGCCGCAGCACGGGCGATTCACCGAGTACCCAGTCGAGCAGCGTTCCTTGGAGTTGCTCCAATTTGCC
>PMCK01000533.1 GCA_003154095.1 Myxococcales bacterium | reverse complement strand
TCGTTACCAAGATCCTCGAATAACCAGGAAGAAATCGAATGGTCCGTCGAACCTCGGCGGAACGCCGCATTCCGATTGTGCTCGCGTGTACAGTTTGCAAAGCCCGAAATTACAAAACAAGCCGTTCTCGCCAACCGAACGCAAAGGCGGTAACCCTCAAGAAGTACTGCGCCACTTGCGGCGCTCATACGTTACATCTCGAAACCCAATGACCTGGTGCCCCCGATCAAAGTACTCGGCGGTTTTGCCAATCTAGGGGTGTAGCTCAGTTGGTAGAGCAGTGGATTCCAAATCCACCGGTCGGGAGTTCGAGTCTCTCCGCCCCTGCAGTGAAGTAATCTGAATAGAACTTTCGCCCAGATTTCGAGTTTCTCTCAATTGCCATGTCCGAAGACACCAAAAATCCAGAAAATGCGGTGATAGACACCCAGCCCGTCGACGAGCGCGTCGAGACGGACGGTATTGTCAACGCAGCCCCGGACACAATTGGCATCCTCGCTGATGACAATGGTGTCGGCGAGCCCAGCAACGCGCATGTCGGCACGCAACCGGCGCAGCTTGGTGCGGGCCGATACGTCCACGCGGCGTTTTTCGCACTTGCGACTCTGTCGGGGTATCTATCCGACCGCCTTTTCACAAGTCTTTGGAATTGGTTGGCAGAGTGGCCGTTCGCTGTCCAGCATGTGCCGCAGCTCCTTAGACTCTCCGAGGATGAGCGCGGAAGTGTCGGCTCGCTGGTCGGCGTAGCCGTGGGTTTGGGAACCCTGGTTTACTTCTATAAAAAGCCTGCTATCCGCCTTTGGGCGGAAGAAGTCGCCGGCGAACTGACCAAAGTGACTTGGCCGGATCGCGAGACCGTAACGAATGGCACCGTGATTGTCATCGTTGCAAGTTTGGTCGCTACGGTATACGTCACGCTACTCGACAGACTGTGGGGCTTTGCCACCCGGCTGATTTACGGGTCGTGAGCGGTGAGTGAGGACGGAGATGCCTGATAAGAAATGGTTCGTCGTCACGACCTACTCAGGGTTCGAGCAGAAAGTGAAAGCTTCTCTGCGTGAGCGAATCCGCCAATACAAGATGGAAGAACTTTTCGGAGAGGTCTTGATTCCCTCCGAAACCGTCACGGAACATGGAAAGGAAGGCAAGCCCCGAGTAAAGACGAAGACGAGTTTTCCCGGGTATCTCTTCATTGAGATGCAAATGGGGGAAGACGCGTGGCACCTCGTCAAAGATACGCCAAAGGTCACCGGGTTTATCGGTAACCAAAGACCTCAAGAAGTAAAGCCCCCCCAAATTGACGATTTGCGCAAAGGAATCGTCGAGGGGACTGTCAAGCCGAAGCCCAGACAGCAATTCCAGGAAGGCGACGAAGTCCGAGTTGTTGTGGGCGCTTTCGCAAACTTTTCGGGCACCGTGCAAGAGGTCAAACCGGATAAGCAAAAGCTGAAGGTGATGGTTAGTATTTTTGGACGGCCGACTCCCGTTGAACTCGAATTTGCCCACGTGGAGAAGCGATGAGCACTCGAAAAAAGGTTACTGCTTACATCAAACTGCAACTGCTGGCAGGCAAGGCGAATCCTTCGCCGCCTGTAGGCCCCGCGCTAGGTCAGCACGGTGTCAATATCATGCAGTTTTGCAAGGATTTTAACGCCAGAAGCGCACAGTTCGGCGACACGATCATTCCCGTCGTTATCACGGTGTATGCGGACCGCTCGTACACCTTCATAATGAAATCGCCTCCCGCGAGCATCTTACTGAAGAAGGCTTGTGGACTACCTTCGACCGGCAAACCGGGTTCCGGTTCCAAAGAACCGAACAAGAACAAGGTGGGCAGCCTGACCTGGGATCAGGTGCGAGAGGTCGCGCGTGAGAAAATCAAGGATATGAATACTACCAACGTCGAATCCGCGGCACGGACCATAGCCGGAACGGCTCGCAGCATGGGTATCGACGTCAAGTGAAGGGTTGCAATCAGCTAGTTACTGGAGCCTTCGGGCGCCTCGACGGCGTGTAACGCGCCGACGAGAAATCCAGGAGTCGAAAGACGCAATATGGCCAAAATAACCAAAAAACATCAGACGGCGCTCGCCCAGTTCGACCGGCAAAAGCGCCATAGCTTGGATGAGGCGGTCAACGCTGTAAAGTCAGCCGCCTATGCCAAATTCGACGAAAGCGTGGATGTAGCAGTTCGACTGGGCGTTAACCCCAAGCACGCCGACCAAATGGTTCGCGGCGCATTGGTGTTACCGAACGGCACGGGCAAGAAGGTCAGAGTCCTCGTTTTCGCGAAGGGTGAAAAAGAGAAAGAAGCCTTGGATGCGGGCGCTGACGTCGCCGGTTCTGACGAATTGGTTCAGAAGGTCCAAGAAGGCATGCTCGACTTCGATCGTGTCATCGCAACGCCTGACATGATGGGCCAGGTTGGCAAATTAGGCCGTATATTGGGCCCCCGGGGTCTGATGCCAAATCCCAAGGTCGGCACCGTGACGTTCGACGTTTCCGCCGCCGTGCGTGAAGCAAAGGCAGGCAAAGTCGAATACCGAGTCGACAAGGCTGGCGTTGTTCATTGTCGAATTGGGCGGGTTTCATTCGACGCGGGAGCATTGAATCAGAACGCGACAGCGCTTATCCGCGAACTCCTCCACAAACGACCGGCCACCGCGAAAGGCATCTACGTTCGCAGCATCACGCTCTCGAGCACGATGGGCCCTGGAGTCCGAGTGGATACGAATTCGGTTTCGGTGAAGGAGGAGGAAGTCTAATGCTTAGAACCGAGAAAATTCAGGCAGTAGACTACATCCGCGGTCAGTTTCAGCGGATGAGTTCAGCCGTCTTCGTGGACTATGCCGGACTTACGGTGCAGCAGGTGAGCAAGCTGCGCGACAATCTTCGCGAAAAGGGCGTCGAGTACAAGGTACTGAAGAACAAACTCGTAAAATACGCGCTCAAGGACGAATCATTCGTAGATTCGCTCGGAAAGTTCGCCCTCCGTGGCATGACAGCGGTGGCGTTTAGCTTTGAAGAGCCGAGTGCGGCTGCACGAGTCTTGAAAGATTATCGTAAGGAAAACGATAAGCTGAAGATCAAAGGCGGTCTGCTCGACGGGCAGCTACTGGATTCACGAGCGGTCGAGGATCAGCTCGCCACATTGCCCAGCAAGGACGAGGCGCGATCACATCTTCTTGCGACGATGAACGCCCCCGCACAGACATTGTTGCGGCTACTCAACGTGCCAGCCCGCGATTTCGTGGGTGTAATGGCCGCCAAACAGCGAAAAGACGAAGGCGAATAAACCAGAGATTCCCACCCGGTGCCCCACTGATAACGCGGGGCTTGTGGTGCCCACCCACCCTAACTAACCAAAGAATTCCAAAAATTACCCAGCTAATGCTGTTGCAGTTACAGGAGCAGGACCATGGCCGAGATTACCCGTGAGCAAGTTGTCGATTTCCTTTCCAACCTCCCCGTCATTCAAATCGCCGAGCTCGTAAAAACGCTCGAAGATAAGTGGGGTGTCAGCGCAGCGCCAGTCGCTATAGCGGCCATGGGAGCTGCAGCACCCGCTGCTGTAGTCGAGGAAAAGACCGAATTCGACGTCATATTGGCCGAAGCAGGCGCCAACAAGATCAATGTCATCAAAGTTGTCCGCGAGATCACCGCACTCGGTCTCAAGGAAGCCAAGGACTTGGTCGAAGGCGCTCCCAAGGCCATCAAGGAAGCTGTTGGCAAAGAAGAAGCTGAAGATATCAAGAAGAAACTCGAAGGCGCCGGCGCCAAGGTCGAGGTCAGGTAAAAAGGCTTGTTCGATTGCACATTATTTTACTCGAATTCCATCTCGGGGGAGTCACCCCGCGTTGGTAGTAGGTCGAGCTTGATTCGTTGAACGTCTCGCGGGGCGGCCCTAATGGCTGCACCCGCGTGGCGTCGTCTGGAGGAACGACATGGCGTCTAAGGTCCAATCCAACTTCCGGTATCGCACGAATCTCGGCCGTGTGGAGCCGATCGTCGAGATCCCGAATCTAATTGATATTCAAAAAAGCAGCTACGATAAGTTTCTCCAGTCCGATGTGGGGCCGCGCGACCGAAAGGAAATCGGACTAGAGTCCGTATTCCGAAGCGTATTCCCAATTAAGGACTTCGACGGGACCAGCGAGCTCGTCTACGTCTCGTATAACTTGGAAAAGCCCAAGTACGACGTCGATGAATGCCGGCAACGAGGCATGACGTTTGCGGCGCCGATAAAAGTAACCACGCAGCTCATGGTGTACGAAGTACGAGAAGGTGGCTCTGACCGCATCGTGCGCGACATCAAGGAGCAGGAGGTATATTTCGGCGAAATACCGCTAATGACGGACACGGGGACATTCATCATCAACGGCACCGAGCGCGTTGTGGTGTCTCAGCTCCATCGAAGCCCTGGAGTCTTTTTCGATCATGACAAAGGCAAGACCCACTCGAGCGGCAAGCTGCTTTATTCCGCCAGGGTTATCCCCTACAGCGGCTCGTGGTTGGATTTCGAATTCGACCACAAGGACATCATTTACGTTCGCATCGATAGGCGCAGAAAAATGCACGCTACCGTGCTGCTTCGTGCGCTGGGCTATTCGACTCAAGAACTGCTGAACTACTTTTACGATACCGAGTCCATCTACTTCGAAAAGGGTGGCAAATACGCGCGAAGCATTAGTTACGACCTCTTGGCAGGGCAGCGCGCGACGCGCGATGTTCGAGTTGGAAGTGAAGTAACCGTAAAGAAGAATACCAAGTTTACGCGCGCGGCGATCAAGAAGCTCAAGGAAGCCAAGATTGATCGCTTGCCAATGGAAGTCAGTGAACTCATCGGTAAGGTCAGCGCCGAGGATGTCGTTGACCGTGAAACGGGCGAAGTATTGCTAGAATGCAACGAGGAAGTGACCGAGGTCACGCTCGACCGGTTGCGCGAAGCCGAAATCCCGCAGATTAAGGTGCTTTTCATCGATGGGCTCAACGTGGGTGCCTACCTCCGGGACACCTTGCTCGCCGACAAAGTGAGAACGACCGAAGATGCAATCATGGAGATCTACCGGCGTTTGCGTCCGGGCGATCCGCCCACGCTCGAAACTGCCAAGCAGCTCTTTCACAATTTGTTCTTCAACCCGGAACGCTATGATCTTTCCGCAGTTGGACGTCTGAAGCTCAACTACAAATTCTATCGTGACGTCCAAGAGGATCAGAGGCCGGGACTCGATCAGACCGTTCTGTCGTCGCAGGACATTCTAGAAACGGTCAGGCATCTAATCGAGCTCAAGAATGGTCGCGGTTCGGTCGACGATATCGATCATCTCGGTAATCGTCGCGTGCGTGCCGTTGGCGAGTTGATGGAGAATCAGTACCGGATTGGGCTGGTTCGCATGGCCCGAGCAATCAAAGAGCGCATGAGCGTGTCGCAAGAAATCGACACCTTGATGCCTCACGACCTCATCAACGCCAAGCCAGTTGGAGCGGTGGTGAAGGAGTATTTCGGCAGTTCGCAATTGTCACAATTCATGGATCAAACGAATCCATTGAGCGAAGTGACCCACAAGCGACGCCTCAGCGCGCTCGGGCCGGGCGGTCTTACTCGCGAACGAGCCGGGTTCGAAGTGCGAGACGTTCACGCGACGCACTACGGACGAATCTGTCCCATCGAAACGCCGGAAGGCCCCAACATTGGCCTAATTGCGTCGCTGTCCACGTTTGCGCGTGTCAATGAATATGGATTCGTAGAGACGCCGTATCGAAACGTGAAGGACGCCAGAGTATCCTCTCACGTCGGTTGGTACAGTGCACTCGAAGAGGAGGGCAAGTACATCGCTCACGCGACTGCTGAAACGGACTCCAAGAGCGTGTATCGCGACACGCTGGTCGGAGCCCGACTCAACGGCGATTTCCGTATGGCGGGTGCCGAGCAAATCGAGTTGCAGGACGTTGCCCCCAATCAAATGGTCAGCGTCGCAGCAGCGCTGGTGCCGTTTTTGGAGCACGATGACGCCAATCGCGCTCTCATGGGCGCCAATATGCAGCGTCAGGCCGTGCCGCTGATTCAGACGGAAGCCCCGCTGGTCGGGACCGGAATGGAAGGCCGTGTTGCCCAAGATTCGGGCGTTTGCGTGCTTGCGCGTCGCGCAGGCAGCGTAGAGAGCGTGGATGCAGAGCGAATCGTCATTCGTCCTTTGGAGGGAAGCGACGATGAGGTGCCGGACATTTACCAGCTGACGAAGTACCAACGGTCCAACCAGAGCACCTGTTACAATCAGAAGCCAATCGTCCGTGCAGGCGAATCCGTCAAGCTGGGAGATGTGCTTGCCGACGGAGCATCGTGCGACATGGGAGAACTTGCACTCGGGCGAAATGTGCTCGTCGCATTCATGCCCTGGCAGGGTTACAACTTCGAAGATTCGATTCTTCTGAGTGAACGCATGGTGAGAGACGACGTATTTACGTCGGTGCATATCGAGGAATTCGAGTGCGTCGCTCGGGATACCAAGCTCGGCAAAGAAGAAATTACCAAGGACATCCCAAATGTCGGCGAGGAGGCTCTCAAGGACCTCGATGAGGCAGGGGTCGTTCGCATTGGTGCCGAAGTCAAGCCCGGCGACATTCTGGTCGGGAAGATCACACCCAAGGGCGAAAGCCAGCTCAGTCCCGAAGAGAAACTGCTTCGCGCAATCTTCGGTGAAAAAGCGGGTGATGTTCGAGACACGTCGCTCAAAGTTCCCCCGGGCGTCAGCGGAATCGTAATCAATGCCCGCATATTCTCGCGAAAAGGAACCGAGAAGGATGAGCGTGCGCGGTCGATTGAAGACCAGGAGCGTGCCAAACTCGAGCGGACCCGGGACGAAGAAGTCAAGATCCTGCAGGACTCATTTTACCGAAAGATTCGGCGAGTTCTTCTGGGCAAGACGACCACGGCAAAGCTCGTTGACGACAAGGGTAAGATTCTAGCCAACAAGGGTGTTGCCCTCGACGACGTGACCCTCGATCAAATTGCCCGAAAGTACCTCGGGGAAATCGCGGTGGACAGCGGTGGCGAGGAGGTTGCTCAGTTACTGAGTGACCTCGATTCTCTCGTTCACGCTCGCGAAGAGCACTTCAAAGAGAAGATCGACCGACTGAGCCGGGGCGACGAGTTGCCGCCCGGTGTTATCAAGATGGTAAAGGTTTACGTCGCCATCAAGCGGAAGATCCAAGTTGGCGACAAGATGGCCGGGCGGCACGGAAACAAGGGTGTCGTTAGCCGAATTCTGCCCGAGGAGGACATGCCGTACCTTTCGGACGGGACTCCCGTGGACATCGTTCTCAATCCACTAGGCGTGCCGAGCCGTATGAACGTAGGACAAATTCTCGAAACCCACTTGGGTTGGGGCGCAAGAGCGCTTGGCCAACAACTCGCCGAGATGGTTGAAGAGAAATTCGGGGCCGATGCAATTCGCACCAGGCTTCAACAAGTCTACGGAACGGACGCAGGTTTCGTCAAAGTCATCAAGTCGATGACTGATGACGAGTTGCGCATGGTCGCAACCAAGCTTCGCCCAGGGACGTTCTTTGCCACGCCGGTATTCGACGGTGCTCCAGAAGAGGCAATCAAGGGTGCGTTGGTGATGGCGGGACTCCCGACCTCGGGCCAAGCAATCCTGTTCGATGGTCGAAGTGGCGAGCCATTTGCTCACGATGTTACCGTGGGCATCATGTACATGCTGAAATTGCATCACTTGGTAGACGACAAGATTCACGCTCGCTCGATTGGCCCATACTCGCTCGTTACCCAGCAGCCCCTGGGTGGCAAGGCACAATTTGGTGGGCAACGCCTAGGGGAAATGGAGGTGTGGGCCATGGAAGCGTACGGTGCCGCCTACGCGCTTCAAGAGTTCCTCACCGTCAAGAGTGATGACGTGCAAGGACGAACTCGCATGTATGAGTCTATCGTCAAGGGTGACTGCGCACTTGAGGCGGGCTTACCGGAGAGCTTCAACGTGCTCATCAAAGAACTCCAAGCTTTGTGTCTAAACGTGGAACTAGTCGAGACCCCAACATTTACCGGTGCGACCGCGGCGGAGGAATAATGTCTATCCCATTGTCTGGTCCATTGGCGCTCGTGCCATTTGCCATAGTTCCGGCGATTGATGCCGATTCCCTCGAATCATCCCTAGCGACTCGCAAAGGAGTTTGGTTTCATGCGTGACATTTTCTCCTTCTTCGAGAAGCCAAAAGATCCGCTCTCGTTTTCCGCTATCAGGATATCATTGGCCAGCCCGGAAAAAATTCGGGAATGGTCGCACGGCGAAGTCAAGAAGCCGGAGAC
>PMCK01000599.1 GCA_003154095.1 Myxococcales bacterium | reverse complement strand
GATACCGAAACAGGCACCGGCCACAGACACCGAAACAGACCACAGAAACGGGCACCGAAACCGAAACCGAAACCGAGAGAGCTGGCACCACCGTTTTGCAACCCGAGTTCCGACCGTTGCTCATTGCCTTGTGCCTGCCTGTTCGCGCACTTTTCCTGCCAACGTCCTTCGATTGCGCGTCGATTCACGGCTTGGCGTTGTCATGAAAACTGCGCGGTTTTGGGCATGCACAAGGCAATGAGCAACGATATTACGGAACACGTTCTTCACACTGTTGAGCTGGCGCGGCCAATCGTCGAGGCCATCAGTCGGCGGGACCGAGACCTGGCTTCTCAGGTTCGTAGGGCACTGAGTTCAGTTGGGCTCAATTTGGCGGAGGGGCTAGGTACTCGCTCGGGGAACTCTCGGCTTCGGTTTGAGACAGCGCTCGGGTCTTTGCGTGAGGCTCGCGCTGGCGTGCGCATCGCCGTCGCTTGGGGTTATGTTGCGGAAAGCGCCGTTGCACCGCTGTTTGAGTCGCTGGATAGCCTCGGGGGGCGGGTGTTTGGGCTTGGGCGGCGGTAGTCATTTCTAGCGTCGCCGAGTAGCGCCGTGCTCCGGCGCCTCAAGGAGTGCACGGGCTTCGCCCCCTTGCCGCGCTTCGCGCCGGGCTTTGCCTCCTTGACCCGCCCTGCGCTCGCCGCTTGGGGTGCCCTTTTTGAAGGAGGCACTTGATGCTCAATATTTATCCCGTTGTTCTCGAATTCATCGGTTCGCTTCGGCCCCTACTGTCGCAGATTGAGCGGCGTGACCGTGACCTTGGGCGGCAGTTGCGGCGGGCTTCTAGTACCGTTGCTGTGTAGCGCTGTTAGAGTCTGTGCATAGCCTTGGGGGGCAGTTTTTTGGGTTGGGCAGGAGGTAGGCCCTCTATTAGTCGTCGAACATCCACTTCCTTGGGCGGGCGTGGCAACGTAACTCTTGTGGCGCGACCCGTTTAGAGTGAGGATCAGGGTGGGCCAGGAACTGCCAATGACACGGAAGAAGCTCATCGCCTTAGCGACAAACTGGGGACCGCAACACGGCGGTATCAATAGCTTTAATTACGATTTCTTGAGTGCATTGGGAGTTGCATTCCACGGGAAGGTCCTAATCATATGCGTGGTTCCAAGCGCCACCATTGATGAAATCGACAACGCAAAGCGATCCTTTGTCGACCTTCGCCCACTGCAGAATCCACCCGGGGGCGAAAGGCTCGAATCATCACATGCCGCGGAGATCGTTCGTTGTGTCAATGATGTTATCGACCAAGATACTGTTTGGATAGGGCACGACGTAATCACGGGTGAGGCTGCAGTTGAGGCGGCGGCTCAGTCCAAGTCGATGGTTGCCCTGCTGAATCACATGTCTTACGTGGCGTACAAGGGTTACCAGTCAGGTTCCGAAAATAAGGCGCAAGAACAATCACAGAAACAGCGGAATATATTCGGGCGTGGGCATTGGCTATTTCCAGTCGGGCCGCTGCTCCGTGACGAACTCAGCGATCTTGTTCGGGAACGTGAGTTGCACATGATTGTACCTGGGTTGCCTGAAATAGAACCGGTGTTGCCGCCTAGACGCTGGACCATGGTTCTCTACGGCCGCCTAAGTCCCGAGACCAACCGCATTAAGCAAGTCCGGCTGGGTGTTGCTGCATTTGCCCGGGCTTACCGTGATGCTTTGGCTCAGCCTGGCCTTCCAAAAGCTCTGACGGATCGACCGCGCCTCAAGCTGTTCGGAGTGGATCTAGGCGACGAAAATGCTCTTCGCGAGTTTGCTGCGAAGGAAGCAGGAGCGGTGGTGGATATCCACCCTTTGCCATTCGTGGCGGATCGCCACGCTCTATTCAAGGACCTCTCGGATGCAACCGTGGCAGTCATGCCTTCATGGCACGAAGGCTTCGGCCTGTCTGGGTGGGAGGCAATCGGGGCAGGTGTCCCACTCATTCTTGGAAAACAAAGTGGACTGTACCGACTAATTGACGAGACTCTCGGCGGAGCTGGGCGAGGGTGTGTTCAAGGAGTAGAAATCCGCGGGAGTGAGGACTCGGAGTTTCCCTATCAAGATGGAGACGTGACCGTATTGTCGGATGCCATTAAACGTGTGGCTTCCGATGGAGACAGCGCTAGGCGTGATGCTAGGACGCTGCGCGAGCTTCTTGCCAGCTTCACCTGGGCTAAATGTGCAAGCCAGTTCGTGCAAGATCTGGGTTGGAACATTCAACCTGGCAGCGTCTCCCTCGTGCCCGACGCTTCCAGCCCCTCGCCGCTCGAACCGGCTCAAACCGCGACGCGAACTGTACAGCAGCTTTTCACGCTGCCATTAGCTATTTGGCGCGTCGGATTCGGCTACGCCGAAAGTGTATTACTGCGCGCTGAGGAGGCGTGCGTTCCATTCGATTCGGCCCGAACAGGCGCAGTGGACGACCTGCTCGACTGGGCAACAAACCCGGGAGGCTTTCCACTTATGGTCCGGCTACATACAGGCAAGGGAGGCGTCGGCAAAACGAGGCTTCTAATTGAGGCGTGTAGGAGATTGGACGGGGATTGGGACTCCGGCTTTTTGGTGGGTGGTTGTTCGGCATCAGACATCGGGACTCGGCTTGCAACACTCCTAAGCCAACGGCGACATGTCTTCATCGTTGTGGACTATGCGGAGATGCGACGCGATGAAATAGCTGCTCTTGTGAGAGCTGCTCTTCCTTTTCCGGAACAACGTGTCCGCATCGTTCTATTGGCGCGGGATGCTGAAGATTGGTGGGATCGACTTGCCGGCGACTATCCCGACTGCGAACAGGTTTTTGCCGGGACCGCGAGCTCGGGGCCATATCCTCTTCGGCCACTGTACACGAACACTACCGACCGTGAATCGGCCTACCTGTCTGCCCTGGAAGCATTCGCTGCACGCTTGGGCATTGAAGACTTTGGGCGCCAAACAGTAGGTCGCCCCGATCTCTCTGCGGACCACTTCTCTTCACCACTTTACTTGCAGATGGCGGCGATGCTAGCCTTACGTGGAGAAAGAAGCAGCACAGCTAGTGGCTTGGTAGATGGACTGCTTAGGCATGAGGAGCACTACTGGCAGCGACTTGGCGACATCGCAAATGCAGATCTCGCCGCGGGGCACCTATTAGCCTTTGCCACACTTTCAGGTGGCATCGCCACAGACAGAGAAGCGCGGCACGTACTGTTGCGAAGCGGGCTACACTTTTCCGAAAAAGCTGAAGTTGGTAGACTCTTCCGCAAGCTCTGCAGACTGTACCCCGGTAGTCCAGGGCTCCAGCCTCTGCGACCGGACGTGCTGGGCGAGGCGCTTGTTTCGCGCATTCTTGCGATGTCCGGAGAATCGCAAACGGGACTTTTCGCCCAACTCTTAGGTGCCGCATCCAATGACGTCGCGCGCCGACACGTGCTAACAGTACTGACCCGACTGGCACGCAGTCGGCCTGACACGCAATCCATCCTCAGAGCTGCACTGCGTAACAATTTCGTGCACTGTGCACGCGCAACTGTGGCGGTTTCCCTCGAGACTGGCGAGCCGCTACCCGAAGTGTCGGCGTCAGCGTTTGATGTCCTAATGCCCGAGATAAAGGGGGTAACTTCCGAGTTGCTTGCCGCGAACATTCCTCGTCCAACTGTAAGACTGGGAGAACTAGGGCTGCGCGTGGCCGAGTATCGCTTGACTGCCGCACGTGCCGAGTATGAACGTCGTAAGACCGACGAAAAACGCGCGACTCGCCTCGTAGGTTCTTTGTACGAAGCAAGTTTACGGCTCAAAGATCTTGGTCAAGTTGAAGCTGCTTTGGAACGAGTTCAAGAGGCAGTTGAAATCTCACGGCAACTCTTTATTCAGTGGCCTAGCCGACACGATCGGGCCCTCGCCAGTACTCTTGGCAGCCTGGCCAATCGAAAAGGCGACCTGGGACGCTCCGAAGAAGCACTACTGCACGCACGTGAGGCGCATGGCATTTTCGAGCGTCTAGCAAAGGTGCATCCGGAAAGACATGAAGTGGGCTTTGCTATTTCCCTTAACAATCTGGCGAGTCACCTAAGCAACTTAGGACGGTTTGAAGAAGGACTGTCGCGAGCAAGGGAGGCGCACGTAATCTATGAGCGACTCGCAAGGGCGCGACCGGACAAGCACGATGGAGCCCTCGCTGACTCACTTAACAATGTTGCCGCTCTCCTGAGCAATCTAGGGCGGCTTGAAGAAGGATTGTCGCGAGCAAGAGAGGCGCACATGATCTACGAGAGACTCGCCAAGGCGCGGCCGGACAGATTCGATTGTGATCTCGCTATGTCACTGCACAACCTGGCTAGTCATCTGAGCGAATCGGGATTGTTCGAGTTGGCACTCGATCGATCAACGGACGCCTATGTTATCCGCTTGCGGTTAGCGAAGGCACGGCCCAACCGCTATGAGAGCGATCTCGCGGATACTCTAGGTGGTTTGGCCAGACATTTGAGCAATCTGGGATTGTTCCAGGAGGGGTTCGATCGGATAAGGGAAGTGGCTGAAATTGATGCACGACTGGCAAAGCTCGTCTCTAATTATAATGAGATATTTGATCACGAGTTGCTGATGCATTTTCTCGCGTGGCACCTGCATTCATGCGACAAAGATATGTTGGCAACTTGGCTTGAGCGGTCTCACCAAGTTGAAATACCGGTTTATCTGCGACAACGGCTGGAAGCGTTGTACACCTTACTTATGGCGTGCATTCAGGATGAGCAAAGTCCAGGAGGCGGAACCCAAAACATGGAACTTTTTGTGACGAGTTTCGAAGCTATACCCCCGAATGAGCGCCACCAGTTGGAGCTTTATCGATTGATCGCAACCGGGTATCAGGCACAATACGTCCCTAGCCCTGAGCGAACCGCTGCATTCGATATGGTATGGCGTTCTTTTCTTGAGGTCCACGGGAATCGGATACCGCCATCCGTAACAGAAACATTGAGGCGACTTAATTGCGCTCTTCCTCGTGAAAGCGATAATTCTTGAATCCAACGGAGCGAAAGTGCAACCTCATAGACCGAGTTTTTGAAACCAGTTGGGATTCAGCCAGGTGCGCATTTTGTTGCGCATGAGGCCAGCGTATGGGGCAGCCTTATCGAGCATCGAATAGAGAGCGGCCTGTTCCCGCAGCACGCTTGGATCGCCCCAGTTTCTCCCAGCTTGTTGAAACGCCGCCGATAATCGAGAATATGCGGTGAGAACTGATGAGTATCGTTTGCCAATCAAGATGCTGATCTGAAGTCCCCAAAAACAGTCCCTCGAATGAATCGAATTGAGTTCATTTGCAGTATTTGCGGCGGGCATATCGCTTGTAAGACTTGATTGAAACCGCGCGTGCGCGCCAGTCGCATCAGTTATGAATTCTTGTTTCAGCCGACCGTCTATGTCGTCGCTAGAACAATCCAACAGGCCTCCCCTCGGCCAGCGCTTGTGCTGCGCCTCTCTTTCTTCCTTTGACCATCTTTTGCGGCGCTCGTTGCATCTACTGTGCGCGGGGAACAGATTCTGCCAACTGTACTCAGCACCCGGAAAGTCGCACACAGGCCTTAGGTGTTCCACATCAAAGCTGTCCGAGGCTATGCCACCGCAGAGGTAGCACTTTCCGAAGAAGTCATCATTCAAAGCGTGCCGAACGTCCTCTTTGAACGGCCGGCACTGATCCGCCAGACTTGGCGGCGGCTCCTTTCGACGCTGAACTTGGATCACTACTCCCCCGCGTCCGCGAGCCTTTCTTGTTCCAACTGCGCCCAAACTTCGAGCGCTAGGACCTGCGAGGTCTTGCGCAATTTTGAGGCTAGATGTTCGAACTCCGCCTGTTCGGAATCGCTTCTGAACCCGTTATCCCGCAATTCCTTCAATCGTTTGAGTTGTTTTGTCGATTCAAGGTCGATATCCGATTCAATTCCGAATTGAATCTTCATTAGATCGCCGTAGGGCGTTCCGCGCAACTCATCGCTCAGCACGCCCTGCATTGAACGCAGGTCCCAAACTAGCGCGTTGTCAATGCTGCAGATGATGGCGGGAGAATGGGTGGCTACGATGAACTGCATATTGGGGAAGGCACGGACTAAGAACGGCAATAGCCTCTCTTGTAGCGACGGATGCAGATGGGTTTCTATTTCATCAATTATGACGATGCCAGCGGGCGAAGCGAACGCACCGTTATCGGTCGTTAGGGCTCCGTCGGGGACGCGCAGCAAAATTTCCGCAAGAATATTCAATACGGACGCGTGGCCCGCTGCCAATTGGTTGAAGTCGTATTGAGCGCCAGTTGGTTCCACGAAGCGAATATCGTAATTCTTCCGTACGAATTCCATCCTGAGCCCGGGAATTTCGAAGAGCTCTGCCAGCGCTTGTTCTAGCAAACTGAGCCACGCTGTAATGGCAGCTGCCGCCGGGGGGTCCTCGTCCTTTGCCAGCCGCGACTGGACTTCCAGGTTGACGAGATGCTTCAGAAAGTTACGCGCCAAAGATTGCTCCGGCGAGACCCGACCTGCATCAACTTTTTCGACACCTCTGGCTTTGTCCACTTGCAGAGGGCGATGCGCCGATAAATATACTCCAATCGGGTTGCCGGGCCCCGGCTGACTTGGGTACCAGTACTCATCAACTCGAAACGAATTGAGGAGTTGCTGGGAAATTTTTACTTGCGATTCGAACGGATTAACCTGGTTCCCTGGAAACCTGGCTCGCATTGACTCGGCGGCTTTCAATTGCGCAACCAAAGACTCGTGCCGATGATTGGCGTTCCCATTCAAATCTTGAGTAATTGAATGTACTAGTTTTGCGAGAATAGTTGTCTTGCCTGATCCGTTGGGGCCAGTAAGAATCAGATGGCGAAATGGCGACCCCCCGGGAGCTTCGAACGGTATCTCGAAATCACGAAGTTTGTAGTGGTTCCGAACCTCTATGCGCCCAATGTACGGCATTACTATGGCCACTTATACCGTAGATCCGCCAGAAGGTCGAGCAATCGTCCGTTGCTGAGTCTTAGTCTCGCAGATTTGATATTTTCTGTCAGGTTGGAGATGAACAATGCCACGCTGAGGGATTATGGCTCCTGCAACGCTGACCTGATTTGACCAATTGCTAGAGGGGTCTGAGAAATCACCCACCCAGCCTCCAGCCGGACCACCCGATAGCCCAGCCGCGCCAACTTCCGGTCCCTCCGCGCGTCAGCGGCAGCGCGCCCGACATGCGAGCCACCATCAACTTCAACGACAAGTTTTACGGCTGGCGCCAGGAAATCCACGATGAAGTTGCCGATTGGCACTTGCCGCTTAAACGCGACACCTAGCTGACCGGCGGAAATAGCAGCCCACAATTTTATTTCCGACGGCGTGGGCTGATGCCGCATCACGTGGGCGCGTTCGGCGAGTAACGATTGGCGCTTGAGTTGTTGCCGTTGATTGAACATGTTTCTCCCGGCGCCCAGCAAAGCTGCCGGGCTTCGCCACAATTCGCGCAGGATCCGTGACACATGCGAGCCGTCAATCACGCCAAGTAATGGCATGTGGCGCGGAGCGTGCGCGGCCGGCGGGGCCCGGCGGCTTTGCTGGG
>PMCK01000664.1 GCA_003154095.1 Myxococcales bacterium | reverse complement strand
GGACCGTAGGAGTCGACGGCGATGGTCACTGGACCCATGCCGAGGAAGCCGAAGGCGATGAGGCCAAAGGCAAAGACAGCCGGGGCCATCATCATGCCCTCGGGGAACCAGGTGCTGACCGCGTAGCCGCCGCCCATCAGGCCGATGAACACGAGGCCCATCCAGAATGCCGAGAAGTTACCGGCAACCAGGCCCGAAAGGACGTTGAGCGACGCTCCGCCTTCNNTCCGGAATC
The DNA here is from genome assembly GCA_003154095.1 of Myxococcales bacterium. Classification (GTDB taxonomy): domain Bacteria; phylum Myxococcota_A; class Polyangia; order Polyangiales; family Polyangiaceae; genus FEN-1139. Next base: position 3,304 of record PMCK01000664.1, on the reverse strand, counting down.
AGCGCGCCCGCGAGCGTGCCGCAGCTGATGATCAGCGAAAGCTGCCACCACAGGTCCTTGCTCCCGAACAGGACGGGAATCATGTACTTGGAAACGACGAAGGTGAGGATGATCGAGACAATCGAGGTCAACCACACGAGCACAGTCAATGGCTTTTCGAAGTTGGGCTTGCCTTGACCGTCGAACGTATTCTTCTGAAGCATCTCGTTGACGAAGTAAGAACCCGCACTTGCGATCACCATCATGATGCGCATTGCGAAGATCCAAACTAGCAGCTGAACCTGAACCTTGGGGTCGGTCTTGGTGACAGCCAGCAGGATGAACGAGATGAGTGCAACGCCCGTCACTCCGTAGGTTTCGAAACCGTCAGCGGTGGGGCCGACCGAGTCGCCCGCNNTTCATCAAGTCCGAGCCGATGTCGGCAATCTTCGTGAAAATGCCGCCGGCAATACGGAGCGCGGATGCGCCGAGCGATTCGCCAATTGCAAACCCGATAAAGCAGGAGCCCGCGAGATCCGGGGGAACGAAGAGCAGAATTGTCAGCATGAGCACCAGCTCGACGCTGATGAGCAACATGCCGACGCTCATACCCGACTTCAGTGGAATTGCATAGACCGGGTGAGCCTTGCCCTTGAGGCTGGCAAAGGCGGTGCGCGAGTTGGCATACGTATTGATGCGAATACCGAACCAGGCAACGCCATAGCTGCCCAGAATTCCGATGATGCTCGCGAATATGATCAGTGCAACGCGCCCGCCGCTCAAATGCTGCACGGCCGTGAAGTACCAAANNCAGGTCTCGAAGATCAATTCGGACACTTCGCGCATCGACTTGTGAACGGGCAGGTTTTTCACCTGGTTCATCACGACGATGCCGAACACCATGCCGAGCGCGGAAACCAACAGTCCCCACATGAGCAGGTCGTGACCGGTTTGGCCGCCGTTGCCTGCCGCATCGGTGAGGAATTTAACACTTCCTAGATCTGGCAAAACGAGGTTTGCTTCGCCGCCACCCTTGTGGGCTTCTTCAGCAGCGCGGGCGAGTGACGGGATGAACCATGCGGCACACCCCCCGATGAGGCTTAGTATTGACTGAATGGATGCTCTTGAGCGATTCAAGGTTGAGCTCCTTACAAAAGGCAGCCTCGAATCGAGGTGCCGGGATTTTGAAAGCGCAGCAGTGTTGCCACAAGCGCTCTCGGCCGCGTGCTAGCACGCGCCGCCAATACGGCTCAACCGCGGAGATGACTAACGCATACGTTGCGCGAAAACGTCTGCCAATCGGCCCAACGAAGACGATTTTCAATTCGATGAGAATGGATAGTCGCCGGGGCCGGAATTCGTGACGCGCCGTTATCATTTTCTTTTTTGGTTTTTTGCGGCACGTCGGGCATGAGCAACGACGCACCGCGCCATAAGACTAAGTGGGCCGATGGTTCGGACGATTGGGGCCTGCAAAATTATCGTTCAAAGGTTCCGCCCCGCCTTTCCGCTAGGACCTCGACGCCCTGCCGACTGCTTTATCTCTTCTAATAATTACGCATGCCCCGTTATACGATCGTATCGGTGTTTCCATGGGCAGCCTCGAGAAGCACTGACGCAAGATCTTCGGGCATCGTGCTCTAAGCAAACCACCACGTGTCGAACTACCTTCGAGAATTGGCCTCAGAATTCCGTTTGCGCGGACCATCTCGGTTCTTCGATGATCACCCGGCATCGAGCGTAATGGTTGGGGTCGGAATTCTTGGTCTACTCAGTGATGGCAGTCGCAATTCGGATGGCACTTTTCGATTCAGCGTTGACGATCAATCCGAATACTTTCGCTCGGCTGCGCTAGTCGATAGAGTCTGGTTCCTGGTAAAAAAGCCTCACAATCGGCAGGAATTGCGAATCATAGTGGGTCGCACCGCGGAGGCGGACGTTTCAATTCCCGAACTCTCAATCTCGACCGACCATTGCGCTTTCGAGGCGACTCCTTTTGGGCTGAGATTGATCGATCTGGGTTCGACGAACGGCACCATCGTGGATGATTGTCTGCTGCACGAAGGGGAGTCGGCGCGACTTCGATCGGGGTCCAAGATTGTCCTCGGACGTTTCGAATTCGAGTATTTGCGCCACAAGGATTTTGTGTCACGGCTTCGCGTGTATGCGCCCAAGCCCGAGCGCTAATTGAACTATCCGGTGCCGTTCCCAACGACTGTCTTATAGGCCAATATTCGTCCAATACCAGATGTGTGCAATAGCGGTGAGGGGCCACCGTGGCTTTAAACTGACAGGGGATTCCATTGATCTCTGGAACGAAACCAAAATCCCACAAAATGCCGATATCCGCCCACCTTATCGGGCCAGGTACAATACCGTAAAGGTCACTGTCCCTCGACTTAGTAGGGACGGAGAAGGTGGGTCATGGAGTGGAGCCAAGATTTCGAATCGGGTTTAGCGGACATCGACGTTCAGCACCGATACATCTTCGCACTCATTCAGCGAGTGAACCAACTCGATGACAAGGTCGAGCGAACCGAGCTGCGCGAAGTGGCCGAGGAGCTCGGTCGTCTAGCTCTATGTCATTTCGGTTGCGAGGAACAGTTGATGGTTGCCTACGACTATCCGGAAGGGTCGCGACACATCGCCGAGCACCGAAAACTCGAGACCGTAGTGAATACGTTCAGACACGACGACAATTACCACGCCCACAATCTGGCTCTGTTCCTGTGCAACTGGTTGGTCTCGCACACGATGATGGAAGACCGCCAATTGGCGATGCACATCGTGAAATTTCGAGCCAGAGCAATGGGAATGACGGTTTCCGACTTCGTCGAGGGCGTCAAGCTTCATCGATCCTCTGCAACCTACGCAGTCGCGGGTGCGGTCGGCCGCAAACGGATCGGGACTTCGCGATAGTCATGCAATTGGGGTGTTAACAACCCATCTTCGAACGCAGGCTTGTTGCCCAATCGTTACGAGACTTGACGCACACGAACTTTACTCGAATTCCCAGAAAATAGCCCAAGTGCCGAGGTAACAAGGCCCGCTGGGTGGGTTGCGGATGCTCATGGGCTCGTTTCAGGAAGCTTGACCTTGCGAAACGTCAGCCAGATGAGAACATCGTAAACGATCTTGAGACCCCCAGAGATGAAAAAAGGGATGCTGGCAAGGCTTGCGAGTCCATAAAGGGGCCCTGCCGCAAGGGGCGATAGTGAGGCACCTACGGTTCGCGCGATAGCAGTCACGCCGGCTGCAGCGGAGCGTTCAGCCGGGGGGACGAGCGCCATTGTATAGGCTTGGCGCGTCGGTACATCCATCTGCG
>PMCK01000619.1 GCA_003154095.1 Myxococcales bacterium | reverse complement strand
GCGTATGCTTGAAGATCGGAGTGATCCAAGTCGTCTTACTGATGCCAAACCGTTCACTGTGAGCCCAGAACGGGAAAAAAGCCTGGGTCGATTCACGTGGGCTTTGGCGACTATACAAAAATGGGAATAGTAGTTTTTGAGTGACGCCCGCATCGGGATCCCGATAATCCCAGTAGAGCGGGGTAATCATGTCAAGTTCGGTGCGACCCCGNNTTGGCAAATAGCCATGCATCCTTGTCGTAACCGTAATGAAACAACGGAAATATCGTTGTGTGACGGGCGCCCGGTTTGTATAGCGACCAATATATCGGGAAAAGGTGCAGCAAATCGCGATCTTGAGTGTGCGAGCGATAGTAGGGCCCCCACACATTGACCCATGACAGATCTCGATCGTCATAGTCGTAGTAGTGAACTAATGGTGGGATTAGCTCATAAGCGTGTTCATTGGTTTGCCCATAAAAATAGAGCGGCGCAACGCCGAAATCAATCGATTTGGATGTGCGCGTGTCACAGGCACTACCCCCCGACCAGCTGCAAAAGCCAGGGCCAGCCAAGGTGAACCCGCCGTTCTTACTCCAGTCATGGTAATAGAGCAGTGGAGGTATTAGCGTGTAGCCAGCGTCGGCGTGCTTGCCCGTAAACCAAAGAGGTGCGAACCAGTCATCCCGACCATCCTTGGTGGAGCGATTTACATAAGGGCCAAGAATCGTCGTGCGTTCAGCCGTGCGTGGATCGCGGAGATTCCAAAACAGCGGAAATAGGACGTCATCGGCGTGCTCTGCGCTACGCCGATGATAGTAGAACAGGCCGTAAACGGACGCATTGTCTTCGACGCTGGGATTCGTATATGAAGGCTGCTTTCTGTTTACCCATAGTGGCGGATAAGACAGACGAAATTCGTGCGAGCCGGAAGTCTCCGAATAGTAGGGAAAGTATTTACGGTTGACTTCCAGCTTTCGCCCGGTTTGCTGATCATCTAAAGCAACGTCGGTGCCTATCCGATTGAAGGTGGGCGTGGTGAGGGCAAGGGGATTGGTGGGCAACGATGGTTCACTGCCGTTACCTAGAACCGTGTCACTGGCACCAGGAGCCGCGTGAAGTTCTGGTTCGTCGTCGCTGGCAGCCTTCTTGGGTTTGGCTTTCTTCTTCCCGCCCGACGGACCTCCACCCGAAGGCATTGGGCCCATGCCGCCGCCCATGCCGGGCATCATCTGTCCCAATGCCGAGGAGGTCGTACCGACGCCCACGGCAACGGCACAAATCAGGGCAATGCTCTTGAATGGCCCCACGCTCAAATCAATTCCCCCGGGGACAGGGTGTTCGATTCAGTTAGCAATTTCCGTATTGCGTCACTCAACGCCGAAAGGGTGACGGACTCTTGAGTATGACGAGTCAGGTCTTTGAGAATTGCGGAATCATTCGCGAGTTCACTGTCACCAATCACGACTGCGCAGCGCGCGCCAATAGCGTCGGCGCGACGCAACAGGCTCTTGAGGGAACCTCCGCGACCATCCACCTCTGCCACGAAGCCCTGCTGGCGTAGATCGCGAGCCAAGATTAGACTTCGTTGCGCGGCGGGGTTTCCCAAGGGCGCAAAGAAACACACTGGTGAAGCACTAACTGGCTGCTGTGCGATTGCTAGAAGCAATCGTTCGATCCCGAGGGCAAAGCCAATCGCCGGCACTTGTGGCCCTCCGAGCTCGTGAACCAAGTTGTCGTACCTGCCGCCGCCCACTAGTGCGTTCTGTGTGCCGAGTTCTCCCGCGGTGGACGATATCTCGAAGAGTGTGCGCGTATAGTAGTCGAGTCCACGCACCAGGCGCCCATCAATGCGAAAGGGCGTTCCAAGTGCTTGAAGGTTACTACACAGGGCTTCGAAGTGTTCCCTGTCCGGTGCGTCCATGACGTTCAAAATTGACGGCGCACCCCTCGAGATCTCCTGATCCTTTGGATCCTTCGAATCGAGTATTCTCAGCGGATTAACCTCGAGTCGTCCCTGAGCATGTGCGCTCAGACTTTCAGCGTGCGGGCGAAAATATTCTTTCAGAGCTTCATGGTAACGTTTTCGAGTGTCGGTCCCGCCGAGGCTGTTAATCATTACCTCGAGCCCATCGATACCCAGCTGGTGAAAGAAACCCACGAGCATGCTGATCATTTCGGCGTCGGAGTTGGGGCCCTTGTCCCCGTATACTTCGCAACCGGCCTGATAAAACTGGCGATAGCGGCCCCGCTGTGGGCGCTCGGCGCGAAACATGGGTCCCAGATAGTACCAGCGTGAAACCGGCTCTTTTGCGTAGACCGTTCTTTCGACATAGGCCCGCACGGCGCCCGCCGTTCCCTCTGGACGCAGCGTCAACGAATCGTCGTGCCGCTCGAAGGTATACATTTCCTTATCGACGACGTCCGTGTTTTCACCGATAGAGCGGACAAACAGTGACGTTGGCTCGACAATTGGGGTGCGCACTTCCGAGTAACCGTACAGGCGTACCGTCTCGCGAAAAACGGCTTCCACCTGCTGCCAGCGCTGTACTTCATCGGGTAGGATGTCGTTCATCCCTTTGACGGCGCGAAATGCCATGATTCTTTGGACAGGGGGGCGGTGGTTGGTGGCCGACCGCGCTTATGCTCGCCGAATGGGTCGCGGTCAAGCTCGCATAGCTGCAAAGCACGGAAAAGTGGAGCCTATTCACGAAGTCGCGCGGTCAGAGACATTCGTGCTAAGCGTCAGCAAATGCGCTGCGCTGCCATCGACTTGGGTAAGGTGCGCGTAGGTCTAGCTGTAAGTGACGAGCTTGGCCTTTTGGCCCACGCGCGTCCCTTCTTGGATGGAACAAACCCCGGCCGCGTAGTCGACGCGCTCGTAACGTTTGCCAGTGAAGAGGGCGTTGACCTATTTATCGTTGGTCTTCCAAGGACGTTGGAAGGCCGCGAGGGAGCCGCGGCGCGCCGCGCACGAGTCTTTGCTCGAAACCTTCAGGTTCGAACGGGCCGGCGAGTAATTCTGATGGACGAGCGCCTAACGACCAAGCAAGCCAGTCAACAACTGCTGACGGTCGGACACCGCGCTCGAAAACAACGTACCCTAATCGACAGCGTCTCGGCGGCATTATTACTGCAAGCGTACTTGGACGCTTCGCAAATCAAGCCGAAAAGATGAGCCCTCAACGAAGTAAGACGGTCCGAACCCAGCCGAAGAAGAAAGCCATTGCACGGCGGTCTTCGCGAATTTGGTCGAGTTTGCTTCTAGTGGCATTGCTTCCCGCCCTAGCATTCTTCTGGTTCTTTGCTTGGACGAGACTGCCCGGGGCAAATGGCAACGGCGTGTTGAATCTTCTCGTGACCCGGACTGAAACATCACCATCACTCGGGGTGCAGTTGCATAACGCTGATCTAATCAAGCAGCCGTTCTTGTTCGATATCTACATGCTCATAATTGGGGAATCGAATAGTTGGGTCCCTGGAACGCATCTGCTGAAGAAAGGGATGACGCCTCGCGAGATCGGGGCATGCCTAACCCGCGCGGCGTCTAGACCCAAAGTGCAGATTACGATACCCGAAGGCTTCGATCAATTTCGAATTGCGCGTCGGCTCGAAACTTTCGGAGTCTGCAGAACCGAAGCATTTCTGGCCGCCGCAAGTTCACCGGAACTGTTAGGGGAGCTTGAGATCAAAGGCGCAACTGCGGAGGGATTCCTGTTTCCGTTGACATACTCCCTTGCAGTTGACTCGGAGCCAAGGGAGCTCATCGAGAATTGGGTACAGGAGACTCGAACGCGCATCGAAAGACTGAACCAAGAACACGCGCAAGGATTCGAGCGTCTGAAGAAAGACCGTGGATGGGGTGAATTGGAGCTTCTTACGATGGCTTCGGTAATCGAAAAAGAGACTCCTCATGACGACGAGCGACCCATCATTGCCAGCGTATTCTTCAATCGTCTTGACGATCCCGAATTTCACCCTCGACGAATGCTGCAGTCCGATCCAACAGCCCTTTATGGTTGTTTGGTAGCTGCATCACAAATCCCGAGTTGCACAGGCAATGGCGGGAGGGTAAGCCCGGCAATGCTGCGCGACGCGCAAAATCCGTACAACACGTACAAGCATCCGGGTTTACCGCCAGGCCCCATCGGCAACCCGGGTGAAGCATCAATTGCGGCGGTATTGGAACCGGCGCACACGGATTTCTTGTTCTTCGTTGCAAAGAATGGCAGGCATGTATTTTCGCGCAGTCTGAGCGAGCACGAAGCCGCCATTCGCGACGCGTCGGAATAGTATGCGGCTCTCGGTCGCAATCAAATCGGACTCGGCTCGAATGACAAAACGAAAACGGTTTTCCTGGCCGATGGCCGATGGCCGAAATTGTCTGCTTTGGATATTGGGGTCGTTACGGCGCGGATACGACCTCATCGTCGATTGGGGCGTCTGAAAATTTTCGGATTGCCGTGCTAATTGCAAAGAGCCCGGTTGCCAGTTGGCCTCAAGCGAGTTGCGTTCGAAATATGTTCGTGGAAAGGGTGTAGTCGGAATGGACAGGTTGGCTATCGGGATTGACCACTTCGGTGAGTCGGCACCTTGGGAAAGGCTACAAACCGAGTTCGGTTTTTCGGCAGCTCAGGTGGCGGACAAGATTCGCCAGCCATTCTTTCGCTCATCGCCCGAATAATTGCCGAGTGCCGAAGCAACGATTATGAAGCGTGCGTCAATGAAGACACCCCCAATGGCGTTGCCCGTCGTTCTCATTCCACACCCACATGTGCGTGTGGACCCGGCTATTTTGGGGGGTAGTCCGCACGTAAGCGGGTCTCGAGTGCCGATTAGGAGGATATTTTCCTTTTACCAGGACGGGACGAAAATCGAGACCATCCTGCGGCGGTTTCCTCAGTTAGGCGTGGCTCGAGTACTGGATGCCCTTGCATTTGCATTGGACAACCCCGAGGTGATGGAGGCAGATGCGGCCCGGGAGTCGGCTCTGTTGAGCCGGGCGGGTCAATCGAAAGAAAAAAAGGCCTCGGACATTCGCCAAATGGCGCTGCCTTTTGACTCAGAGGATATAGAGGAAAAGTAGACCCAAATGCGGATTGGCTCTCAAGTTAAATGCTTGAAATAATTACGTAAACTAGGAACGCCTGCATCGACACTGGGGGTGCTAAGGGTCGATTGTGCTTGATTGAACCGGAAATTTCGGTGATACGCGGGGTTGTTCGCCATGGCCGCTGTTGGTGGTGGCGAGCCGTTGCGACGGTAACGTACCGTTACGAGTTTCAATCTCCGAGTTTTACCTGCTGCTTTTCCGGCGGGCTGCTTGGGGGTAGGACATCTGAGGAGGTTAGAATTCGATGATCTCGAAGCAATTCCGCAAGACCCGTGGTTTGATCGTGGGCACAGTTGCACTGGGTGGCGCACTGCTGCTGATAGACTGCGGCGGTAAGCTGCCAACTCCCGGCGGAGCAGGAAACAACAACTCAGGCCCTGGCGGTGGACTTCCCGGCTTGGCTCAGGTCCCCGGCGCTAGTTGCCCTGCCGATATCGGTAACGCGTCGGCCATCATGAATGCAAAGTTTGGCCTTGATGCTGCGCTAGAGGGCAAAGTCAAAGCAGCACTATCTGCAGGTGCCAATCTTCAAGCGATAGCCGCCGATCTTGAAACTCAGGTTGCGACCGCATGCGGCAATCTGGCAAAGGATCTGGGCGCTACTGACATTGAGCCCAAAGACAAGGGGCCCGGAAAACGAGCTGAAGCTGCCTGCAACGCAGCAGCGAAGGCACTCAGCGAGATGAAGGCCAAGGCCAAGGGTTCGCTAAAAGTGGAAGCGAAGGCGCCCAAGTGCTCGGCCTCGGTCAAAGCGATGGCCGATTGTGCCGGTAAGTGCGATGCGAACGTCAAACCGGGAAGCGTAAAAGCAAACTGCGAAGGCGGAGAGATTAGCGGAAAGTGCAATGCCGATTGCAAGGGCACCTGCACCGCACAAGCCGGCGCCAGGTGCGAGGGCACTTGCGGGGGCAGTTGCTCGGGCGAATGCTCAGGCACCATCAGTGGCAAATGCGATGGCAAATGCGATGGCAAATGCGACGGCAAGGATTCAAAGGGTAAGCCTTGCGCCGGAGTATGCGACGGCAAATGTGCCGGTAAAGCAAACGCATCCTGCACGGGTACCTGCAAGGGCGAGTGCAGCGCGACTTGCAAGATGGAAGCAAAAGGCAAGTGCTCGGGCGAGTGCTCAGGCAGCTGCAGCGCAGACTTTGAAGCTCCAAAGTGCAGCGGTGAAGTAAAGCCACCCGAGATGAGCGCTGAATGCAAAGCTAATTGCGATGCGGAAGTGAACGCCAAGGTGGAATGCGAGCCCGCACAGGTTAGCGTCAAGTTGGAAGGTGCAGCGGACGCCGCGGCCGGCGCAAAGCTCAAGGCAGCTCTTGAGAAAGACCTACCCATGCTTGTTAAGGTTACCAAGGGCATGGTAGGCCGAGTCGAGAAAGCCGCCGGAAATGTCAAGGTTGCCCTAGAAGGGGCAGAAGCGGCGGCCAAGAGCGGTGGCGCCGCAGCGCTCAAGGTTGGGTCATGCTTTGTGACCTCTCTGAAAGCCCAGGCGGACGCTTCGGTACAAATCAACGTATCGGTCAAAGCCAGTGCTTCAGCCAGCGCGGAAGCGGGCGCGAAGTAAATCCGTAAGCGGCATTAGCTGCAAACGTCAGTGACAATTGGCCTCGCCTTCGGCGGGGCCAATTGGTTTAATCCGCGAATCAACTAGCTTTCTCGTCAAGTTCGTCGAAAAAGTCCTGAACATCTTTGCCCAGCAAGACATATTCAAGCGCTGACGATTGCATCGCTGGTCGTGNNTTTCAGCTTCGCTGACGAGGGCGTCGAGTACGCGATCAACAGCCTCCGAACTGTGACAAATTAGCAATACGTCGCAACCGGCGCGAATGGCAAGCTTTGCGCAATCTTCGAGCGAGTTGCCCGCACTTACTGCCTTCATATCCAAATCATCGGAAAATACTACTCCCTCGTATCCCCAAGTATCACGCAGCAGTCCCGTGACAATTGGTTTACTAAATGTTGCCGCGATGCCGGCCGAGTCCAATTCGGGGTAGACAACGTGCGCTGTCATGAGCGCGTCGATCTGCCTCGCTGCGGCTTCGCGAAATGGTAGCAATTCGGTATTTTCTAGCAGCTGGCGGGATTTCCGTACGATGGGTAGTTCCAAGTGGCTGTCCTGCTGCGTATCGCCATGACCTGGAAAGTGTTTGCCGCATGCGATCATTCCACCCTCGGAGAGTCCACGCGCAAACGCCAAGCCCAGATGCGCAACCAGGTGCGGATCACTCGAAAAACTCCGGTCGCCGATTATCGGATTGTGTGGATTGCTATCCACATCCAGAACCGGCGCGAAGTTGCAGTTGAATCCCAACACTGTGAGACTGCGAGCTACCATACCGGCAGCGCGCTTTATGAAATCCGCGTCGCCCAGTCTGCCCATGACACGCATTGACGGCAGGGCACGAACCGGCACCGGTAGCCGAGTGACACGGCCTCCTTCCTGGTCCAGTGCAATTATCGGTGAAAGGTGAGGTTGGCAAACACTGTTCGTTGCCCGACACAATGACCAGGTGGCTTCAATACTCGGTAAGTTACGTCGAAAAAGCACCACTCCCGCCCGCAGCCCGGCGGTCAATGCACTTGCAAGATTACCCGGCAGCGTCGTGCCCTCAAATCCGACCACCAGCAGTTGTCCGCACACTTGCGGCAGACTCATTCTCGAGATGAATTCAAGTCCCGGCGGGGCGGGAGCCAGAGTCGTCATGGCGATGCGTTATCGAGATCCGCGTTCGCGGCCGCAATCATTCCGCCCACCAAATTTTCGATATGTGTCGGGTCAGGACCTTCCACCATTACTCGTAATTTTGGCTCTGTACCGCTCCACCGTACAATCACCCGGCCCCCGTCACCCAGCTCCTGTTCGGCGTCTAAGATTGCCTTTCCCAGCCGGGGCATTTCATCCAGCGGTCGTCGGCTGGGCAACTTCACACTCTTTAGGACTTGCGGCACGCGCTGCATGATGTGACAGAGCTCACTGAGCGGCCTCGCCTCCTCCACAATCGTGGCCAGCACCTGCAGTGCGGTAATGAGCCCGTCCCCCGTGGTGCCGTAATCGAGAAATACAAGGTGCCCCGACTGCTCTCCACCAAAGGAATAGCCGTGTTTGCGCATGGCTTCAACTACGTAGCGATCACCGACTGGCGTGCGATGCACGGAGCCGCCCATGGCCGCAATGGCCCTGTCTAGCCCCAAGTTGCTCATTATCGTGGCAACGATGGTGCGCTTTGGCAGTCGATCGTTTTTTAGCATTCGCGCGGCGCACAAAGCCATGATTGCATCGCCGTCTACGATCTGTCCGCGTTCATCGACGATAATGACCCGATCGGCATCACCGTCGAGCGCAACTCCAATATGTGCACCGTGCCGAAGCACTTCGCGAGCGACGTGTTCTGGGTGCAATGCGCCGCAGGCCTTGTTGATGTTGGTCCCATTCGGCTTTATTCCGTGCGAATGAACGGTGGCACCCAGCTCGGCGAATACCGTTGGCGCGACTTTGTAGCCTGCACCGTTTGCGGCATCAATTATGACTCCTATACCGTCGAGTGAAAGGTGGCTTGGGAAAGTGTTTTTGGCGTAGACCACATAACGACCAGCGGCATCATCGATTCGCTTGGCTTGGCCAATGAGCTTGCCGGTGGCGCCCACATCCAGACACGCATTGCTCAACAGCTTTTCGATCTCGAGTTCCTCGGAGTCCGGCAATTTGAATCCGTCGGGGCCGAACAATTTGATGCCATTGTCGTCAAATGGATTGTGGCTAGCGCTTATAACGACCCCGGCATCGGCTCGCATGCTGTGGGTGATATTCGCAACTGCGGGAGTCGGGATCGGTCCGCAAAGTAGAACCTGCCCTCCCATGGCACATATTCCCGACGCCATAGCAGTCTCCAGCATATACCCCGACAAACGAGTATCTTTGCCAATGACTATGCGAGGCGGTCGCTGCTGGCCGCGACGCGCCACCAGCGTTACGGCCCTACCAAGCCTGAGTGCCAGTTCGGGAGTCATTGGGACTACGTTGGCCTGTCCACGAATGCCATCCGTGCCAAAAAGTTTTCGTTGTCCGGAGTGAGTCATATTCTAAAATTTGGGCGAGTCCGCTTCACCGGTCGCTTGCTACATGTCAATGGGAGGATCGGGTTGTAAACCCAGGAGCAAGGCCCTTGCCGCTCCAACTAAGTACGTGGAGCCCGTTACGACGACCACCCCGAACGGCCCAACCATCGAGCGAGCACGCACCAACGCTTGCTGCACATTCTCAGCGACTTCACCGGCGAGCAGAGCCGCCATTTCTCGCGGATCAACGGAATGGCCGGCAATTGGCGGCGCAACGAAGACCCGATGACCCGCAACCTGTTCGAGCCGGCGCAACATCGCGCGCCAGTTCTTGCGGTCCAGCGCGCCAAATACAAGAGCGATTTCTCGTCTTGATTCGATCTCCCCGAGCAAGCCTGGGTCTAGAACATGTGAAAGTGTGACAGCGCCATCGGGATTGTGAGCGCAGTCGAGCAACGTAAGCTCTCGACCGTTTCTGTGGAGCAATTCATTGCGCCCGGGCCAGCTAGTGGATTCAATCCCTCGACTCATATCATCTGGACTGATGCCAATCTCGCGGGCAATTGTCGTCGCGACGGCAAGATTGGTCCCAAACATGGCAATCCGCGGATATGCTAGGGGTTTTCCGGGGATGGGTTCGGGACTGCCTAGGGCCACTAGCTTCGCATTGGACGCCTCAATCTGAGACTGAACGACCTGTTCAGCATCGGGGTGCAGACGACCTGTAACTACTGCGCAACCCGGTTTGATTATTGCGGCTTTTTCTGCGGCTATTGCCGCTAGGCTGTTGCCTAGCTCGTCCATGTGATCGAAAGCAACTCGAGTGATTGCCACTACGCGAGGACGCGGCACGACATTGGTTGCATCGAGTCGCCCGCCGAGACCGGTCTCGAGAACGGCGTATTCGACCCCGGACTCTTTGAATGCAAGAAATGAAGCCACGGTCGCGACTTCGAAAAACGTGAGTTCCTTACCCAAATCCATAACCGAATTGAGCAATTCGGCCAGGGTATCGGGTTCGATTGGGTTACCGTTGACCCGGATTCGTTCGGAGAAATTCACCAAATGTGGGGAGGTATAGAGGCCCACCCGCTTGCCACTTGCCAGCAACATGTTCGCGACAAAGGCGCAGACTGTGCCCTTGCCGTTAGTGCCCGCCACATGTATGACTTCGAATGTTCGTTCGGGTCGACCAAAGAATTCGCAAGCCTCGTGAACTCGGTCTAAGCCCAGTCTTGGCCCGCGTGAGGCCAAGGCGTACAACCGATTGAGTGCATCGGCATACATCGTCACGCTGCGTTCCCTCCAAAGTGTACAAGGAGTTGATGGATCGTCTGCTTTAGTTGGGCCCGGGGGACAACGCGGTCGACCATTCCGTGGTCAAGCAAGAATTCGGCCCGCTGAAAGCCCGGTGGCAATTTAGTTTTGAGCGTATTCTCAATGACTCGGGGGCCGGCAAAACCGATCAAAGCGTTTGGTTCGGCAATATTTATGTCGCCGATGAGAGCCGTGCTTGCAGCCACTCCTCCAGTCGTTGGATGCACGCACAAACTCAAGAAGAGAAGATTGGCCTCCCGAAAATGCGCTCGCGCGGATACTCCCTTGGCCATCTGCATCAGACTCAATATGCCTTCCTGCATTCGAGCACCCCCGGAAGCATGCAACAAAAGCACGGGCAAGCGCTGATCGCGCGCGGTCTCGAAAAGCACGGCGATCCGTTCACCCACCACGCTGCCCATGCTCCCACCCATGAATCCAAATACGAATCCTCCAAACGCAATATCCACCCCGTGGATACTCGCTCGGCCGACTTCGATCGCTTCGTCCGCATCGCAGCTCTTTCTCGCACGCGCAATCCGGTCCGGATACTTCTTTCCGTCGTCGAAACTGAGCGGATCGCCCGTGCGAAGGGTAGTGGCCCAGGCTTCGAGATGCCCACCGTCCAGCAATAGATGCTTCCATCGGTTATGACTCAGCCGATGATGGTGGCCACAGGCTGGACAGACTTCCCAAGTCTCAATCAGCCGTTCGCGTGTCCAAACCGCAGCGCAGCCCTCGCATTTACTGAAAACTCCCTGGCCAATGGACCGCTTGTCGGCATCGTTACTTTTGGCGGGAGTTTTGTCAGGCAATCCCAATTTGATACCTACTCGTCCTTTCCAATCCTAACAACGGGGAGTAACCGTTACACAACCTAGCTGAAAAAGTCCCGCTCTGCGCGTAGTTTCCGCTCTGAGAGCCAACGCTGAGGGGCAAACGCGACGAGACGGTTCAATCATCGTGCCCCCTGGTCACTCGGCCGACCCTGTTGCATTGTGGCTCGGCATACAAGGCGGCACACTGCGGCTGAATGATCGTCAACCGAAGCGCCGACATCACGGGATTGGGTCTTAGATCACCGCTTATCGGGCGCGATGCGCCCCTGCGAGAGCTGTTCAAGGTAGCGGGCCTAGTTCGCGATGGTCAGACACGCATCACGAGCATTGTTGGGCCAAGTGGGATTGGAAAAACGCGTCTGGCTTCGGATTTTGCCTTTGAGTTGCAGCAGCCCGGCGTCGGATTTCGGCACGTTTATCGATCATTAGGCAGGTCGACGGCCACGAGCTACGGACTATTCGCGCGATTACTTCGGAGCCGTTTCGGCTTGCTAGAGGGTGCCAATTTGGATTCAGCCTGGGAGCTGCTCAGGCATGAAGTATCGCAGGTCATAGAGGCCCGCGATGTGGATGATGTTTGCTATTTTCTCGGGCAATTGCTGGATTTATCGATTCCAGAAAGCCCGCTGAGCCGTGTGTTTACCGATGATCCTGCCGAAGCGGGCCTGCTGCGTCGTGTAGTGTTGCGGCGCTTCGTCGAATCGGAAAGTCGCATCGCACCGGTATGCCTGATCGTGGACGACGTACATACGAGCGATGCGGATTCACTGGACCTGCTTACGTATTTGATTCGTAATCTCCAGGGGTGTGTATACGTGGTTTGCTTGACGCGACCCGAGGTAGTCGCGAGAGAGCCCAATTGGTTCGATTTGGGTGGAGAACGTCATAGTCGAATCGACCTTCTCCCGATGACGGAGGCGAACTCGAACACGATCCTCGAGTCGCTGCTGGCCCCGTGCCAGGGCGGCCCGCCCGAACCCCTGATTGAAGCAGCTGCAAGTTTGGCGGGTGGTAACCCAGGCTTGCTCGAGCAGATGGTCCGCATATTCCACGATGTCGGCGTTCTGCAGGTCGTAAACGAGCATCCCGCAGGGCGTCCCGTGTGGCGGGTGGTGGTAGAACGCCTGGCAAATGTGCGTCTGCCAATGAATGTTCAGGACGCGGTAGCCGCGCGAATCGCCGCCCTCGAGCCCATGGATCGTCGATTGCTTGAATATGCAGCTGCAACGGGAAGCGTATTTTGGCTCAAGACTCTTGTGACGCTTAGCCGCGTTGATCGAGAAGTTCCCGAGGTATGGAATCCTACTGATACTCAGGATATTGCAACAGTTCGCAGCATGTTAGTCGATTTGGAGCGCCGCGACTACGTTCTAAAATTGCCAGAAAGTCTGTTTTCCGACGACGAAGAATATGTATTCAAGCATAGTCTTGAGCGCGAACACTTGCTCAGGCTAACCCATGCTACATCCCTCCGGCGCTATCATCAAGTGGTTGCAGATTGGCTGAATCTGCACGACAATGTACGCGTACAGGAAGAAACTTGCGCTACCCTTGCTCAACATCTGGAACTTGCGGGTTCCACCACTAGAGCGGGCCTTGCGTACCTCGATGCCGCGGACCTGGCTAGAACAGTCTACGCCAACAAGAAAGCAATCGAATACTATAGCAAGGGGCTGGCACTGCTAGCGGACGCGGATGGATATCGCCGCATGCTGGCTTTGCACAACTACGGAGATGTCTTGCTAATACTAGGTCGAACCGAAGAAGCCCTGATGTCGTTCGGTGAGATGCACACCATCGCCTACGGGCTCAATTGTCAGGCCAAGGGAGGAGCCGCCCAAAATAGGATTGGGCGTTTACACCGGGACCTCGGATCATTGGAACTTGCTCGAAAGCACCTGGATGCTGGATTGGCTCTGTTCTCCAATGACGGTGACGAGCGGGGTATTGCCGCCAGCAATGACGATATTGGCAAGCTGCTTTGGATTCAGGGTCAATACGACGAAGCACTGAAGGCGATGCAAGTTGCCCTGGATATGCGACGGGGATTCAATGACGAACGCTCGATCGCTTTGAGTTTGAACAATATGGGTTTGGTCTGGATGGATCACGGCGATACGCAGAAAGCGCGTGAAGCGTTCGAGTCGTCACTCCAGCTACGCCGCAAGAATAGTGATCGAATCGGACTGGCAGAGGCCCTCACCAACCTGGGTTGTCTCGAACAAGACCGAAATAACTGGAACGGAGCGCTCAAGCTATTCGAAGAAGCATTCGCTTGGGCCGATCAGGTCGGCGAGAGAAATCGAGTTGCGGTTCTGCTTACACATATTGGCACCACTCACTATCATCGAGGGGAAACGGACCTCGCGATACAAGTCCTGCAACAGGCCGAAGAGCTGTGCGATGAGCTTGGAAATCGCTTGCATTTGGCCGAGGCTTGGCGGGGATTGGCCAAAGCCTTTTTGCTGCAAGGCGAGCTCAAGCGAGCCCGGGAACACGTAAAGCGCGCCGTTGACCTATTTGGCCAGGTCCGCAGCAAGCCGCACCTCGCGATCGGGTTAAGGACATTGGCTGANNTCGATCAACCTTTGCAAAGAACTCGGAAATGAGCTCGAGGTAGCCCGAAGTTATCGAGCATTTTCTAAGTTTGCGCTTGAAAATCAGTACTATCGAGGCAACCCCGACATTCTTCGCGAAGCGAAGAAGCTGGACGAAATGGCTAGTGAGATATTCGAGCGTCACCGGAAACAACTTGAAAGTGGAACCATTCACGAAGTCGAGGAGATAACATGACTGTGTCCGTACGGCTGCGAAGGGTGGGCAATGTTGCAATTGAGGCGCCCAGCTATCAAACACCTGGTTCAGCTGGTTTTGATCTCTGCGCAGCCATTGCCGAGCCAATATCCCTGCTGCCGGGCATGCGGTGCCTAATTCCGAGTGGTTTTGCCATGGCAATTCCTCCAGGCTACGAGGGTCAAGTAAGGCCACGGTCGGGATTAGCGCTCAAGCACGGGTTGACGATCGTTAACGCTCCAGGCACGATTGACAGTGACTACCGCGGAGAGGTCGCAATCGTACTGATTAATCACGGTCAAGAGCCGTACGTAGTAAAGCCCTTCACTCGGATAGCTCAATTGGTGATATCGCGTGTCGAGCGTTCGAGTTTCGAGCTTGTAGACGAACTCGATGACACGCTTCGTGGCCAGGGCGGGTATGGGTCTACGGGTGAGTAGGCTGAGCGACCAGCCGCGCCAAAAACAGGTGACACTCGCGGGTAACTTCATCGCGCTCGCGGTCGCGTGTCAAGATATGGCCCGAGTTCGCTAGAATTACACAGCGGGTATCCCGTGTACCGAGGGCATCAACGACTCGTTTCGCATTTGAAGCGGGACAAACCTTATCCAATTGTCCGTGGATCACGAGCGTTGGGCACGTGATGGAGCCTAACCGAAGCCTGTTTTCGCGCCCCATACGATAAACTTCGAGAGCAGATCCGATCAATTGCGCGTCGTACCCCAAGTGTTCTTTCCTGCGTTCCAGGTCGTCTATGTCTGGCGCCAACTTTGGGACCCACCAGTTCTTGGGCAAGGGCAGCTGCTCGGCAACTGCGAGAAAGCGAGCAGGGTAGGGTGAATTGAGCCAGAAAGCATTGGCAAGCAGCACCAGCCCGGCTGCCGGCGACTCGCTGGCTATCCGCGCCGCAATGACTGCTCCGAGCGACAGGCCCGCGACGATTACATCGCCATGCTTTCGCAGCGTTCGATATTCAGCAAGTGCAGCGCTCAACCAGTCCTCGTAGCGTGTCGATATCAAGTCCTGCACTCGAGTCCCGTGACCCGGAAGCAGCGGGGCCGAGGCAGCCAGACCCATTTTTGCCGCAATATCGAGGAGCAAGTCAACATCGCGGGGCGTGCCCCCGAAACCATGAATCGCGAGTAGCGAGGGGGTACGACCGGTAAGATGACGTGCCTCGGGGCTTCCTGGGCCAACCAGACTTCCTCGATTTCGCCAGGTGCTCGGCCAAAGAATCTCGTAACTGGCGGGCGATGATTGGCCCTTTTGATTACGGTTCGCGCTTGATGCCATAAGCCCGAATCTTCTTGTGCAGATTGGTTCGCTCTACGCCAAGTAATACGGCTGCTTTGGAAATGTTCCACTCGCAAGAATCCAGAGTCTCAACGATATAAATACGCTCGACCGAATCGCGGTATTCTCGCAAAGTCAAACGTTGGCCCGCGTCCACGTTTTGGCGCACTGTCGGAAGATCCCCGGGAAGTATCGATGTGACGGCTTCGTCTTCAAAGGGATTTACGTGGGGATCCTCGGGCAGGTCAGCGACCGTAATAACGTCACTAGAAAGTATGGCGGCCCGCTCTACGACATTTTTCAGCTCGCGAACGTTACCGGGCCATTTGCGGCGAATCAAAACGTCCAGGACCTTGGGATCAATCCTCTTTTCGCGCAGACCATTTTCAGAACAAAAAGCCTGCACAAAAGCCTGAGCTAAGAGCCGAACGTCCTCGCCCCGCTCACGCAGAGCAGGTACCCGAGTCGGAAACACGTTGAGTCGAAAATATAGGTCCTCACGAAATAATCCACCGTTTACTTCTTTGGACAAATCCTTGTTGGTTGCCGCCAGTACACGCACGTCGACGTGCAGGACGTGTTCGGACCCGACTCGGCAGATTTCCCCATTTTGAAGGGCTCGGAGGACCTTGGCTTGTGCGGCCAAGGCCATATCGCCGATTTCATCCAAGAACAGCGTCCCGCCATGAGCTTGCTCGAAAAAGCCTCGTTTTCGAGCCTGCGCCCCCGTGAAACTGCCTCGCTCGTGACCAAATAGCTCACTTTCGATCAGATCATGAGGGATGGCGGCACAATTTACCTTAATGAAGGGACCATCCTTACGTGGGCTCAATCGATGTATCGCACGACTTACAAGCTCCTTGCCCGTGCCGCTCTCACCCGTGATAAGCACACTGGCGCGCGTTGGTGCAACCTTGTCTATCTCTTGAAACAGCTTCTGCATGACCGGACACGTGCCAATCATTTCATAGCGAGCTTCGAGCTCAGCTCGCATTTGCTCGACGGTGCGACTCAGGCGTGCGGTGCGAATCGAGTTTTGGACGCTTACGACTATTCTTTCGCGGTTAAGCGGCTTTTCGAAGAAATCAGATGCGCCCAGCTTTATCGCGGCAACGGCATCATGCACAGTTGCGTGGCCGCTGATCACGATGACCGGCAGATCCCGAGTGGCGTCGTCCGCACGGAGCTGGGCAAGCGCATCGAGCCCTGACATTCCGGGCAATTTCAAGTCGAATATCGCAAGGTCTATCGGTTGCTCGGGTAAGTGGAGCAATTCCAATGCACGCTCCGCACTTTCCGCTTCGACGACTTGGTAACCTTCGCCGTCAAGGACCATGCTCAGGGTTCGACGAATGTTTCGTTCGTCGTCCACGACGAGCACGCTGCATGAATGCGCAATGTTGGATGATTCAGTCAGAGTGGATGTCATGGCTAGTAAGCATGCCCCCTTCGCCGCACCATCATTCTACTGCCAGTGAGGTGGGCTGAGGATGCTCGTCCAAATACTTCAAAAACTTGCGTGCGGGCAGCGTAAAGGCGCTGGCCGGATATTTTGCCAATAGCGAAGAAAAGACTTCGCGTGCCTCGGCATACTGATGCATCTTCAGTCTCGTTTCGCCCAGCAGCACCAGTGCCTCCGGTTCGAGCCCCGAATTCTGAAAGCGCTTGAGCGTAAAATAAATTCTGTCGACCGCTGGCTCGAACTTATCTAGATTCAAGTAAAACCGGGCAACGTACAATTCGTGCCGAGCCAGCAGGCCCGTGACGAATTCAAGCATGTATTCGGCTTCCGGACGTCGCTCGTACAGCGGGTAGTCAGCAATGAACGATTGAAGCGCCGAGTAGGCGTCGTTGGCCGCGGCCAGATCTCGCTCCTCGAGAGGCGGCAAAAGTACGCTTTCACCCGTTTGCTCGAACAAAGCTTTGCAGACTCGAAACCTCGCATAGCCCGCGTCAGCGTCATTAGGGTGGTCGTGAACGAAGCTTCGGTACGCCGTGACAGCCTCGGGAAACTTCTGCTGTTCG
The DNA here is from genome assembly GCA_003154095.1 of Myxococcales bacterium. GTDB lineage: Bacteria > Myxococcota_A > Polyangia > Polyangiales > Polyangiaceae > FEN-1139. The sequence continues at coordinate 831 of PMCK01000619.1, read as the reverse complement.
TAGGCAATATCGCCCAATCGTAGTTCCGCCAAGCGCGCGTAGCGGCTATACGAGTACTCGCGCTTCACCTGCTCGAACATCGACGTGGCGCTCTCCCAGGACCGATCGTTGAACTCGTCCAAGGCCGCCTCGTAGGCCCGGCGCGCATTTTCTGTGTAATGTTGAGCGGTTGCGGGTTCGGTCTGATGGCTGGCACAGCCGACGACGAGAATTAAACCCAAAATGAGCCAGCGGAACGTAGGCATGCGCCGCTGGTGGTAGCGGTTCAACGGTCGATACGCAAGAGAAGTGAGCGAGGGAATCGCAGCCCACCTTGCCGGTCGGTGGACATGGGCTAAAACGCCCTGGTCATGCCCGAGGTGGAAAAAGTTCCGATGACGCCCCAAGGGGCGCAAAAGTCGCGTGAAGAACTCGTCAGGCTCAAAGAGGAGCGCCCGAGGATATCCCGTGACATCGAGACTGCACGGGAGCACGGCGATATCAGCGAAAATGCCGAGTACCACGCGGCCAAGGAGCGACAAGGCATGGTCGAGGCCCGTATCAAAGACCTCGAAGACAAGTTGTCCCGTGCCGAGATTATCGATCCGAGTCGTCTGACAGGTACGAGAGTTCGCTTTGGTGCAACAGTTGGACTACTGAATATCGATACGGAAGAAGAGGTCACGTACCGAATTGTAGGCGCCGAAGAGGCCGACTTGTCTCAGGGTACGATATCTATTTCTGCGCCACTGGCTCGTGCACTGATCGGCAAAGAGATAGGGGACGAGATCAGCGTGACGCTGCCGGTCGGACGTCGGAAGTATGAAATCACCAACGTACACTACGTCTGAC
>PMCK01000639.1 GCA_003154095.1 Myxococcales bacterium | reverse complement strand
TGACAAGGCCGTAGACAGTCGCTAAACCAAACCCCGTACCTTTGGATTTGGTCGTGAAAAATAGATCAAAGGCCTTATGGAGCGTCTCAGAACTCATTCCACAACCAGTGTCCGTCAGTGTCGTTACGACNNCCCTTCGGCATTGCATCCTGAGCATTCACGATTAAATTCACCAAAATTTGCTCATAATGTCCTTTAGACATTCGAATGCTCGAATCAGGTGCGTTGAGCTCTACTGTCAGAACAATTGTGTCACTCAGTACCTTTCGCCACATTTGGGCAATACTCTGCACCCATTCATCGACTACGAAGTCCTCGGGGGTGGTTACCTGTCGGCGACCGAATGCGAGCAATTGACGTGCCAGCGCCGTCGCGCTGTGCACGGCCTCGCACATGTCGTCGAGAATCGCGCGATTGAGCGGGTCGTGATTTTCTTCGGCCCGCAGCATATCCAGTCCGCTCCCCATCACCGTGAGGAGGTTATTGAAGTCATGCGCGACACCCACTGCCAGTCGGCCTACGAACTCCAAGCGCTCCGAATGCTGGAGGCGTTGCTCTAGGTCACCGTGCTCGACTTCCGATCGGCGCAACTCGGTAACGTCATGTCCCTCAGCGACGAGCCAAGTTATTGCTCCGAACTCGTCTCGAAACGGAGTGATCTCGAACTCCAGTATCCGCAAATCGTCGTCCAAGGCATATTGAGTGAGGTCGACGTGAACAAGTTCTCCACGGGAGGCTCGGTTGATGGATTCCCGAACGCGCTCAACTTGAACCGCGTCGCAAGTGCACCATGCGGTGTTCTCGAAGGGTACATCGACAACCTGCTCAATTGATGCTCCGACTAGAGCAAACGCGATGCGATTTGCATCTACAACCAAACCTTGAGTATCGAGTAGAACCACGAGTGTGCGGGTTCCGTCCAGCATGGCCTTTAGCGTTGCTTGGCTCGAATGCAATTCATCGGGAAAGCGCGACAACTTTGCACAGCGTTCCGTGTCGCGCCTCTCTATCGTTTCAATAAATTGTTCCATTTTGGACACATCCAACATGAGAGTGAAATTACCTACCGTCCAGAATCGTAAGTGTTCCGAAGCAAATCCGATCGTTCACGAACATATCGAGCTGAGCCTCGGCCGAATTGCAAGACGGCCCGCCATCGAGCAACACGGACCAATCGCGCGTGCAACGCACCCCACGTGATCCGATCACTAGTCAGGCGCTGCCCCATCGAGAACATCGCGAAGAGTGCACGCCAAGGTGCTCAACGAATAAGGCTTCTGCAAAAATGGCGGCCAATTCTGAGGCCCTCCATCGGGAAAAATGCTCTCCTTAGAACGACCCGACGCCAGGAGAACGTGCACCTCGGGATGTTCAGCGCGAAACCGTTGCGCTAACTCGTACCCAGTAAGCCCGGGCATCTCATGGTCCGTCAGCAGCAACGCGATAGGGGCACAATCTCGAGACATCGCAGCGAGCACTTCCGTTCCGTTGGTGTAAGCCTCTACTTGATATCCAAGTTCTAAAAGGAGATGCTGAATCGTTTTCCTAATCATCGGGTCGTCCTCGGCCAACACAATTCGCTCGGTGCCGCCGGGCGTTTCGTCGCGATGTACTTTTTCGAACAGTTCTTCGGGTCGACTTTCGAACATGTTCTCGTTCAATGAATTTATATCGCTCGACTCGTTTCGAACGCCTGACGACATAGTCATGGTTTCCCCCATTATTGTGACTTCGGACTTACCCACATCGACACGCAACAGCGGCGACTTCAAGCAGAGTTTGTGCCAACGAGGCCATGACCTAGACTGCGCACTTTGCGCCGAAATTTTTATGAAACGGGGTTCCGTGAGGCACAATTTGCCTAATGCCATTCGCATTTTGCAAATCGTCTTGAGTTGCGGGGATCATGTTGCGACGGTCATGAATGTATTGCAGACATTGGTTACTTCCGAAAGCAGGCGCGAATCCTCGCTCGGTTCCTGGGGACATGTTGAAAACGGCCGAGAAGGTCGTTATTGGGCGGGTAGGCGCGGACCGTGAATTGATATCGGGAAATGCCTGGGGTAGCGAGCTGTCGGGTGCGATTGGTTGTGAACCGACGTCCGACCTAACAAGGAAAGTCCGGGAAGTGCTGGACGCGGGCGAGATTCGACGCACGTAGAGACGCTATCATCCGCCAAGAATCAGCCGGTCAGGCTCTTCCAGCAGCGCAATGATCTCTTTGGCGAACCTAGCGCCGACGTCACCATCGATTACGCGGTGGTCGAAGGAGAGACTGAGGAGCATGACCTGGCCTATGACGATTTGATCGCCACGCACGACTGGACGCTTCTTCATTTCGGGAACGAACAGGATGGCCACTTCGGGGTAGTTGATGACCGGGGTGGCTACTAATCCGCCTAATTTTCCCAGAGAAGTGATTGTAAACGTCGAGCCGCCTAGATCCGCGGCCGCCGTCTTACCAGCACGAGCGGCTTCCGCCAAACGACTGATTTCGTTCGCAATGTCGAGCAGACTCAAGCGATCGACGTCACGGAGCACCGGCACGATTAGACCGGCTTCGGTGGCCATTGCGACACCGATGTCGTGTCGCTTGCGCATGATTATTTCTTGCGCCGCGTCGTCAATCAAGGCGTTGAGCGCCGGGTACTTCTTGAGCGCCATCGCTGCGGCTTTGACGATGAACGGCAGATACGTGAGCGTTACGCCAGATTCCTTGGCCCTGGGAGCAAGCCGTTCGCGCAACTCTTGAAGGGATGTGACATCACATTCATCGACGAATGTGAAATGCGCCGCCGTGTGCTTCGAGCGCGCCATGTTATCGAAGATGCGCTTGCGCAGGCCGCGCACGGGAATTCGTTCATCTTCGCCGGCCGCGATTTTGATGGCGGGTGCCGCGCTGCTGGGCGGCGCCGCCGCTGGCTCGGTTACGCGCGCGCTAACGCGCTCGACATCATCGCGTAAAATGCGCCCGCTCTTCCCTGTTGCTTCGACGCGTTTCAGATCTACGCCAAGTTCCCGGGCTAGTTTGCGCGTCGCTGGCGCGGCCAAAGGTCTGTCATTGACGTGCACTTGCGCTGGCTGGGGACCCGCGGCGGTGCCCAAGTTGAGGCCCGGCAATGAAGTGCGGATGTCACCGACTGCACTCGCCACGGGACCCTCGTCGGCGGTTTTCGGTTTGGCCGCGGGAGCTGCCTTAGGCGCAGGCGCGGCCACGGGCACCGACTTGGGCGCGGAATCGCCACGACTCTCCGGTGCTGGGCCGTCCAAATCAATAATCACCAATACAGAGCCCACAGGCATAGTGTCCCCAACGGCTCCATTGACCTGCGCCACACGCCCGGTCTTGGGTGCGCCAATAGTCACGGTGGCCTTGTCGGTCATGACCTCGACCATGTCCTGGCCCTCGTTGACCCAATCACCCGGCTTGACCAGCCACCCCACGATCTCGCCTTCGGCTACGCCTTCCCCAATGTCGGGCAACTTGAACTCAAAATTCGCCATGTCTACGAGGGCTCCTGAAACTTGCGAGAATTATGCAAAATGACCACTCAAAGGTAAAGTTAGGTCCAAAAGTCGAGGCTAAGCTTTAGCTGTCTCTAGCACGACTGGGAGTATTCGATGAGATAACGGGAGATACTCCATCTCGAGTGTGTACGGAAACGGTGTGTCAAAGCCCGCGACCCGCGCTGGAGGCGCTTCCAGGTGATAAAAGGCTCGTTCGGTCACCAGGGCCAGAAGCTCACCCCCAAAGCCGCCGGTCTTGGGGGCCTCATGCACCACCACGAAACGCCCCGTTTTCTTCACGCTCTGAAGGATCATCGTGATATCGACCGGCCATAGTGTTCGCAAGTCGATGACTTCGCAATCTACCCCTTGCTCGAAGGCCCTCTGGGCTGCGTCGAGCGCTTCGTACAACATGGCTCCGTAGGTCACGACTGTCACGTCGCGGCCTTCGCGGGCTATTCGCGCTGATTCGAGGGGGACCGTATAGGCCCCCTCCGGAACTTCACCCTTGGCGGCCCGGTAGACGCGCTTGGGCTCCATGAAAATGATTGGATCGGGATCTTCTATGGAAGCGAGCAGCATGCCCTTGGCGTCATACGGGTTGGAGGGGCAAACGACTTTAAGACCCGGCACTTGTACGAAAGCAGCCTCGGGGTGCTGTGAATGATAATGCCCGCCGCGAATGCCTCCGCCAACGGGAACTCGAATCACTACCTTGGTCGTGTGATCGCCGCCTGAGCGGTATCGATACTTGGCCAGCTCGTTTACGATCTGGTCGTAAGCGGGAAAGATGAAATCGGCAAACTGGATCTCCGCGATTGGGATGAGACCATTGAGGGCCATGCCAATCGCGGTGCCGACAATTCCATTTTCGCTCAGCGGTGTATCGATGACCCGCTCCTCGCCGAATTCCGTCTGCAGACCCGCGGTGACACGAAACACGCCTCCCACTTTGCCCACGTCTTCGCCGAGTACGATGACTCGCGGATCACGCTGCATCGACAGGCGCAGCGCGTCGTTGATGGCTTGAACCATTGTCAGTTGAGGCAAAGCGGTTTGCTCCGTCGGTTAAACAGGATCATCGATTGGTTGGGGCCCTGGGTCCTGCGAGCAGTTCCGCGCGTTGCTCGGCCAGATGCCAGGGAAGCTTTTCATACACATCGTCAAACATGGTTTCCAGCGGCGGGGGCGGAGTCACTTCGGCCTTGGCCACGGCCTGACGAAACCGCTCGTCGATGTCCTCCCGGAGCGCCACGTCGCGCTGCGCGTCCCAGATACCCTTGGTGATCATCAGTTGTTGAAAGCGTTCGATCGGGTCGACCTGCGCCCAGAGTTCCATCTCTTCTGAGCCCCGATACTTGTTGGGATCGTCTGAAGTCGAGTGGCCCCCCATGCGATA
>PMCK01000027.1 GCA_003154095.1 Myxococcales bacterium | reverse complement strand
GGAATCCACTTGTTTTGCGTCGAGCGAAAGCTCGGCAGCGCCAACGTAATTGGTAATCGCCGCCAGCGGCTGATTAAGCTCGTGGGCGATGGCGGCCGTCATCTGCCCCATGGCGTTCAATCGCGACAGATGAACCAATTCCATTTGCAACTCGTGCACCTTGAGTTCGCGGTCGGCGCGCTCGCGGAGCAACGCGTCCTTCTCGACGATGAGATGTTTCATGTTCTCGATGGCGCTTTGCATGGCTGCCGTTCGCTCGGCTGTCGCCACGGCTTCCGCAACGACATTGGCAAAGCCGGTAAGGAAAACGACGTCGTGCTCGCTGAACTCACGCTGCTCCGCGCTATCGACTTCGAGAACTCCCCACGGCCCGGACTTGCCCTTGATTAGAACGTCCGCGGTCGAAACAATCTTATGTTCCGCATAGAACGGCGGAAGGATAAAGCTGGCATTCTTCCTGGTGTCTTCGAGAATGACCGGCTTGCCGGTGACGAAGGCACGGCCTTGCGTCGAGCTTTCATCCGCCTTCGATACGACATTTCCGACGACACCCGCGCGCCAGCCGCAGCCCGCCACGACGAGGAGATCGTTCTGCTCCGGGCGGTAGCGGCAAATTTTTGCAAACGGAATATGCAGACATTCCGCGCAAACGCGCGCCGCTTCTGTCAGGATTTTGTCAAGTTCCGGTTCATGGAACGCAAAGGTGCCGAAATTCGCCAGTGCCACTTGCTGCCGACGCAGGCCGTCCATCACCTCAGGTTCGCTCATGACGCCGTCCTCGTCCATGCGCTTTCCCCATCGAACGACGAAATTGTGCTGTCTCGTGTTGGCATCGCGGTACAACTCCATCGTTATGCGGCCATTGTCAGCCGCGGGTTTGACAGTATGCAGGGGCGGAAAACGCTGAATTCGAGATCGGCGAGCGGTCGTCGGCTCAAGTTCCGCGAGGTGGACCATAGGGGGAGGCAACTGTCGCGTGCAGGTTCGGAAACTACTCAGACGGCTGGCGGCTTCATGGCGCCTTGGACGTTAATTGCCTTCCATCGTTCGCACTATGTAGTGCACACGAGGCGGTGCACACCCTGATGTGCCGGTCACGGATCACTACGTATGTTGACAGATCCCAAACGGGGTGCATGCCTTATGCGTCCTATTACGGGAGAGCGAGATGCCTTATCGCAGCGGCCGGGTTGTTTATATCGTGGATGACGANNTTTGCCTCCGGCGGCGACTTCTTGCAGGGCTTCGATCCGGTCGCCGGGCTTTGCATCATTCTCGATTTGCACATGCCCGGTATTTCCGGGTTCCAGGTCCTCGACGCCCTGCAGGCGCGCGGGAACACTGTTCCGATCATCCTTTTCAGCGGCCGCAGCGATTTCACAACCGAAGAATTTGCTCCTCATTCCGGCGTCATCGCGCTGCTCACTAAACCCGTTGACGCACATAAAATGATCAACCTGATCGAATATTGCGTCTCGCAAAACGCCGCTGCATAGCTGGCTCCGCTGCAAACAAGTCGGCTTCCCCGCAGAAGCACCAATTCAACGCCGGTCCGGGATGCCCTTCTCCGCTTAATCGACATCCCCCTTTTACCAAGCAGATGTGCAGCGTGCACGGCTACAGGGCATTTATGGCATCGCGAAGAACTACCTTGAGCTGTGCCAAGGTGTCCGGCTTGGTCAGTATAAGATCGGCGCCCCGCAACTTGCCCCACACAAAATCGGTCCGTGCTGTCGACGAGGTCAAAACGTACATGGCAAAGGGCGCATTTTCCCGGCGGGAAAGTTCCTCTAGCAACTGGAAGCCGTTCATTCTGGGCATATGCAGATCGATGACGACAAGATCGGGAGAAACCTCGCCTCTGTCGAACAAGCCCAAAGCTTCCAGACCATCACTTGCGTGACGGACGGTACCCACGCGAGGGTCATCCTGGAGCGCGCATTCGATCAGATAGGCGTCGGCAACGTCATCTTCCACGACCAGTATCTGCAGCCCTTCATCGATGCCTGGCTCACTCGGCGCACGATTCCAAGTCGGTCTGATAGCTGTGGCTTGACACGCGTACTGGTTCACTGCAGCGGCACTTTTCATCTAGGTTCTCCTGTCGCCAATGACGACCTGGGCAATCACGCAGTCGAGACGGGACTTTAGGTCCTCAAAGCGATCCGGCTTTACCAGATATGCGCATGCCGAACTTTTCTTGGCTTGTTCGACATCGCGTGCGGAGCCGGAGGTCGTAAGAAACACTACGGGGACTCCACGCATCGGCGCAATGCTGCGCAGCTTCGTCAAAAATTGAAACCCGTCGATCCTCGGCATGTTAATATCGAGAAAGATTATTGTTGGCGCGAGCCGTGCCACTTCTAATTCCCGAAGCGCATCGATGGGGGCACTAAAATGTTCCAAAGTTCCGACTTGCGGATTTTGCCGGAGTGCGTGGAGGATAAGGTCGGCATCGGCCTCGTCGTCCTCCACCAGCATCACGTTGACACGCCACACATTCAGCGCCAGCCCCGGTCGTGGCGTCGGCTTCTGTCGATACGCGATTATGCCATCAGGATTGGATAGAAGGATCGGCATCACGTCGAAGAAATCCCATCTCGTGTTCTCGGAGTATCTGTGGCGTGCGCTTAATGGCTTGATAAGTTCGAGTGCGTAATTTGTTTGGTTACGAGCATATTGGTTGGTTTGCAGTCGGCTGCATTCTCAACTTACGTCGGAACAGCGCCGTTTACTGCCGTTCTGCTCCCCGCGCGATCACGTTAGAGAGCAACAACGACTCGATCCAAGGGAAAATACCTAGATGTCTACCCACAACCCTCCTCCCAAACACTTCCTGATCCTCGACAGCGATGATACCGATCGTGAAATCATAGCAAGTGCTCTGCGCAGCACCTTTGCGGACACCAATGTTGAGCACACCGGCAACCCCGCGACCGCCGAGGCGTGGTGCAACGAGCGGCAGTTCGACTGCATGATCATCGATTACAACCTTCCGATAATGGACGGTTTGCGATTTGGATTGAAGCTGCGCGGCTTGTTTCCCCACATCGCCATGATACTCGTCACTAAAGTCGGCAACGACATGTTGGCGGCCCGAGCCCTGCGCAGCGGCATGTCGGATTACATTCCGAAGTCGCTCATAACCCCCGATACTATTCATGTCATCATCGCACGCGCGGTTTACGTCGCCGACCAGGCGCGGATCATCGCCGAGCAGCGTGCGGAATTGGAAATTTTTGCCTACACGTTGGCGCATAATTTCAAACAACCCATCCGGCAGATCCGCACTTTCGCGTCTCTCATCTCAGACGAATTAGAAGCGCAGGATATCGCGGTATCCGAAAAACATCTCAGATTCCTGATGGATGCAACGGGTCGGCTCGGCGATTTGGTCGATGTGATGTCGCAATATACCTTGCTCAACAAAGCTCCACAGATTCACGCGATCGACTTATTGACCGTCATAGCCAGTGCTAAAACTGCGGTTGCGCCCTTTCTTGAAGAACACGGTGCGCGCATCGAAACAAGCGACACCCCCGTCGTCATGGGCAACGAAACGCTGATGCTGCAAGTCATTCAGAATCTGATCGTCAACGGTGTGAAATACAACAACAGCCCAACGCCGTTAATCCACATTTCCGCGAAGACCATTGGGAAACTCTGCCTGCTGGAGATCACGGACAACGGAATCGGAATCGATCCGCAATATCATGACAGTGTCTTCGACCCTTTGGTGCGCCTGCATACGGCGGCGGAATATCCTGGTACCGGCCTTGGCTTGACCTTGGCGCGCAAAGCCGTTCAAACGCAGGGTGGCCGTATTTGGTGCGAATCCACGCCGGGAGAGGGAGCTACTTTTGTCCTCGAACTGTTGCTCTCTACAGACGCATTGTCGGTTGGAGATGCCATACCCGCGGCCGTTGCCGGACACCCTGCCCTGCAGGACTGTTCAGTTCTCTAGACATAGTCGGAGGGATGCGAAGCGTTTGAGACCGCCGAGGGCTGCGGTGTATCGGGTTTCCGAACACGATGGGCATCCATTAGCGCCGGAAAGCGAGGTGCGCTCGTCGGCTTCTCGGCATGTTGGACATCTCTGCCAACATAAGACGCCAGGTCCGCTGCAAGTTCGTTAACCTTCACCGCGACCATTTGCTATGGCAGCCTCTCTAATTGGGCGGTTTCGTCAAGCTCGGATCGTACTTTTCGGCCATACATCGCTCGCGTGGGTCACACTTCTCTTCGCAGTCTGATGGCTCCTCGCGTACGGCAATCGCAGGCTCTAACGCGCCGCACGACGGGACTGTGCGGCGTGTCTTCTCAAGGCGAAGTGCTGCCCCGGTCCTGATCCGCGCAAGCTATCCGTCAGCGTGCATGAGGCGGCGCGCGAAGTGGTGCGGAGCCTGCGCGATACCCCCGAATACCTTCAGTCGCGGCGCGAGCGCAAAAAGGTCGAGATGCTGTTCGCGCACCTCAAGCGCATTCTGCGGATGGGGCGACTACGATTACGAGGGCCTTGCGGCGCCCGCGACGAGTTCACCTTGGCCGCCATCGCCCAAAACCTCAGAAAGCTCGCCAAACTGATCCCCATGCCCCAGCCCGCCATGGCGATCTGAGGCCGGGGGCAGCGCAAACTTCGACTTCCTCAGACGCCGGTCAACGTCGAGTTTTTCAACAAAATCGGCACATCTTCGTCGTTGGACCACGGTGACGTTGGCCCGAAACTTGTCGCGAATGGCTCTTCCTGGCTGGGTCGGCCGGGCCAATCTTGCAATGCAAAACTCGGTATTCACAAGAATTTAATTCGGAGTGTTCTGCTGTTATCAAAGATGTTTCCGCGGTACTCGGCGCTTTTATTGTCATTGTCATGCCGTTTTATGCGGCAAATATTTTAGTACGTATTGTCCCTGCTAGTAATTCACCATACGTTCTTCTACTAATGTTTCGTTAGTCACAATATTTGGCTGATTATATTGATTTGGATTGGAGAACCAAATGTCTCACACGGCACATCCCAACTGGTTCGAAAGTGAAGTCCGCATGCGCAGCCACGCGGTCTGGGAACGCGAAGGCCGCATGGATGGCCGCGCCGACGACAACTGGGCGCGCGCAGCCAAAGAAATCGATGATGAGTGCCGCTCTGCGGCAGCGGGCACAAATACCCACTTCACGCCGCCGCATCTCACTATTTCAAAACTGCCGACCAGACATTAAAGGCTAAACTGGCTTCCAGATGTTGATCCTTTCCGCCCGTCAGATCGCCGGTGGAAGGGCTAGGTGCTTCGGTCTTCTTGCGGAGATGCAAATGGTACAGATCGTTCGTTCTAATAGTCCAAAAGCGCCCGAGAGTGTCCGCATAATGTCCGTTAGGGATGAGGCTCTAGTACTGACAGCCTCACAACGGCCCATGGGACGGCTTCCAATGCGCTCGTCTNNGAATGGATGTGCTGACGATGAAGACAGAGGACGCCCCAAGGAACTTCGGTGGTCTGCATAGGCAGCTCGGCAGGTGCGCCCGAACTTGCACCGTGAGTAGTGGGAATGCCGTCTGAGTAGATTCCGAACCTATCTATCCGGGAGGGGGCGCGCACAGTAGCAGTATAAAGCTGACGGATCGGGCAACTGTGTCTCGTCAGACGTTGGGACTGTGCCCGAAGCTTGATTGATTACTATCGCGCCTAGCCGTGACACTGGTCGCCACGGCAGAAAGAGTTTTTATGGCAGCGATACTGATTGTCGAAGACGATGTGTTCATCCTGGAATTGACGGAGATGTTGATCCAAGAGTGGGGTCATCAGACATTTCCGGCCAGCGATTTAGACGAGGCGCTTTTACTCTTACGCTCCCCTCAACACATTGACCTACTTTTCACCGATATCAACCTCAAGACAGCGGTCCTTGGCGGGTGTGAACTTGCCCACCAAGCAATCGAACTTCGACCGCAATTACGTGTGCTTTACACGACCGGAAATATCATTACCGACAAAATGAAAGATCAGTTCGTTGAAGGCACCCACTGCCTTCGCAAGCCATATACGCCAAAGCAACTCCAAAACTCCTTTGAAGATATTCTCGCGGCGCAGTTGTGACGGCGCGTAATTTATAAGGAACAACGAAACAGTCAGATATCCGCCAAAGTAGGGCGAGTACAATGCGCAGGGAGCAACACCATCACCTATAGAAACGCCGAGCCGAGGTCGCAGACCGGCGCCTCAGAGGGTGCTGACAACACCGCGCGCAAGCTGGCGGAGGAGACGCTACTCAAGGCGGGGGCCCTGCAGCGCGCGATTTTTAACAGCGCCAATTTTTCGAGTATCGCCACCGACGCAAACGGTGTTATTCAAATTTTCAATGTCGGTGCGGAACGTATGCTGGGCTACGCAGCCGCTGACGTGATGAACAAGATCACGCCTGCCGATATTTCCGATCCGCCGGAACTGATCGCGCGCGCCAAGGCGCTCAGCGTCGAGTTCGCGACCCCGATCACGCCGGGATTCGAGGCGCTGGTGTTCAAGGCCTCACGACCATTCTTGAAAGCAACCCGCCCCCCCAAAGAGAAACAACACAACAGTTGCACCTAAGCGTGCCAAGGATTCCCATGAAAAAAGAAATGAACACGCCATCCAAATCCCCAGCCACCGTGCTGGG
>PMCK01000013.1 GCA_003154095.1 Myxococcales bacterium | reverse complement strand
CGGTGCGTTTTCGTATTGACTGGTCTAGTGAAGTGAAAGTTGGACCAAGCCGCTGCGCGGCAGCAAGTGAACTGTTGCGTCGATTTGTAACTGTGATCGACTCGCTTTGCAAGCGCCAAATTCCAGGCGCTGCACAACCAGGAGTCGACATATGCAAGCTCTGCTGCAGAGAGTTGAAGAGTGTCTCGCGTTGCGCAGTCTTAGTTCGAGAACATGCGAAGCCTACGTGGGGCACATCACAAGATTGATTGAATACAGCAAGAAGGATCCACGCAACCTGGACGCCAATGACGCGGAGCAGTTTTTGCTCCACGCCATCAGAGAAAAGCACTGGAGCCCCTCCACTCGCAATCAGTTCACAGCCGCAATTCGTTTTCTTTTGGACGTCGTCCTAGAGCATCCGGATCTCGCCAAACGCGTGCCTAGTGCGAAGAATTGGCAGCGCCTCCCTGATGTTCTCAGCGGCAGCGAAGTGAGCCTGTTGCTAGATCACCTGTATTCAATTGTTCACCGAACCATTGCGATCCTCTGTTATGGCGCGGGACTGCGCTTGAGCGAGGCCTGTTCCCTTAGGACGGATGACATCGATTCGTCGCGCAATGTCATCCATATCCGCAGCGCAAAGGGGAACAAGGACCGCATGGTGACCCTAACACCTCGCCTACTTGAATCCCTCCGTAATTATTGGAAGCAACGCCGACCGACGGGGCCCTATCTTTTCCCAGGCTCCACCCCAGGACGATCGATCGACGTAACGGCCTTCCAGAAGGCGCTCACGCTCGCGTCTTTGAGGGCGCGGATCGACAAAAGGGTATCTCCTCACGTGCTGCGACATAGCTACGCCACGCATATGATTGAGGCTGGCGCCGATCTGCGCAGTCTGCAGCTGCTGCTCGGCCATGCGAGCATCTCCTCGACGATTCGCTATGTTCACCTGACCCACGCTCATCGCAACGGGTTGCCAAATCCGTTTGAACTATTGGGCACAAAGGAGGGCAGAGTGTTCGGCTAGTGGCTGGTGTCCCACCCACCAGTGGGTTGCTCCAAGCCCGAGCCAAACCGCCCTCGCTACGAAGTTGCTCAAGTCGTTCGCGCTTGCGCTTCAACAATCGCTGATCGCTTGTCCGCCGAACAAAAGTCCGTGTTGCGCGCCATCATGGCGTGCCGCACTGCTGAACTCGGCGGGCATGTGCAGATCTGCGACGATTGTGGCCATCAGCAGCCGCAATACAACTCGTGTCGCAATCGTCACTGCCCTAAGTGTCAAGCACTTGCGCAGTACCGATGGTTACAGGCGCGCAAAGAGCGCATTTTGCCGGTGCATCACTTTCATGTGGTGTTCACCGTACCGGCAGAACTGCGTGCGCTGTTCCTTCAGAATCGACGTCTGCTTTACGCGCTTCTGTTCGAGACAGCACCGCAAACGCTGCTTGCACTTGGGGCCGATCGAAAGCGACTTGGCGCACAATTGGGCGTCACCGCGGTACTTCATACGTGGCGCCGCGATCTCGGGTTTCACCCGCACGTGCACTGCGTCGTCACCGGCGGTGGGCTGAGCCCCGCCGGTGACAAGTGGGTGAAGACTGACCCAGGATTTCTCTTCCCTGTCCGCGTTCTTGGCGCGTTGTTTCGCGGCAAATTCCTCGCGGGCATGCGTGCTCTATATGATCACAATCGTCTAACTCTCAATGGCTCCTGTGCGCCCTTGCGTGAACCGGGCGCATTTCAGGCGCTCTTGGATCGCTTGTACCTGAAGCGCTGGTGCACTTACTGCAAACCGCCCTTCGGTGCGCCAGAAGCAGTCTTTGCCTACTTGGGGCGTTACACCCATCGCGTCGGAATCAGCAACGCGCGTATCACTTGTGTCGATGACACCAAAGTGTCGTTCCGAACACGTCACGGCAAACAAGCGACGTTAACACCAGTGGAGTTTTTGCGTCGTTTCCTGCTGCATGTGTTACCCAAGGGATTCGTGCGCATTCGCCACTTCGGTCTGCTCGCACCCAGTAACGTATCGTCGAAGCTTGCTACTGCGTCACGACTACTCACAGCGAATCAACAGTCCTACCCAGAACCGCGTGCGGCCACTGGGGCATGTGCAAATGCCGACGACGGGACGCCATCCTTTGTCACCCTCCACAAGCAACTGACCGGAGTTGACCTCCGTTGCTGTCCCCAATGCGGCAGCGCTTCGACCAAATCGATTGCCCTTCAATTGAATGCACGGGCCCCGCCATGACGCCAACCGCGCCCATCCTTACCCACCTCCTCGTGTCCCGCGCCCCGCGGCATGGCAACGCTTTGTCCACACCCTCTAGCGCACCCCCAATCGTCACTTCTTCAACCCAATGGCGCCCCTGCTGGCCGTCGTCCGGATCGACCGAACGCGATACGCCGAGCTCCACAACACCCCGACCGAAACGTCTTTTCCCCCATAGACCAAACTGAACCCGCCTTCCGCTTGGTCCAACTCGACGTTTAGATGACTGCCCAAAAGGCCGTTCGACCATGATACCGTCGTCGCGTAGGCACTCATCCAAACGACTATTAGTTAAACGGACATGTTGTGGATCGACGGCGGCCTACTTCTCGGCGTGCCCACGCAAACGTGGGAACAAACGTCCCGTACGTCGCATGTATCCGCCGTACTCGTCGCCAAAGCGATCGAGCATCATCGCCTCTTCGTCGGCTACGCGGGCAAGATACGTGGCCGTGAACGCCGCGATCTGGAGTAGCCCGACGAGCAGATTAGCGGTCAACAAGGCCATCCCAACGGACATGATAAAGAAGGCCGTATACATCGGGTGGCGAATGTGACGATAG
>PMCK01000074.1 GCA_003154095.1 Myxococcales bacterium | reverse complement strand
TAACGCGTATTCACGCAGCGCTTACTTGAAAGCAATTCCACGCTGCCTGCCGGAAATGCATTGCCACAAAGCCGATTCCGACCGCGCTGGCGCATGCCGCATACATCACGCCCACTCTGCGATGACCTACTTGCGTAATGCCGAAAGTTGATGCTTCATGCTTGCCACCGGCGCCCAGCGGAGGGCCGGGCGTAGCCACCTCAAGCGAAACGTTTTGTGACAGGCCCCGATTAATGCGCTGAGCACTCGCCGTTGCCTGGCACAAAACTTTCGCGTCCACGAAGCCCGGCCTGGAGCTGGGCGACGGTGGCCCTGAAGCCAACGTGACACACACCACCGCGAAGGAGGTTGCGGACGGGGATCCAAGCGGACAGGCGGCAGACGCGGCGGGGCGAGCAACCAACCTACGGCGTGCAAGCACATGTTGAAACCGTCCAAGCGCATCCGAGCGCCGATACTGGGAGACAACCTCCCGCCCCCGTCTTCCCCACCTGCGCGCAGCGCCTGCAAGCCGTTTGAAGTTCGTGCTACCGTGCCGCTTGTGACGGGACTGCAGGCGCGAGCACAGGTTTGGGGAAGACCGCGCGGCCGCAGCGGCATTGACGTCAATCGACGTGGATATCATCGGTACTCGCCCGCGAGGACGCGCGAGTTGGGGCAGCCCAGCATCGGCATNNACGCCGACGTCGCGCTGCTCGATCACGCCAAGCCCGGAAAAGCCGAAGCACCGGAATGGCCTGAGGAAAAGACATTCAAGGCCAAGGTAGTTGACGAGATTGGAAATATCGTAAAGCCGGAAGATCCTACTCAGAGACTTTGGTTGAATTTCCGATACGGAAACGCGAGTCATCTCGTGCCTGTCGACCGCGAAAGTGGCATCGCTACACACACGACTTCCGAGACAGACAGCGTCAGTGTGACGTTCGAGAGCGCGGAGGCGCTCGCACAGGTGATGCGACCCATTTGGACCAACTGTCGCGGCATGGCGCGCAAAAGCTGGGTGCCCGAGGATGACGCCACGACCAACGTCACCCTCTTTGGCGGCAACATCGTCAAAGCCATCGCGGATGACGCCACCACCGCCACCACCAGACCGAAAGAGACCCTCGAGCCATTCCTCGGCGTAAATGCAACCCCCGACAGTCCAATTACCTTGAGCGTGCAGCCGCTCGTCATCATGGTGCGCATGCTCGGCGAGCTCTTCGACATCGACAAGTGTTTCCTGCTTCCGAAGGCCCTCGATAACGTGCAACAGCTGGTCAAGCTCCGCAAGGAATACGCCCTGACGGACCTGCTCATCGTCGGGCACACCGATACGAGCGCCTCGGATGCGTACAACCTCGACCTGTCCCTCGAGCGCACCAAAGCGATGATGGCGTACCTCTTCAACGACGCGGCGAGCTGGTACGCCTGGTACGGAGAAGACAAGAAGCAAAGCAAACGCTGGGGTGACACCGAAGACAATTACATGATTGCGACGCTGCTCACGGGCTCGCCAGCAAAACCCAAGGACACAGACTCTAGCACTGCGGCCGATGCGCAAACTTCCTCAGACGGTACCGATGACCAGAGCGGGTCCGGCGACGACAACACTACCGCGTACCCGCAAACGGTTCTCGGCTACCAGAAGTGGCACAACGCCAACCAGACTCAGCTCACGGCGCAAGCTCCCAAGCCGAGCTACTACGAAACCCTCGACGAAGACGGCAAAGCCGGCGAACAAACCCGCATGCAGTTGATTTACGACTACATGAATCGCGAAGATACAACGGTGCCGGACGGCACGCCGATTCAAGTGCACGGGTGTGGGGAGTTCTTCCCGTTGAGTGCTTCGGGTGAAAAAGTCGACCAGACCACCCCTGACGGGAAGCACATTCAAGAAGACCGGCGCGTCGAGGTGTTTCTCTTCCCGAAGGAACTCGGCGTGTTGCCGCCGGTGCCGGGGGACAAGGCGAGCGGGAGAGGGGAGAAAGAGTATCCCGAGTGGAGGTTTAGGGCGATTGACTTTGAACTGTTAGGGTTTTCAATGATTCTGTGGATTGATGACGACTCGTTGGCACAGGTGACTGATGGCGACGCTCCGCCAGGCAGCGAAGATCACGGGCCTGAGAATGCCGACGCGGTCTGAAAGGATTTGTGAACCGTGGTTGATAACGTAACTGAACGCTTCGCGGCCGTTGGCGAAGAAGTGACTCTGATATTCGAAGGCAGTGATGCTATGGCTGGCGCAGCGAACATTACGTTCTCTGCATTCGCGTTGCCTGATGACGCAACCACGACAACCGCAGGGCTGAAACCGGTAACTTGGAGTGAGTCGTTGACAGTCACCGGCACGAAGCCCGGGCAGACACAGGGTACGGTGCAATCCCTGGTGAAATGGACAGCGGGGGTCGAGTCGAGCAAGAAGACCGTGCCTGAAGCCACTAACCTGATCATGGTCGCGGCGAGCGGCACAACATCTAACGGGAAGCCAGTAACTTGTGTTAGCAAAACACAGGCGCGGGTACCAGGCTTTGTGGTGACAACTGAGCAGCAGATTCACGAAATCATGCTCCACGAATTCTGGACCAAGTCAGGAAACAGCTATGTCTTCGATCCCAAGCCCGCCCAACAATTTCTGGCGTCCCTGACACCAATTCAACGCTCGATCCTCATTCAGTATCCGAAAGAAGCTTCATCGTCGGGAAGGCTAGTTGTCTTCATCACGCTCCGCGGCCCTCGACCAGACCACCCAATGTATGCAGACTACGTCGATGGTACACGGCAAGTGGTGATCGCCAACGCGGACTTCACCGTGTTTCACTGCTCCAAACCTGGCAATCGGGTAACACTCGTGATGCACACGGAGCACTTATGCGTAAACAAGCACAACGCCAAGACTGCTGACTTCTTCAGAAGCTTACCGAGTTCGGCACTCTCAACCACCGTCGGGACGAGCCGCCAACGGCCGAGGTACTTTCTAGCGGCAAATCTCGCAGAGTTTGCGCACGGTCAAATCTACAACAGTGTATTAGCGGCCTCTGGCCAAAGCATCATGGGGGGCAACTACCTGCACGGCATGATCAATACCCAGGGTTGCTGGATGCTATTTAGGAACTTCAATTGGCCGAGGGCCAAGGCAGCGGAGTTCTTTCGGATTTACATCGATCGATTGAGGGAGGATGGCTCGCCAAGCGCCGAAACAGCTGCCCGCGCTGACATTGCCGCCCTCGGCTACGATGCGGCACAAGCAAGTGGTGGTGGGGCGAGCCTAATGTCGTCCAGTTGGGACAAGTTCAATTGCTGGGATCGCAACTATGCATACGGTTTCTTCTTTGACCGAGTCGTTGGATTGAAGTTTCTAAGCAGCAAATGCCGTACTTGGCGAAGTAAAGCGGGTGTTAGGGCAGACATCGATACGGTTCATCTATACAACACGCATGGTGACGTATTCGAGAAGCAGTTTCCAGTTATAGAACGGTTCCCAAAAGGGCAGCCCGACGGAAACAGGTTTCATGACTGGTATTTGAAGAACGGTGAACATGAAGTGCCGCCTCCCCCAAATTTGTGGCAGCCAAACGTGCTGAACTTTCAGACTGCTAAGGGGTGTGCTGGTCAGGGTGCGGCGAGCACCTGCTCGTGGGCTGACTTGTTCTTCTTCTTGCCTGAGGGTCTAACCCTGAATTCGGCACTGGGGGACGTGTATGTTCCGCTCGGTTAGTCTGCATTTGCGATGGGCGTCGGTGGTAGTGGTTTTGGCCGAAGTCACAGCGATTCTTGGTTGCCAGCGTTTCGAATATCACGCCTCGTCTTCGGCCCCGTTAGCATCGGCAACCCCGATCAATTCAACGGCAAGACCTCCTACTCGCGCGCCTATCGTGCCTGTGGCGACGCCGCTCGCTGGAGCAGACTCGGGTGTCCTCAATGTTCAACTTGGACCCGTCGCGAAATACTCGGTTCGGTACACGGATTTCTACTACGTGCACCTATACATGTTGCCAGGTGCCGTAGCGATCGCCATATCAACCGCGTCGTCCGGGCCCGTTCGAATTCTTCTGGTAACTCGGCAGCAATGCTTGGAACTACCCCGCACCGCCGATCAGCTACCGTATACTGGCGCGGTGGACCTAAACAAGGATCGCGAAATTTTTGGCTGGGTCAAACCGCCGTGTTGCGCAGATGAACGGGGGCGTCTTGGGGTGGAGTCCCTGTTGCATGTTGTTAGCAATCGAGGCAGAGAGTCCTTGGAGGTACTGTTCGACAAGCGTGGATATATTCGACCTTTCATGTCCACGGCTGAGATATTCAGCTTTCGCGATGGCACCTGGCAGCGCTCTCCCATTGGACGGAAGCGATTTCAAAGCGTTGAATCGGTCTACACAATCAACGATGATATCTGGCTTACCGAATCGATTTCGAATAGCTGGAGCGTCCTCCAAGTTCGACAGGGTGCTGTCACCTCGAAAATCAGCGCTCCTTCGTTGCCAAACGTCGTCAAGAAGACCGACATTGAAAGAAGAGGCCTCGACCTGACAATCTTTCCAGACATGTCGGCAATCTCTTGGGGCTATCTTCAAGATGGGCACCTGCTGTTGGATCGTTGGGACGACCTGACAAAGGGTCACGGCGTCGCGCGCAGTGTGGATGATATTGCGCTCACAATAGATCAAATGAACGACCTGCGTAATGAACGAGTCAGAAATGACACGTTCACTCCTTGGCTGCAGTTCGAATTTCGATCCGCTAACGATGTCGTAATTGCTCGGAATGCGCAGAAACGGCTTCGCGTCACTTACAGCGCAGCTAGTCGTTCATGGACGACTGGTGAAGAGCCCAGTTTGACAACACAAGAGCAGGTTGCGGAGTTGCTTCATCTAAACGTCCAGCCCAGCGAGAGGACGGATTCCGTCAAAGTCTTGGGCGACAAATGGGTCGCGGTCCGGCGAAGAGACGCTGAGCGCGTGATTGAAGTCTTCACCAACGATGAAAGTCTGGCTCGTTGCGCCACCATTACGGAAGAGCCTTATGTGTACAACCCGAGCGGTTCGAATCGCCCGTTTCCCGACGCGGGAATGTGACGCGATACTGGGCAGGGCGCCGCTCCTTACGCAGAGACTCGCCAGGTAGAAACCAATGTCTCCCCAGGACACTCTACCGCGCCTGTCTTCCCCATCTGCGCGCAGCGCCTGCAAGCCGTAGGACGTTCGTGCTAACGTGCCGCTTGTGACGGGACTGCAGGCGCGAGCACAGGTTTGGGGAAGACCGCGCGGCCGCAGGGGCATTGACTTCGCACATCTTCAACAGCGTCGCCACTTGCCCGCGAGGACGCGCGAGTTGGGGCAGCCCAGCATCGGCATTCGCCTCAAAGACCAAAATGGCAAAGCCGTTATCGGCTCCCGCGTTCGCGTCAAACTCCCCGACGGTAAAACCCAAGAAGGCAAAACTAACGCCGACGGCGAACTCGAAATCACAGGCATTTCCCTCGACGGCAACGCCGACATCACATTCCTGGAGCACACGAAACCCGGCAAAGCCGAGGCTCCCGAATGGCCTGAGGAGAAGGAGTTCAAGGTTACGGTTGTGGACGAGATGGGCAACCCCGTCAAACCGCCCAGCGCCGACCAAAAACTCTGGCTACGCTTCCGCCACGGCAGTGACGACCATCTGGTGCCGGCTGATGACGAGGGGGTTGCCACCTACACGACTAGTAAGGCTGATTCGGTCAATGTCACGTTCGAGAGCGCTGAGGCTCTGGCGTGGGTGATGCGACCGATTTGGACCAACTGTCGCGGCATCGCGCGTAAAGGCTGGGTTCCCGCCGATGACACCACCACTGCCGTCAGCCTTTTCGGCGGCAACATCGTCAAAGCTATTGCGGATGCGGCCACGACCGCCACCACGCGCCCGAAAGAAACCCTGGAACCCTTCTTCGGGGTGCAAGCTAGCCCCGATAAACCCATCACCCTGAGCGTGCAACCTTTGGTCATCATGGTGCGCATGCTCGGTGAGCTCTTCGACATCGATAAGTGCTTCCTGCTGCCCAAAGCCATCGACAACGTGCAACAGCTGGTGAAATTGCGCAACGAATACCAACTCACCAACGTGCTCATCGTCGGCCACACCGACACAAGCGCCAACGACGCGTACAACCTCGACCTATCGCTTCAGCGCACCAGCGCCATGATGGCGTACCTCTTCAATGACGCTAAGAGCTGGTACGCCTGGTACGGCGAAGACAAGAAACAGAGCAAACGCTGGGGTACGACTGAAGACAATTACATGATTCAGACGCTGCTCGACGGTCAATCCAACTACGACACCAGCGTGCTCGGCTACCGGCAGTGGCACAACGCCAATGAAGCCACGCTCAAAGACAAGGCCCCGGACAAAGGCGCCTACTACGAAACCCTCGACAAAAACGGCAAAATCGACGAGCAGACGCGCATGCAGTTGATTTACGACTACATGAATCGAGAGGACACGACAGTGCCTGATGGCACGCCGATTCAGGTGCACGGCTGTGGGGAGTTTTTCCCGCTGAGTGCCTCGGGCGAAAAGGTTGACCAGACCACTCCTGATGGGCAACATATTCAAAAAGACCGGCGGGTCGAGGTGTTCTTGTTTCCGTCAGAGCTCGGGGTGTTGCCTCCGGTGCCGGGAGAGAAGGCGAGTGGTAGGGGGGAGAAAGAGTATCCGGAGTGGAG
Organism: Myxococcales bacterium; assembly: GCA_003154095.1. GTDB lineage: Bacteria > Myxococcota_A > Polyangia > Polyangiales > Polyangiaceae > FEN-1139. Next base: position 10,476 of record PMCK01000074.1, on the reverse strand, counting down.
GTTTAGGGCCGTGGATTTCGACCTGCTGACTATCCTTGACGATTTCCTTCGCGTATCTGTGCCCTACGACATCGAGCTTGGTCAGCCTGAAGACTACGAATTGCACGTTTCGGGAACGGGCACTCTAGTCTCTAACGACGGCGTACAGGTGGGGGCTTGCCTAATATTCGATTTGGATTTCGGGAAACTCCCGGATCCGTGCCAGCTCGAGTTGCATGCACGCGATTACCATAAGCTATTGGGTAAGGCATTTTCACCAGTTGAGGTGCGGGTACAGCTGGCATCTGGTGACGTCGCCGACCTGGGCGAGTTGTGGTCAAGCGACTCCGAGGTTGCACAATAAGGTGGTTCAATGAAAGGCACTTCCCTTGCCCGATATTCGCTGTCAGCGCGGCATCAAGCCACAGGAGTTTCGCGTCTGAAGTCGCGACAGAACCTGATAACCATACGCCCGGCGGTAGTCCAAATCACTTGCTGCTTGCTCGCTGTTGTTTCAGTGACGTGTACGAATCCGAAGCGTGAAGTTGACTCGGGACATGTACTCCCAGTCGTGGTCGCGGTACGGACACCGAGCATCTTGGCGACAACCAATCAATCGGATTCCTCTATGTATGACTCAGGGGTAGCTAAGGTTGGACCCACCGAAGCGTCAACTGATGCCGGATTCGATCGATCAGGCTCCCGATGGGACCCGAGAAATGACAACGAATTTCTACCGGCGATCGACAAGGCGGTGAGAGCCTACCTTCGCACTCTTCCCGTCTACGATGCAGCTCGACTGGATGATCAGGGTGTATTTCGCACTAGAACACATCCACCAGATTGTGGGGGCGTCACCTTTTGCATCAAGAACCCCGCTCCGATCCGAAGCGGCCAAAAGGTGGGTAATATCCGTAGTTGTCTGAAGAACGTCGCATACCGTGACACCAAGCTCACTCCACACACGGGGTTCGATTTTGGTGCTCCGGAAGAATCTACCTGGATCGCCGAGCTCACCACATTTGTGACGAATTTTGAGCGACAATACTATTCGCGGTGTTGTTGTTACATCCTTAATGAGCGATGCAAATAGGCTCCTGTTATAAAGGTCCGTTTCGATGACAACGAGAGTTTCGATACTATTACCGAACGAGGATGGTCGAAGTAGTCAAGAAAGTCTATTGGCGCAAGCCAACATCGAAGTTAATGTCGCGGGATCGGGGCCAGTGACAGGGCAAGCCTCAAACACTCCAGGATTGCGTGTATTCGTGATCGAAAATGACGCTCCAGGGACGGAAGTGACAATCACTTGTCGTGTGGGACCGTTCGGACAAATGACGCGGCCGCTGCTGGTTGCGACGCAGAAATACCGTTTCTTATTAGTAACTGGAAGGCGAGGCGGACGACCAAGCAAGGCCTTGGAGCCGATCCCGAAGAACGGTGTGCTAGTTCATCCTCGTTTCTTGCACAATGTCAGCGTATCAACCGGAACGGGGCTCGACTTCAGGATCACTATCGACGCTGAGTTTATTGTGGTCACAGATTACGTGATGAAATATCGAGCCGCGATTGACTCGTCAACCAGGCTCCAGGATTTTGCAAAGCTTGCCAGAGACGCGCGGTGCCGACTCAATGTTATCGAGCACACCAAGTCTCTCGTGCCGCGAGCGTGGGTGATGCTGACAAGCTCTGCCTTCGTTGGTAATGTCGACCAAGCCAATGCGGTTGTCTTTTATCGACCTGAGCTAGTCGATGCCAACGCGCAGTACAAGTGCACTGATGATGCCCCCTATGATCGAATCCATCGATACCTTCATGGCGAGTCCGTGAAAGGCTCATACTACATCGTAGGCAACGACGATCTCCTGTACCCATTCCGCGACTGCGGTTTCGACGATCAAATCGCCGCGAGCGGCAAGCCACTGATCGCATTATTCCCAATTCCTCACCGAACCGACTTCGGCGCTTTGAAGGATCAACGGTTGACGGCCAAGGGCGGCGTTCTCGAGCGACTGCTTCGTGCACTCTGGGCTGAGGGTCTTGTCGGTGTGGGGCAGACGACCGCGCCCAAAGTGAAACGCCTCGCCTTGTCTGGGTTCAGTATGGGAGGCGACATTTGCCTGGACGCGTTCAAGGCAAACCGTGAGAAAGTGGACGAATTGTACCTTTTCGATCCAGGGCAGGGCATCCCAGGGGATGTCGTCAGTTGGATTACCGCAAAGCCGCAGGAGCGTTGTCTGCGTATGATGGGAACGGCCTATTCGGAAGAGCCCGCATTGCGCCTGGGAGCGTTGCTCCGGAATAACGGAACTGTGCCTGGTCAGAATTGGAGCGTCTATCCGGGAGATGGGGCATTCTGGTACAAAGATTCGGGCTACTTCCATGCGTTGAGTGATCCTGCCGTTGGCGCGGAACGATTCAACAAGGAAGGCGATGCGCCGACGACGCCGTCAACCGTCAAGAGCAACCTCTTTTTGGCTGATGAGCGCCCTGCGCAACCGCCGGCACATGCCGATACTCCCCTTGCCAGCTCCGTCACCCTGGCTGCACACTGGACAGACGCATCCGGCCGGAGGCAGACAGCTCAGCAGCCGCTCACGGGGATATCATCCGTCGAGGCCGCGTCACTTGTCCGTCATCACATAATTGACGTGTCCAACGGCGGAGCGCCGATAACGTCATCTCAGCAATTCTACAAAGTCATCACAGCCATCCAGCACAATGACTGGAACCAGGAACAGCCGCGCATCAAAGCATTGAGGCACGAGTGGGCTGTCATCGGGGGAGACAACTCGGGCGGACGGTTTACTGGCTACCTGCAGATGTGTCTACGGGACAGCAGCTTCACATGATCACATCCTATTGCGCCATTGGCTCAACCAACGCCTCCCTCACCGCCGCAACCGCCAATGGTAACTGCTGCAACACGACTTCAGCGTCAACGCGCAGCACCCGATACCCCAGCCGCTCAAGATACCGTCACGCCGCGCATCAGCTACCTCCGGCGCCCAGCGGAGAGTCGGGCGCAGCAACCCCAAGCGACAGTTTCGTGCCAGACCCAGATTGATTTGCTGTGAATTCACCGTTGCCTGGCAGGAAACTTTCGCGTCAGCGAAGCCCGGCCCGGAGCAGGGTGCCGGAGGCATTGAGGCGAACGACACGACACGATGCCAAGCATCGAAGCGTGCGGAGCAGGCAACTGACGTTACCCCGGGACAGCCCGCCGCCCCCGTCTTCCCCACCTGCGCGCAGCGCCTGCAAGCCGTTTGCAGTTCGTGCTAACGTGCCGCTTGTGACGGGACTGCAGGCGCGAGCACAGGTTTGGGGAAGACCGCGCGGCCGCAGCGGCATTGGCGTCAATCGACGTGGATATCATCGGTACTCGCCCGCGAGGACGCGCGAGTTGGGGCAGCCCAGCATCGGCATTCGCCTCAAAGACCAAAACGGCAAACCCGTCATCGGCTCCCGCGTCCGCGTCAAACTCCCCGACGGCAACACCAAAGAAGGAAAAACCAACGCCGACGGCGAACTCCTAATCACAGGCTTCACCGACGACGGCAACGCCGACGTCGCGCTGCTCGATCACTGCAAGCCCGGAAAAGCCGAGGCACCTGAATGGCCTGAGGAAAAGACATTCCAAGTTACGGTCGTGGACGAGATGGGCAACCCCGTCAAACCGCCCACTGCCGACCAAAAACTCTGGCTACGCTTCCGCCACGGCAGTGACGACCATCTGGTGCCGGCTGATGACGAGGGGGTTGCCACGTACAAGACTAGTAAGGCTGATTCGGTCAATGTCACGTTCGAGAGCGCCGAGGCGCTGGCACAGGTGATGAAACCGATTTGGGACGAAGCGCCAGCCTCGGAATTCTATAGTTGGGTCCAACCTGATGAGGGGACGACGGCCGTGGTTCTACTCAAGGGCGCGCAGTTGCAGCAGCTCTTGTCCAGTGCCGCAAGTAGTGCTGCCGACAATTCGGATGAATCCACCGATGGCGGGGTTGCCCCAGAGCAGCTTCGAGATTTCGAGTCGCTTTCACTTGCTGCGGGCAATTCTCTGCAAATAAGCGTGCAGCCGCACACGAATCCCAAACTGAGGATCAGGTTGCTTGATTTGAGTGGGACTCCCATTAGGGGTACGCTTTGCCAACTCTCTATCGATGGGACTGATAGTGAGGTTTGGACCGATGGCACAGGGATTTTCGAAACGGAAGTCCCATACACTGCAAAATCGGGAACAATAGATGCGGCGGGCATCCACTACGAACTCGCTATTGGCGCACTTGCGGCGATTTCCGATTCATCCGGGGTTGACGAGCGCCTCAAAAATCTCGGTCTATACGCGCCCGGTGGAGCGGCGTTGCCCGGTAACGGCTCCGATCCTGAAAAGATGCTCGCAATTGAACTGATTCAGGCTCAGCAGCGAATGAAGATTGATGGACAATTGACGGACGCGACGATTCAAGCAATCCAGAATGCATATGGGTGCTAGTGATATGAGCGACGACGCTACCAAAACAGATCAGGAGAAAAGCGATCCACCTGCAGGAATGGCCGCGACTATCCGCAATGCGGATGCGCGAGGCCCGTTTTCAGTTGCGCTTACGCGGACCGATCAACTCAATACCTTAGCCCCCAGGTTGCGGCCAGCTGCGTGCTGGCGCCTGAATGATCATCGGTTCGACTTCGACTCCTCGTTCGTTCGGCCAACGGCGACGCGAGAATTTGGATTGCTTGCCAACGCGCGTCCTGCCGAAACTGGGGCTGGACCGGCAACGGGCCTATTGCTCTCCGTATTTGGACACGCAGATCCAACCAACTCGGATGAATACAATAAGATCCTTTCAGGTCGCCGAGCGGCATCGATCTACGCGCTCTTGGTGCGAGACGCCGATACTTGGGAAAAGATCTACGCCAATCCCTATCGAGGCGACGTATGGACCACGAAGCATTTGCAACTAATGCTGCGCCAGACGGGCTACACTGATGCGACAGAAAGCGGGTCCTTCGACGCCGGCACCACCAAAGCGACGAAAGCGTTTCAGAAGGCCCATGGGAAGACTCCATCGGGAAGTCTCGACCAGCCTACTCGAAAGGACCTCTATCTGGCTTACATGGATGCGATTTGCCAACAAAACGGAACGCCGTTTGGGTATCGGCCACAAGACTTCGTTTCCCGCGGAACTAGCGCTGACTGGAAAGGGGACTGCCAAGGTTGCAGTGAATTCAATCCCGTAATGGTCTTCTCGAAGATCGAGGCCAAGCTCTATGCAAAAAGTGGGATGGAGGGAGCCCGCAATTCGGAGAACGCCTCAAACCGTCGGGTTGTGATTTACATGTTTCATCCCGAACAGGTTCCAACATCAGCGTTTTGGCCCTGCCCAACCATCAAAGAGCACGATCAAGGGATCCCCATATGCCACAAGCAATTCTGGCCCGACGGTGAAGCGCGACGGGCAAACCAGGATTCGCGCCGTGAACACCTAAACGGAGGGCGCACGATGGCTTGCTCCTTCTATGACAGCCTGGTGCGTGGTTCTCCATGTGAGGGGGTTACAAAGACCCTGAATATCACCTTGCTGAATAGAGATGGCAAATGGGCCAAGAATGAACCTTACCGGGTCGAATCCAATGCCGACGTGCGCACGGGGTTCACGAACGAATTTGGTCGTTTGCAAGAACTAGAATTCAACGCAGGCTCCATGGTTACGATTGAATGGGGATACCCTAGTGATCAGGCAGAAAAACAGGGGCAGCCGGAGTTCTATGACAATTTTACGGAAGGTTACTTGAATACGAGCGACGCGGACGCAGACTCCGGACGAGTCGAGCGCGAATTGTACAATCTCGGATACCGCGATCCCAGCCAGTCGAATAACCGAGACCGTTACCGAACGGAGTATCTCGCAAATGAATCAACTGATGACGCAATCCACGAGACTCACGCAACAGGCTCAGAGAAAGCCTCTCGAGATCCTGATCTGACGCCCATCACGTAGGGCATATCAAGAGGAACAGCGATGGCGAGTACTGACACGTGTACGCAAAGCACGGATCCTAAGACTAACGATGAATGGGTGGCGGGATTTCGGAAATGTCTCGAGAATCGTGATAGAATAATCGGACACGGTCAGTTTGCATTTGCGAGCATGTATCTAACGGAATTGGACCAGCGAGTGACGAAGGCACTCGCTGATGACGCCGAGCTTCGGACCAAACTGACTGCAACAAGTGTGACCCTAAAGGATTTCACACCGAATAAACCCGGCTCTGTCAGGCAATACCAATCATACGCGGGTGGGCTCGCTCGACTCGCAATAGATTGTGATCGAGCAAACTTCCTTGGACTAAAGAAGGCCATGAAGGCAGAGATTGAGGCCCATAGACCCGTGAATAGCGCAAGCAAGGCGAAAGCTGCGATGCTGGCCTTAGTCGACAATAGCGAGGAGGTTGGGCACTCCGTATTCTACGATGCAATTAACCGGATGAGAGATGGCCAGCTTATTGGGATCGCAGAAGCCAAAACCAAGACCACTCCAGATTTACCCGCGACAAAGAATTTTTCAAAGGTGTTTTCCGATGACCGGGTTCACTTTCCGGGCGCATTGAGAATCTATGAGACTGCTGATGAGGCATGCGGGGATATGGCACATTGCGTTGCAATGTACCTTCGCAAGCATGGGGCGCCTAAGTGTGCCCCCTCTGGCAGCCCTCCTAGATTAGATCGGATGGTAAGTGAGGCCAACTACGTTGATTTTGGCCTACCGCTTTGCACCTTGCTAAGGAGCACGGCAAACCTGGCGAAGACTGTAGCCGCCATCCGAGTTGCTCTGCACAGGGGCTTCACCGTGCGCGCGGGTGTGATATCTGGTACACATGTTGGTAGGGGTTGGGTAGACAAACCTCTACTTAAATTCAACAGAGAATCGCCAGACCATTACTTGCTCATCATTGGCTACGAAGCAAAAACGTCCGGAATTGAGTTCGTGTTCTGGGATCCTGATGCTGCTGTGTCGCCTTTTCACGGCGAGGGATTCGGCCACTTATACTTTGTCGATAAGAAGGATTGCGGTCCCCAAGCTGCCGACGTACATGCGAATGGCCGCTTCACTACAGCCCCACGCGGTGGGGGAAACGCGAACCTAAAGGTGGATAAAGATGGCGAACACCTCACCGTCGGAATTGAAATCTTTGACGTGACAACCAATAAGCAAACGTTCCACAGCGCCAAACGGTATCAAGTTGTGTTCGCGGACGCGATGCTTCCTATACCGCCCAAGAAAGCGAAGTAGCTACCGTCACCGTGGGGAATTGATCCGACGCTCCGAAGATTATCGCGAGCAAGGAGCATCGCCTACGGAGCGCTCGAATTGATCGGGTTCGAGCGAAGCAACCCCTCTCGACGGTCCCGCTCCTTGCGATCTGCCTCGTCACCCGTCACAGGCTCACCAGGAACTACAAGCTGTGGTGCCCTGAAAAGTTCGTCGTTCATCATCTCGTCACAATCAGTTCTACCATAACAGAAGACTTCCCCAGCCGTCGTTAGTGCGCAGCCGGTACCGTACCAGTTGATGCCGTCCTCACTGAACCCTTCGCCAGACACGCCGATATAGGCCGACTTGATATGATTCAACCCTCGGACGAAACGACTGTTCGAGGCTGAGGTGGGAGAAAATATGCCGCATCGAATTTGCCCGCTTCTTAGCGTTCCGCAATATGCCGAATCCGAAAAATCGACGTCGACGGCTCCGTCAAGTTCGGGAATGCGAATTGCCTCTCGCGTATGGGCAGGTGTGACTCCCCAGCACCACATCTCATTGTTGCGCTTGCGCGCGCACAGCCCTGCTTCGCCCCAGATTTCTGCTGCATTTTCGATACCTGTAGCTAGCCAATCGGCCGTATGTGCCCATTCACCTCTTACCCAGACCGAACCGTTTTTTCTAGTCGCGGCGATACCGTCGGTAGCACCGTTCGGGAAAGCGAGCTGTTGCGCATCCTGAAGGTCGGGAATCTTCTGTGGAGATAGGCCAAGGAAAGGGGGCGCCAACATCTCTTCCCCAGCACCCCAGCAGTAAACAGCACCACCTGAAACGCGAGCACAGGTGCCGAGGACAGCCGTCACCCAATCGACTTTGCCCGGAAGTGCAACTTTCTCCGGGTGCCGATTTGTCCCCCGTTTCCATTGCCCCCAGCACCACAATGAGCGAGTATCGTCAATCGCACAGCCATGTCGCCAACCTACTGACGCTTTCACAACCCGCCCGGGAATGTTAACCCGTTCCGGGCGGAGGACGCAGTCTACGCACACTGGACCGTCGTGAGTGGGGCGACAAAATTTGTCGACTCTATCCGAAGGTGGCAACGCGTCAGCGCCGCCCCAACACCAAAGGGAGCCATCGTCACGCCAAGCACAAGAACCAGCGAGACCCACGAATTTGGGGCTAACGCTGACTTTGTTTGGCGGCGCGACCGTCGTGCTCGGCTTCGCAGCGGCGTGCACGTTTGGTGCAGGCTTTCTGCCCCCTGCAGCACACGGAGTCGAGCCATGGCAACCACTTCCCGCAGCAAGCATCATGAGAACGAAGCTACTCGGCCGTACGAACTCTCTGCTGCGCGAGTTAGACGTCATTCGACATCCGTAGGCTAACAGGTTCTGGTGAGAGCGTCCATGCACTGCACGATACCCCTGTTGGACTTTCTGCTCAATTCGTCGGATGCCTGCGTAGCAACTCATACCGGCGGTCCCGTTCCTTGCGGTCTGCGTCCTCACCGATAACCTGCTCACCAGGGACGACAAGCTGCGGTGCTTTGCGGAAGTCGACTTCGAAGCTAACATCGTCGTCACAGGCATCATCTCGGCCGAAACATAGGACGTGGCCTGTTGTCGCTAAGGCGCAACCGGTACCGTACCATTCAAGGCCATCAGGCGACAAACCAAGACGACCACCAAGACTGTCTTGGCTAACAAATAGTGTCTTGATCTGACTCAAGCCCCGAACCCAGGTCGCTCCCGCGCCTCGTTGACCAGGAAAGTCCCCACAGCGCACCCGTCCGTCAGATACAACTTCGCAATACGAGGTGCCCGAGAATGCAATGTGTGTGGCCCCATCCAGCTCGGGAACGCGCTCTGCTTCCTTACCTGCACCGACGATACCCCAACACCACACCTGACTTAACTCATTGCGCACGCAGACACCGGAGTCAGCCCAGGCTTGCTCAATTCTCCCCAATCCGGGCGGCACTACTGCGGAACCCGAAAACCAGGGACCTCCGTCCTTTCGGACTGCGCTCAGACTGATGAAATCATCGTTTGCAAAGAGTACTTGTCGGGCATCATCGAGGAATGGAACGCGCGTTGGTATTTCCTTTAGGGGTGGGTTCAGCCAGCCGAGCACGGTAGGCCAGCAGTAAACCGCCCCCGACCGTCCCTTTGCGCATATCGCCGCTTTTACAACGACCCACTCCACCGCCTCTGGCAATGGCACGCACTCGATCTGACCGCTTGAGCCGATCTTCCATTGTCCCCAACACCAGAGACCCCCGTTATCGTCACTCGCGCAGCCGTGTTGAGAACCAATTGACGCCGACTTAACCCGCCGGGGTATGTCGACACGCGCGGGTTGCATGACACAGTTCACGTAATCTGGGCCGTCGTGAGTTCGATGACGAACGCGGGTGTGCCCAACGGAAGGGGGTAACGCATCAGCCTGTCCCCAACACCAGAGCGAACCATAGTTGCGCCAAGCGCACGCTGCGGTAGATTGTCGTCCCTCAGCAGTGTGCACAACAGAGAGCCCGACGAATTTGTTCTGCGACAACTTCGCGCTAGGGGCGGGACTCGAGACAGACAAGGAATGAGTCCTTGAAGGAATCGAAGCCACCGCCAGTTCAGGCACCGGGAGCTGGCGCTGACATCCCACAATGCCGAGTAGCGGCATAAGTGAACATATCAGCAAGTTTCGGCGAACGCGCTGCATGGTCAACTGCATAAGTCTAGGTGGAACCAGCGGCTGGCGCAAGGATGTTGCGACAATTCTCGATTCTTCGCAACGCGCCGCGACGGCGACAAATGACTAACTTCATCGAAGACGTGATATCCACGAAAAGACATCCGAAGGCTAGTGGGTTCGGGTGGAATCGAGCACGGTCCATTCGATTTCACTAGTCGCCGGTATTCAACCCGCAGATGCGGCAACGACGGTCACGACGCGCGAAACGGACATCGAAGCAGACATGTACCGGCAGCAAGGACCAACCCTGTGGCAAGCCATTACCTGTCGGCATCGACGCCGCCCACATCCCCCGTCTTCCCCATCTGCGCGCAGCGCCTGCAAGCCGTTTGCAGTTCGTGCTAACCTGCCGCTAATGACGGGACGGCAGGCGCGAGCACAAATTTGGGGAAGACCACGCGGCCGCAGCGGCATTGACGTCAAATCGACGTGGATATCATCGGTACACGCCCGCGAGGACGCGCGAGTTGGGGCAGCCCAGCATCGG
>PMCK01000316.1:13703-44990 GCA_003154095.1 Myxococcales bacterium | reverse complement strand
ACGCACGTCTGCCGAAAGCACACAATCTATTCCGATAGCCCTCCACTTTCTGCGAATGCTGGTGACGCGGAGTGACCATCAATTGGACTGAACATGTAAGGGCGGCTAGAACCCCAGTCGTGCCAGTATATTGAACCCCTAGCTGTCTGATTATCTGTCTCAAACGCTTGCCCCCCGGGTGAAACCTCATAATAGTCTTCGCTGACAAAGTGTGTGACAAGGGAAGATGCGCAATAGTCGACCACGCAACTGAGTATGGAACTGCGTGTGCCAGAGGCGGGATACGATCTGGAGCCCCAAAAGAGACGGCCAGAAGCCAACGCAAAAGAATGTCCCGCCAATGCGCGGCCACAAGGAATCCCTGCGCAATTGCCGTTGAGGGGATTGGTCTCAGTAGACCCGGTTTCTTTGTCCACAACGCGAAAAGCGGTAACCCCAGCGTCGGATGCGTCAGGACTATTGTCCCAAAAGAGACCCGCAGAATAATACGGACTGGTCGAGCCAACTTGCCCGGTGGGATTGTTTCCGAGGTCGACCACCTTTGCGGAACAGCCAAGACTGGCGCATGTGGCCAGTGAGACGGCAATTGAACGAACCGGTCCGAGTGAAAGCTGCTTTGCCATACCACCCTAGAGTTTGGACTCCCCCGCCACATTCCGTCTCGAAATCGTCGCGATCGCATTATCTACTGCCGGCGTGAACAAGCTATTCGGGAATCGACGATGGAAGTTCTCTGCTCGCGCGGTCGCGGCGTCACTCTGACCGAGGGCCGCGAGCATTCGTACGGCGAGGGCTTCGCGCTCTTCGGTGAGTACGCCCTTGGGGAAGCGCTTCGCATGACGATCGAGTGGGCCGAGGCCCGCTTGAGGCTCTCCGCGTGCAAGGGCTTGGCGCGCTTCGTCTAGAAGCCTTCGCTCGATGGCAAGTGACGTGTTTGCGTCGCTCGCAGCCGGCGCTGACACTGCCAACGATGGAGATGCCGCAGCGCCGGGCGCGTCGATTTGCTCGAGATCACTGGGTGAAATGGCTTCCAGCGGAAGCTCGGGTTGCGGCGATAGCGGTGCGTCTCGTTGCGCTGCCGGAGCTGTACTGTGCGGCAAAGCCTTGACCGCTGAGTACGGATGCCAACGGTCGACGGCAACACCGGTGAGCACGCCGAGTGCAAATACTGGAGCTAGCCACGCGATGAGGGTTCCCTTGCTCACGGCGAAGCCCTTGGCACCCGATATTCCACTGGTTCTCGACGCAACCAGGGCATTCGATGCAGCGGGGATACTTGCACTGAGCGCGGGTGTAAGACCCAATATAGAAACCGACAGGCGCGAGTGGACGCGCATTTTCAATGTGCCTTCGACGGCTGAATTCACCTGGGCTTCGCGCAAGGCGGACAGCAGGGCCGCGGAATTGGGCTGAGGCTGATTGTTCATCGGGTTCGCTCCTGGGCTACGAGGCGGCGCGCGGCGGCTTCGAATTTCGAGCGGGCGCGCCGCAGACGCGAATAGGCGGTGTTCAGTGGGATGGCGAGGGCTTCGGCTACGTCGGGGATCGGCAGCTCATCGAGTTCGTGCGCGATGAAGACGGCTCGCTCGTCGGTCTCGAGTGTGTCAAGTGCCTTGAGTGCTTGCTCGAGTGCCTCGGATTGCACGAGAAGGTCATCGGCTAAGGGTGCACCATCGCGGAGATTCTGCGGCTCGCAGGCTGTCTCGTGGCGGTGTCGGGCGAGCGCGCGAAAGTCGCGGGCGATGCGATACGCAAAGCCAAATAGCCAGGGCTTGATGGGTCGCGCCGTGTCGAACTCGGGTAGGTGCCGGTACACGTGCAGAAAGACATCGTGCGCCACGTCCTCGATTTCATGGCCGCGAACGCCGAGGTAGCGCAGCGTTCGCGTGACGTAGCCAAACTCCGACTCGAACAGCTCGCGAAACTGCGGAGGCGGGCTCATAATCCTAGCTGTAGTGGCCTGGTTGGACTGCACCTATGGCTAGAATTGGACCGGATTCAGGGTTCCGTCACGAAAAATGCACGATAGGCTAAAATGCGTATTCCAGTGCTAGCCCAACGCGACCCAAAAACCTTGGCGTCGAGTATGCCTCAAGGCCGTTGAGGTTCAATTTCAACGTGCTCAGCGCTATTAGGCCGTCAATTCGAGGAACTAGTGCCCAACCCTGCGCGAGCTGCCAGCGGTACGCAACGCGTATTCCTGTGGCGGTGTACCAGGATCGATCGGGTTTGCTCGATGACACGTTCACACCGCGCGACGATAGTTGCCCTGCGTCGAATAGCGCGCCACCGTATAAGCCTTGCGACTGAAATCCGAAGGCGAATGTGGCGCCGTATGACCAGGCTCGCACGCTAATTGACGAGTCCCAGCTGGGCGTTCGCGATGAGGGCAGCGTGACTTGCGGCTCGAGAGCGACGGACCAGTGTCGATTGAACAACAACCCGCCTTGCAAGCCCAAACCCAAGGTCGGTGCGGGAGCCAAACCGGACGCCACAAATCCATTCAAACCGAGGGTTCCTTCGAGCCCTGGCGTTTTAGAAGCCAGACCTGCCACTGCGGGTTTGTTGGTTGTTTCTGGACTATTTTTGTTGGTCACAGCGGCACGCTTTGCGTCAATCGGCGGCTTTGCGTCATTCGTCGTGGGATTGGCGGCGTCTTCTTTTCGAGTGGCGCGTGCACTTTCGTTGGCGTCATGGGGCGCCGCCGAGTCGTCGGGTTGCTCGACGCGATCGAGTGAATCCGGATCGATTGCTATGCTCATGGCCAGCGCGACGGCAGCGATGAGTTCGGTGCAATTGCGGCTGGCCGAGGTCAATTCGCGGGCTCCGCCTGCTTGATTGCCATCACGAATTACGTAAACACGAGCTTTGAGGCCATCACCCTCACCCCGCAGTTCGGCAACTACGGTATTCACCGAGGAGGCCACGAATGGGTCGTAACCCAGGCGCCGCGCGACAGCCTGCCGCAGGCCGCTTTCAGCGCCACAAGCCGCAGCTTCGGCGGTGCGGCTGTAGACGAGGCGCGCTGACTGCCCCGCGAGCGCAGATCCAGGCAAAATAACCGGAATTATTGCGCCTAAACCTGCCAAGAAGCGCGAAATGAACGGCCGTCGACGCCACGCGCATACTCGAGCGCGATTGGCTTTCCGTGCCGTCATGCCATCATTCATACATCGATTTGACTCGAAGCCCAATAATTGTGATCCGGGCAACGGCAATGCATGACTCAAGTGATGAGCCTCGACCTGACCTTCAAGCGTTGCACGTCCGGCGACGCCTTCGGCTACCGGCGCCGATGGCAAACAGTACTCCCATGAGCGTTGTTCCCCAGGAGCCCTGACGCCCGCTGCTCCTACCCGGAGCGACAGTGCAACAACCCTTCTGAAAGTCGCATTCCGTTGAAAAGCCGTGACGAGGTTCTGGGTTACAATTGGGATTCAATTTCCCGGGTGGATATGCGGCGCAAATGGCTTCGATGTCGTCTGCGTCCAAGGTGCGCTTGGAAACATCACCCGGAGGCAAACTAGGAAACATCGTCGCCGCGTCCAATGTAGAATGGGCAAGACCAAGAAAATGCCCCGATTCGTGCTGAACCACACTGGGTAGGTCCGTCTGAACCAGCCCCAGATCCGTAGTAAACGTGTTTGCGGTTGGCTCTGAGTTTAGTTCCACATCCGAATCGAAGATTTCGCCCGTCGTGGGACTGAATTGAGTCGTAGTGATGGCAATTGCGTTGTCTTCAGTGTATTCTGGAGGCCAATTGGAATCGTGGAATATCCAAATGTTGTAGTTGGGGCCGGTAGGCTTATAACCGTTATCGCCGGTGACAGCGGTGCAATTGACATCGGGAAACATGTCGACGACAAAATTGGGTGTTCCGCCGCCGCAATCGGCGGTGGTCCATTGCTTGAATGCATCTTGCACAACTTGGCGCATCGTGTCGGCGGTGATGTGACTCGCCGCGGAGCCTTGGGTGCTAACGGACGACGAAACGCATGTGCTAGGCCAAAAAATGGGTATTCCTAACGTGCTGCACTGGCCCGGAACTGGCGTTCCGCATTCCGGCGGGGCATTGACTCGATCACAGGTAGTCGTACGGCAGTAGGCCGCTGCTCGTCCTGATGCAAACAATGAAACTGTTATGCATGCCAAAGCGATCGTAATTCTTCTCACGGGGTTGACTCCCGCGCTTCTAGGAGTTTTGGCACCTCCATGAGTCGCCGTCCGGAAAGGGTTTGTGCAGCCGAGAGCTCTGGCTTTAGAACTCCATCTAGCCCCGGACTCTTACGCACTCGCCATTCTCCGTCGCAGTCGGGCTCCAGTGGGTAGTGCCCCTGAGCCATTCCCACGACATGTAAAGTGCTGTCGCGGCCCTCAACCAGGAATAGTAGGCTTGCTTGTCCCACGACCAACCGAGCTTCGCCGTAAACGATTTGGGCAATTCCGTTCACCGTTCCACCGAGTGTTCTAACGACGATGTCTTGTCCGGCACTGTCCTTACCACGCAGCGTCCAGGCTACTTCGAGGGTAACGTCAGTGACCATCCGCGATGTTGACCCAATTGTTGCCCAGTGGCTCTTGAATGACACGGGTGTTGCGACCACGACGGCCGTACTGCGCTCGACCAGTTTCGACAAAGGCATCGGGCGAAACGTGGACGCCCAGGAGAGGCCGACCCAGCTCACCAACCCAAGCGTGCAAGCTAATATGAATTTTCCGCGAGACTGCATGGTGCCAGTCTAACACAGGTGGCAGCCTTGTTTGGCAACTGGCTTCACGCGAATCCAACCGCTCTGCGACTGCAGCCAATTCCCCGGCATTTTCCTGACCCGGACCACCCCGGCTCGGCCTACCCGCGCGCCGGAGCGATTGCCTGAACCACCGCCGCTACGTTAGAGTAATTCGCTCACGAGACACGATGCGCATTTTGGTCGCTTGCGATACTTTCAAGGAATCCTGCTCGGCACCGGACGCNNGGGGAAGGCACAATTGCTTCAATCGCAATGAGCATTGCACTAGACCTTGAACCAGTTCAGGTAAAAGGACCCCTCGGCGAACCCGTCGAGGCGGAGCTCGCCTGGATCGAAGGGGCGCTTCCAGCTGGATTGATTGAAGGGAGCGACGCGCCAGGTGCCGCTCCCGGGAGAGTCGCGATCATTGAGGCCGCCAGCTGTCTCGGGTTGGGACTGGTTCCCGAACGCAGGCGCAATCCGCTCATGACGAGTAGTTATGGGCTCGGCCAACTCCTGGCCCTTGCGCAACAACGTGGAGCCGGTTGGGTGATCGTGGGCCTCGGAGGCACCTCGACCGTAGACGTTGGCATTGGGATGGCGCAGGCGCTCGGCGCGACCATTCCGGGAATTCGAGAACCCGCCGGAGGTGGCGCCTTGGCGCATATTTCTTTAGTCGATGTTTCTGGAATTGCTCGCCGTAACTTCGGCCTCCGAGTACTGGCAGCTTGCGACGTGAGAAATCCGCTGCTCGGGGCGCGGGGCGCGGCCCGGGCATTCGCGCCGCAGAAGGGGGCATCCCCGCAGGTGGTCGAGTACCTAGAGCAGGGTGCCGCCCATTTTGCGCATCAACTGTTCGAAGTCTGCGAGGGCGCACGGGCCAATAGCGGGGCAAGCCGTGCGCCGCCGTTAGGGGACCCAAGTTTGCTATCTGCGGCCAGAGTAGCACGCAGTCTCGGATTCGAAGAAGCCGTGTCGCAAGCGGGAGCAGGAGCCGCCGGCGGCCTCGGTTTCGCTTTGCGACAATTGCTGTGTGCCACTCTGATAAATGGCGTCGATTGGGTCATGCGCTGTGTCAATTTCGATGAACGGCTAGCGCGCGCCGATTGGGTCGTCACTGGTGAAGGCAAATTGGACGAAAGCTCGTTCGAGGGCAAGGTAGTCTCAGGCGTCGTCGAAAGGGCTGCAAAGAAGGGAATTCCGATAGCTGCCATCTGCGGGCAAAATGCCCTGAGCACGCAAGAATGCGCAACACGAGGGCTATCTCATGTGGAGACTTTGGTGGACCTTGCTCGCGACGAAAGCGACGCCAAAGCACGCGCTACCGAATTGCTCGCGGACGCCGGTGGGCGGCTCGCATCAAGGCTTGAGTCGATAGCCTGTCGTGAGGATCCAGCGCGCCGCCACGACACAAATCATGAAAAAGACTAGCGTCATGCTGGCACTGACCTCTACGCCCACGTCAGACGCACCGTAGAAACTCCAGCGAAAGCCGCTGACCAGGTAGACCACGGGGTTGAAGAGGGTAATCTTTTGCCAGATGGGTGGCAGCATCTTGATCGAGTAAAAACTGCCACCTAAGAAGGTCAATGGTGTGACGATGAGCATCGGTACTAGCTGCAGCTTTTCGAAGCCGTCAGCCCAGATACCGATGATGAACCCGAACAGGCTGAATGTGACCGCGGTCAGCCCGAGAAATATGAGCATCCAGATCGGGTGGGCTATTGAATAGGGAACGAATAGCCGTGCCGTAATCAGAATGATTGCCCCGAGAAGGACTGACTTCGAGGCCGCCGCGCCGACGTAGCCGGCAATCAACTCGAGGTGGGAAATGGGTGCCGACAATACTTCGAAAATGGTGCCAGTAAACCTTGGCAGGTAGATCCCGAGTGAGGCATTCGAGATGCTCTCATTGAGCAGCGAGAGCATCGTAAGGCCCGGGATGATGAAGGCGGCGTACGTCACTCCTTCAACCTGAGGAATGCGGTGCCCGATGGCGGAACCGAACACAACGAAGTAAAGCGAGGTAGAGATTACGGGCGAGGCGATACTCTGTAGGAGCGTGCGGAATGTTCGCGACATCTCGAACATGTAAATCGCCCTTATTGCATACCGGTTCATGAATGGGCCCTTACCAAATTGACGAAGATATCTTCGAGCGAGCTCTCGCAGGTTTGTAGATCCTTAATATCGATTCCGAGTTCAGCTATGTCTCTCAGCAGATCGGCAATTTTCGGTCGCTCGCCCCTGGCGTCGAAGTTGTAGATGAGCTGACCGCCATCTTTCGATAATTCCAGCTCGTATTGGGTAAGCTGTTCAGGGATTTTGGTTAGCAGTTGCTGAAGCTGCAAAGAGAGCTGCTTTTTCCCAAGCTTCTGCATAAGCTTGGTTTTGTCCTCGACGAGTATGATTTCTCCCTTGCTCATCACACCGATTCGATCTGCCATTTGCTCCGCTTCCTCGATGTAATGGGTGGTCAGAATAATTGTCACGCCGAGCGAGCGCAGCGAGCGAACCATTGCCCACATATCACGCCGCAGTTCGACGTCCACGCCGGCTGTGGGCTCGTCCAAAAATAGTATCTCGGGTTCGTGCGACAGCGCCTTGGCGATCAATACCCGTCGCTTCATGCCTCCCGAAAGAGTCATGATCTTTTGGTGCCGCTTGTCCCATAGGGAAAGTTCGCGGAGCACCTTCTCCAAATGCGCAGGTTTTGGCGGCTTTCCAAAGAGACCGCGGCTAAAGCTTACCGTGGCCCAGATGGTTTCGAACATGTCGGTTGAAAGCTCCTGGGGCACGAGCCCAATCTTGGTTCGGGCAAGACGATAGTCGGTGACAATGTCATGTCCGTCGGCAATCACCGTGCCTTCACTCGACCGGACCAGGCCGCAAATGATGCCGATCAAAGTCGTCTTACCAGCGCCATTCGGGCCGAGAAGCGCAAAGATCTCTCCGCGGCGGATTTCTAGATTAACGTCTTTGAGCGCTTGCAACCCGGAAGCGTAGGTTTTCGTCAGGTTCTTGACAGAAATGATCGATGGCGCAGCGTGCTCGATCTCATCATTGCGATGGTCCAAGTTCAGAACCACCGGCTCACCTTGGGGTCGTGGGGGTAAGGGGGTCTTGATGCGGGGGCCTCGACTCCTACTCGGTGCAAAATGTCGACCATGTTTTTCTCCGTAGACGTATGTAGTCCAATATCCAAAATTGCAAAGCTCGAGGGTAACTCGAACATGGAACTTAGCCCCCATTTTGCCCTGGCAATGGTCCCCCCATGGACAGTCGTACATGCGTGGCGTAGCGTAGGCGCAGCATGAACAGGCTGAGTAAGTCATTTGCGGGCTGGATTTGGGGCGCACTCTTGTTGGCCAGCTGCGTTACGCCGCCCGCAAACAAAGCTCGGGCGACGGATTCTGCAACCGCGGCTTCAACCCAGAGCACAAATGTTTCGGCTCCCAGCGCTGCCGCAATTGCCCCCGCTCCCAGCGTTGCCGAAGTGGATGCGGGCACCTGCTGTAACTTGCCAGAGACGGATGAAGGACTACCCGGTGCGGGCCCAATTCAACGCGCGGAATGGTTTCGCAAAATCTGGATCGAGCGTCGTTCTGCCTGGGCGCTGCGTAAAGAGCAAGACAGGGGTGCCGTCATCTTCTTGGGTGATTCGATCACGCAGGGTTGGGGCGATGACATGGGCAAGAGCTTTGCTGAACTGAAGGTAGCTAACCGAGGAATTAGTGGTGACACAACTCGCGGTGTTCTGATTCGGCTCAAAGAGGATGTCATCTCGCTACATCCCAAGGTCGTTGTGTTGCTTATTGGGACTAACGACATCAGCAACGCCGCCGAACCTGAGACAATTGCGTCCAACGTGAATTTGATCCTGGCAGCGCTGCAGGCCGAGACGCCCCCCATTTCAGTAAAATTGTGTGAAGTCTTTCCCAGTTCCGCCGCGAAGAAGCGTCCAAAAGAAAAGATAATGAGACTAAATCAATTATATGCGGCGCTTGTGAAATCGAATCCGCGGGTAACCTTGGTGCACACGTGGGCAATCTTCGCCGATAAGGCCGGTGACGCTAAGGAATCGGAATTCCCGGATTTATTGCATCCCAATCAAGCGGGCTACGAAAAATGGGCCAAGGCTTTGCGTCCAGTGCTCAATGGCACTCCGTGATGGTTGGAGACCGTCAACCGGCCCAATCGGTACGGCGTCGGTAGCGCTCGCGGAATATGACAATAAGTGCGCAACTTCGGCACACTGGCTTGCAAGATACGCCTATTCCGTGTGCCCGAATCGATTCCGAACGTGATAGTCTGTCGGCTATGGCAAATCTGCGGGGAAGACAATCTGCGAGGCTACTACGATATTCTGAAGGCCTTGTTCAAATATTCGCTGTGTCAGTCATAGTCGGCTGCAGCGGCAGCAATGATACGAGCGGCGCAGGAGGTGGCGGGGGCAACTCGGCATCGGGTGGCGTTGCTAACGCGGGGGGTTCGACCAGCACTGGGGGCAAAAGTAGCGCTGGCGGCAATTCGACGCTTGGCGGCGCGAAGACCACGGGCGGCGCACCGGGCACNNTTCAAGCGTGGGCGGGATCACGAGCACGGGCGGTACGAAGACCACAGGCGGCTCGACCAGCACGGGTGGAACGAAGACCACGGGCGGTTCGGCGAGCACCGGCGGAACCAAGGCCACGGGTGGCACTGCTGCAGCGGGCGGCGCGAGTGCCACGGGCGGTGCCGTGGGCACCGGCGGCTCCGGCAACGTGGGCGGCCTAGATGCTTGCGGTAATGCCAAGGGGCAGCTGTTTCCCCCGACCTCCATTTGGAATACAGCCGTCGATACGGCGACGCTCGACTCGGAATCGGCAGCGGTCATTAGCTATTTGCAGACCAATCATACGGCGAGCGCGCGCTTTCAAATCGACTTTTCAATCAAAGTTTTGGCGGCCAATGCTTCAACGCCACACCAAGCATTTACGCCGACCGGCGATTTCTATTCGCCGGATTGTGATCCCGCGCCAATTCCGAAACCCGCGAATGGTTCGATTGAAGGGGAGTCAGGATATGCCTGCACAGGCGACGGTGATTGCCATTTGCTTGTCGTCGATAGTTCGACGTGCCGATTGCATGAAATGTGGCGGGCCAATTTCGTGGGAAGCAACTACCAAGGCGGCTGTCAGGTTATCTGGGATCTGACCAAAGTGTACCCCGCCAACATGCGCGGCGATTACTGTACGAGCGCCGACGCGGCGGGTTTGCCCATCTCAGCACATCTATTTAGCGCGGACGAAGTTCAAGCTGGTGCCATCAACCACGCAATTCGCTTTATTTTGCCCAACTCATTGATGCGCGCAGACCTCTATGTTCACCCTGCCACCCATTCGACTGGGTCGACGTCTGGGCCCGCCACGGCGCCGCCTTACGGCTCGAGGATGCGATTGAAGGCTTCAAAGGACATCAGTGCGCTCACGGCAGGAGCTCAAGTCGTGGCCAAGGCGCTCAAGAAATATGGGATGATTCTGTCCGACGGCGGCAACATCACGTTTACCGCAACGGCGGACGACTACACGACGGCGAAATGGGCCAACGTGAACTTTGGCGCGCAAGACCTGAAGCCGCTACAGTGGAGTGACTTCGAAATGGTCGACGGCGGAACGCGCATGAATTGGCAAGATGGCGATTGTCCTCACGTGCCGATAACGCAGTGAGGGCCAGCCGAAAAGCGCGCTAACCGCCCAGTAGCCGAGTCCAGGAATGAACCCTGGTGGGGCGGATGGCAAACTTGGCTTCACACGCTGGGAGAAGGCCCATTACAATTGCCGCGATGAAACCGTGGTCAAGAGTTGACTTGCGCGACGAGTTACTGACTCGGCTGAAAGATCAATTAGCAGTAGCCGAGCGCTCCCACAACGCGAGCCTCGAGGGCGCCACACACGAGGAGGCACGGCCCGAAAATGAAAAGGACACGCGAGCCTTGGAACAGAGTTACCTAGCGCGTGGCCAAGCTCAGCGACTCGTCGAGCTGAAAGAAGCTATTGCATTGATCCAAGCCATGCCTACGTTCGCCCAAACGAGGGAACTTCGTTGCTCAGTCGGCTCGATCGTCGAGGTAGATGATGATGGCAAGCGGCAGGTGTATTGGATTGCGTCCGCGGGCGGTGGAACGGAGCTGGCACAGGGTTCGATTCAGGTCCTCACGCCACAATCGCCGCTGGGTCGAGCATTGATAGGTTGTAATGTTGGCGACGATTGTGAGGTAAAGATTGCGGGGCGACTTAGGGTTTTGAGTATCGTGACTCTTCAATAGATCCGAGTGACGCATTAACACTTGGAGCGAAAAGCGCGAGGCTGCAGTGGACTGCTGATTGGCGACCGTTTCCGGTGCACGGTTTAGCTCAACGGGTCAACGGCTAATACTATTGAGGCAGAAGCTATAGGGTACCGAGTACAGATTGTCACCGGGTACCAATACCATGACCGCCTCCAGCGGCTGCCCAGCGTACCGCGTTCCCAGGCCGTCCCAACAGCTTGTGTTGAAGCTCGACCACGGAATCGTCACTGCTTGATTGAAAGTAATCATTGTTGCGCACCAGCGATCCGTCGCGTCGGTGGCCCCACTAGGTCCCTGGATTTGAACTCGCAACGTCGAGGTGCCGTTGTTACTGACGTTCACTGTAACGCCGCCCGAAGATATCGTAGCAGGCGTCCAGGTCCCGAGTGCGGTTGCGTCCTTTGCCTGATTGATATTAAAGCCAAGGAGAGCGACACCGCTGTAGTCCGTCATCGGCCCAACGGTGCCGGACACGCAAAACGCTGTACCCGGAGTATGTGCGGTGAAATCGGCAGGGGTTATTGTCGAGCCCGTACCGGTTGCTGAATCCCACATATAACCGCTCCAAACGCCACCAACGTAGTACGAACCGTCGACAGAGCTGGAGCCACCAGCGGTACCCGCTCCCCCTGTTGCTGGAGTACCGCCAGTCGTGTTGAGTGTCGGCGCGCCGCCTGTTGCCGGGGGAATGGACGTGGCACCACCCGTGTCTCCCGCGTTGGGTGCACCGCCAGTGTACGTGGCAGGCGATCCACCCGTGACACCTTGATCGGGTGAGCCGCCGGTGTCTCCGACGTTGGAGGCACCTCCCGAATTCGTCACAGCTGCGCCCCCTGTACTTCCGTTATTGGAATTGCCCGCGGCGTCGGACGTAGTGCCCAGAGCCGTGTTGCCACCGTTCGATGTATTGCCCGCCGTGTTGCCTACACCTCCGGCACTCAATACTCGATTGGCATTTCCGGCATCACAACCTCCAAGGGCGATGGCCAAGACAGAGCCACTTACAAATATATTGAAACAACTGATAGTGCGCGTTGACATATTCGCCGCCACAAAGCACGGTCTGTGCCGAGAGGGCGAGAGGTCCAAAACCGGCTATTATTTCGGCCGCGGACTGTGCGCGCACGGGCTCGCACACCGCGCGCACATGACATCAGCAGAACACCTGTTGAACGGGTGCGCTGTCGCATTGTGGGTCGAATTGGCACCCTATCGGCACGTCGTCAGGATGGCGGCGGGGCAGCAATAGGCTACGGAATTGATGGGGACATTGGTGCAACCATTGGCGGACATTATCGTCGAAAGATTGCTGGGAAACGGCCCCATGCACGAAAGGAAGACGGGCAAAGTTCCGCACGTGACCGATGGCATCGTCGAGGTTGCGTTGCAGCCGCTGCTGCATACACCTCCAGCTCCCGCTGCGGAATTACCACCGACGTGCGCGGCTCCTCCCGAAGATGACTGACCCCCGACGCCCGCGCTTGCGCCGCCAGTGTTGGGGCAATAGCAATCGCACACACCGCCTTCACACATGGGGTAGCAACTCGATGGCCTGAATGCGCATACCCCGCTACCCGTGTTCGAGCTGGTCGAGCCCCCTACATTAGCGCCGCCTGCCGACGAACCCCCACCGATACTCGTGTTTCCACCATTCGTCGTTCCAGAATTGGGTGCATCACCGGAGCAGCCTAACTGACCGGCAAATGAACTGAGCGCGACGAATAAAACCAAAACATTAGAACGCAAGCAATAAGCGGAGCCAGTCATCGTGGCCACCTCCTGACTTCGCAAAGTATGACGGATAACCTCGTTCTTACAACTGGGATTACATGCCTTGAATTCCGAAAAAGTGCGCGATTATTGAAAATTCGCGTGCCCTGGGACGGGGTTGGCGGGGTTGAGCCCGGCCGGTGCGGAAATAGTGTCAACGAGTTCTTGGTTGTCGACAGCGGTCACGCGCACCTGGAAACCACTCGAGAAATCCGCGCTTGGCGCCTGCCAAGCACCGTCGGATTGCTGGGATGCAGCGACCCATGCCGCACTGCCAATTTTCGTTTCGAGCAGGGTGACCGGCAAGTGTTGATTGCGAGTCCAGATCCGCATGTACCAAAAATTCTGTGGATTCCACTGGCGCGAGTCGAACTCGTAGTAAATCGGCGTGCCATTGGTGGGACACGAGCAAAACTGCCATGTGCCCGTCCAATTGCTGTCCGAAAGCCCGAGCGCCGATCGCGCCTCCGGACTCAAGTCAATCGCATCGACGCCATTCTCGACCCCGTACGTCACGATGTGCGCGATGATGGTCTTGCCATTGGCCGTAAGCTGCGCGCAATTGTCGCAGTGACTCTCGACATTCGGAATGTTCCCGCCGTCAAGCCCGATGATGTAGTTGCCATACAGATTTTGGATCGCCGTCGGGTACTTTGTGCCGTCCTCGAGCCCGCATGCATTGTGCCACTGCGATTCCGCATAATCGACCGGCCCCAACCACATGTTCACGTTCACGTACGGGATGCCGTATAAGATAACGCCGGCTGGCGTTGTGGTGGAGGAAGTGGTGCCACCCGTCGAAGGGCGGCCCCCCACGCTGGCGTTGCCTGCCGAAGAATTCGCGGTACCGCCGACACCGCCGGCCCCCGTTGTTCCTCCCACTTGCGCGCTTGCATCCGCGTTGGCGGGATTCTGACCTGAACAAGCGGAAAACACTACAAGCAACGCCACGTGAACGAAATGTGCAAATCGCATGGGCCTCTGAACCCTCCAACGAATAAACATAGCAAACAGCGTGAATTAGCGCAACGCTCGACAGTGTCGCAGGACATTGCGGCGCGATTTCAATGTTGATGCGTAAGTGCTTGTGGGACTTTCAATCCAATTGTAGGTTCCAGCCTAACACGGGTGGAAAGCCTCCATCGCTGAGCGGCAACCGGTTGCGCACTCAATTCACAGTCAAATTGTATGGGGTGGACCCATGGAATGATCACGTCATTCCGCCGCATTTCGATCATGGTCAACCTCAATAGACTACTAGTAATATCAAAGATATGCGGGCATATTTCACCTGAGCGCAACTGCAATAGTCAGAGGACTGGCCTTTGTCGGATCCAGCTGCGAGTTATGCGCCAGGTTTGGCAGGTCTCATCTTGCTCTGCGCTTGGTCTGAGCAGTCCAATCCACGAGACGAAGGTTCACGTTGGATGCCCTGCTCAGTCCTTCGAAGTCTCGGCGATTGCGTGTCACCAATGGAATCTGCCGGGCTACAGCAATAGATGCGTGGTTACGAGTGGTGCAAGCACGAGTCAGACACCGCCCGTGCGACGTGGACGAAATGCAGCATGGAGCGAGTCGTTGAAGATTTTTTGGAGATCCGGCTCGGAAAGAGCGAAACTTTCTTGAACTAGGCGTAGCTCAGAGGTCAATGAACACTGAAAAACGCCAGGATCGTCGGTGTTGATGCTAAAAGCGATCCCAGCGGCGAGGGCTTGACGAATGGGCAATTGTTCGACCGTCCGGATCGCGCCAAGCCGAAGGTTACTTGTCGGACAGAACTCGACATGAACCTGCAGTTTCGCGAGGCGTTCAATGAGAGCAGGATCTTCGAATGCGCGCACCCCGTGCCCGACGCGGTCTGGTTGACCATAGTCTAGAGTGTCACGAATCCAATCGGGACCGCCAGTTTCGCCAACATGAATTTCGATCCCAATGTCGTGCTGTCGGATCGCGCCCAAAGGGTCTCGTAGGTCGCGAATGGGGCAAGCGAGCTCGTCTCCAGCGATGGCAACACCCGCAATCAGACCGCCCGTTGCGAGATCGACGATTTTGTTTACGTGACGCGCGACCTTTGTCCGGGAGAGGCAAACGACGAGATTCACCTGGGGAATGCCGTCAGGCGGGCTCAAGTCGAGAGCGAGGGCTCGAAACCATTCGCGCAGAGGTTCGCCCTCGACGACGGCACCGAGGATGCCGCTGATGAATAGTTCGGCGTACTTCACGTTTTGGCGCCGCCAGCGTTCCCGTTGTGCAATTGCCACAAGACGCAGTCGTTCGGGAAGCGGATTCAGAAATCGTTCAGCAAGCGGATGGTACTCGGCAGCCCATCGCTCAAGGGACGTCACCGGGTACACGCTTTCGAGCGTCTCGGCAATGTGTTCGACATCCGGGTCGAGCGCCGCAAATCCGCGCATCATGTCAGGATCCAGGATACCGTCGCAGTGGCAGTGTAGTTCTGCTTTCGGCACAGCTGCTACTAAGTCGAGCATCTTGGCTCAGCGTATCATTGGCGGGCGCCGCAATGGGCTTGGAGGAACCGTTTGACCTTGGACGGGTTGCGGGGCAATAGCAGCGGGAACCCCGCTAGGCAAATCACCCTGCGCAAGCGCGCTGGGAGTGAATAAAATGGCTAAGAGACTCTAAGGTAAGTCACTCCGACAAAAGCCCAATCAACTCCGCTTCGCTAATCTTGGCTGCGGCATCCGCGCCTTCGAGCAGCGAATTGGCCAACTCGCGCTTTCGATGATGTAGCTCGACGATGCGCTCTTCAATCGTGCGGGCCGTGACGAGTCGATAGACTGTCACGGGTCGCTCCTGTCCAATGCGATGCGCGCGATCGGAAGCCTGTTGCTCCGTTGCCGGATTCCACCAGGGATCGAGGTGAATGACGTAGTCCGCGCCCGTTAGGTTAAGCCCGAAGCCACCCGCTTTTAGGCTGATGAGGAAGAGGTCGCCTTCGCCGGCTTGGAAGGCGTCGACGCTGGCTGTGCGTTGCTTTTGTGGGCTCGAGCCGTCGAGGTATTGGTAGCGGATGCCCTTTTCGTCCAGCATTTTACGGGCAAGCGATAGGAAATCTACGAATTGACTGAAAACCAAAGCTCGGTGTTGGTTGGCTAGTAACTCTTCGACCAGCTCCATGAAGGCGGCGAGTTTCGAGCTTTCTAGGTTGGCTTCCGGCGCGACTAGTACGGGGTGGCAGCAGAGGCGCCTGAGGCGCATGAGCTCAGCTAGGACTTGCACGCGATTCTGGGTACTCTGAGCATTTTTGGCCGACTTCTCGAGTTTCGCGAGCGCTCGCTTTCGCAATACATCGTACAGTTGGGCTTCCGCGGGACTTAGATCTACCGTGTGACGAATTTCAGTTAGTGGGGGTAAGTCTTCGAGGACTTGGGCTTTGGTGCGGCGAAGGATGAAGGGTTTGATGACGCGGCGCAGTTCTTTCCGCTGACGAGTGGCGGTTTCGTCATTGGCTTCTGCGGCTTGGCCGAAGCGTCGGTTAAAGCGTTGAGCGGACCCGAGCAAATGCGGGTTTAGGAAGTGAAACAGGCTCCACAAGTCACTGGGGTGGTTTTCGATAGGTGTGCCGGTGGCAACGATGCGCATTTGTGCGCGTAGCGCATAGGCAGCCTTGGCACGCAGGGTTTCGGCGTTCTTGATGAATTGGCCCTCGTCGAGGACGACGGTTGACCATTCGATGGCCTCGAGGGCTTCGTTGTCTTGTTGCAGCAGTGTGTAACTCGTGATGACGACGTCGCGCTTGCGCAGGCCTTTGAGTACAACACCTCGATTCGTACCCAGATAGTCGCGCACTCGCAGGGATGGGGCAAAACGCTCGATTTCTCGGCGCCAATTGTTACAAACGGACGTCGGCGCGACGACCAGAACCGGCTCATTGCTCCCCCGGTGCAGAAGCAACGCGATGATTTCGACTGTCTTGCCGAGACCCATGTCATCAGCGAGACACGCTCCCAAATCGAGTTCGGCGAGGCGTGCGAGCCAGCGATACCCTTCGACCTGGTAGTCGCGCAGTTCGGCCTGAAGGCCCCGTGGGATCGGCACAGGCTTGCTGAAAGCCGCGTCGAAGCGCTTGCGCCATTCGGTAGCCGTTGCGTCGAGTTTGAACCCCGAGTTATCTAGCGTAAGCTGTTCGAGTGAGGCAAGCGCACTTGCGGGGATCGCGAGTTGATTCTTCTTGCCGCGCCGTTCCTCGGCGACGCGCAGCGCCTCGATAAGGTCGCGCAACTCCTGTTCGATTTCTACGTATTCGCCGGACTCGAGCTTCAAGAAGTGATCCGAGCTGTTGGCTAGAAGCTCCACGAGCTGTTGCAAGTCGAGACTCAGTTCCGAGTCGATCGCAACCGTGCCGGTCGCGAGAAACCAGCCGCCCTCGTGCTTCAGTGACCCGTGCAGTGAGCGTCGCCCGATACTCGCCCGCAGTTCGAATGACTTGCCGTAAGGCCATTCGACGCGAACTCGGTCGCCGACGCGACGCAACTGGGATACGAGTTCGAGGCATTGATCGGGTTCGCTGAGAACGAAGTTACCCGGCTCGATTTCACTCAATTCGAGCGCAGGGCAATCGCGCAATACCTCTTCCAGTCGCTCCTTTTCTTCGTCGAGGTCGCGCTCGGTCTGCAGCGGTGTTCCCTGGATGTTTCCAATCAACGTGGGAACACCGTGAGCAGTGGGCAGCACAGGTCCCTGCTCACCTAGCGGACGCACTGTTGCTATTACATTGAGCCCGGTCCCACTCGGCACTAGCCGCAACCAGGGCGTTGCGTCGGCCGGGACATTTTGCGCATTGACCTGCTCGCTCGATTGCACCGGTAACCAATGAGCGAGCCTGCCGAGAACCTCGAGCGTCTGCTGCTTGCCGTCTTTCGGGATCGCGAGCCCTGCACCCACTACCTTTGCAATTGCGCTCTGTTGCTTGTCGAGACAATAAACGACCCAGCGTTGCGCTTCTCTGACTAATCGCGGACGTCCCGTTGTATCGGGTGGATCCATTCTGAGTACCAACCGATCGCCGCTGGTCTCAGCGCGCAGACGCACTTCGCCACGCACGAGCTCGGCAGGCCTTTCCAGTTCCGGTTCGACAAAAACGAACGGGTGCCCCACCAAGGCCAACAGGGCCTGCGGTTCAATATGATAGATGCGATTCACATAACCGCCCCAGCTCGAAGAGATCTCTTCACGAACATGCGCCGTCACTTGTCGATCTTGCGAGCTGAGTAAGGCTTGCTGCGCACCATCCGCCAGCAGCTGCTTTACAGCCACCTTGCGCCCACTGGACCAACCCGCACTTGTGCGCTTCTGCAAAATCGGTTCAATGAGGCAGCCTTGAGGCTCCACGCGCCAGATGATGCGTTCATGCGCCGTATCGGAGACACCGACTTCCTGCGTCTGGCCCGTGATTTGCTCGAGCGCCTGTAAGGCCAGCTGCCAGCTGGGTTTGGCATCGAACAGCTCCCCGAGGACCCGCAAATTCGTCCTTTGTTTTGGATTGGGCGTCACGGGAGCAACCTCGTTCCCGCGCCGCGCCGCCCGATTCGATACGGCTGTACCCACTAATGATTCAGAGATCCGCTGCTCGACCCATTGGTATTGCTCGGAAAGCCAGGCATATTTACCTGCAGCAAGTGATTGGTACGTCTGAGTCACTAGGGGCAGTAGCAATTCGCGCTCCGCGTCGGGGACGGGAAACCAAACCGCGTAAAGCCCTCGCAGAAGCAAACTCATACAATCGGCAGGCTTGACGGGCTGCATCAAGTGACGGGCCATCTCAGCCTTGTTGGGTGCGCTTGCAGCGTCAGCCAGGTGCCCCAGCATTATCGCCGACTCGTGAAACTCATAGCTCTTGTCGCGTTGACAGGCCGAGGCGTAACGCGAAACCTGCGCAATGTCTTCGGAAGAGCCCCGGTGAAGGAGCGCTAGGCCGTGGAATACCGCGAACATGCGCGGGAGCGGCACGACGATTTTTCGCTTGCCTACCTGCCCTTGAAGTTGACTCGAAGTCTTTTCGAAGTCCTCGAGGGCAACTGCGTCCTCACCGCGCAGCAGCGCTAGCGTCGCCGTGAGGGCGCTGCCCTGGGTCGTATTGGCAAGCTCACGTGATCTCAGCTGAAGTTCTAGGATTTTCGCATCGCCGCGCAGCAGCGCGGCTTCGGCGAGCAGAAGGCGTATCGCGGGAGCATCGACAGCCAGCTGCGTTACATGCTCGCAGAGCCAGGGGTAAAGGTCGTGCGTGGGCAAGCCCAGCCTATTCGCATGGTCGAGTGCCCAGGCCACTAGCGCCCCGTCGCGAGGCCGAAACCGCTCGAGCCATGCGGGGTCGAAGGGCTCGCACACGGCCTGTACCAACGGATTATCTTGAACGAACCGCTCCCAATCGTGCGACGCACAATTGACGAGGAGTGTCGCAGCGTTGTGCAGATCGCCTCGCTGAAGCGCGACGCGAAAGTCGAACCAAGCCGCTTCGATGCCCTGGTTCGAGTAGCGCAAGTAAGGGTGAGCGGCTGCCCGTATTGCAGTCGCAACCCGGTCAAGCACTCCACGCTGAGATGCGTCGCGCAGCGACTGTTCGCGGACGAAGCGCACGCAGTCATAGGCCGTATCGTTTTGCACAATCAAGCCCTGCTGGATGAGTGCGTCGAGCACCGCCCGTAAAGTAGTCGTAGAGTAAGCGCGCGTGGTCGTATCTCGCAACCCGGCAGCGCGCGCGAGCTCCGAGAAATGGCTGATGTTGCGCGGCCCGGTCAGGCTCAAGATCAACAGGACATCCCGATGGTTGTCACTGGCAGCAGCGACAAACCTGCGAAATCGGGTTACGGCCGGATCGGTCACGGCCGCCCTTTATCACAATCACGAGCAAGTAGCATTGTTGCAACCGACTCGCTGATCCGTGCTACGCTCGCTCGGGGCTGTCTATTTTGACCGCGGCTTACGCTTCGCAGGTGCGGCTTTCAGCACTCGATATCTACGCCGCGGCAGCGCTAGGCGTATTTCGGCCCTTGAGTGACGAATGGGTGCCGCTGCATCCACGCTTTCGAAAAATGCTGGAGTCTGCCGCCGACTACACGAACTTGAACGTTCTGCCCGAATTGCTGGAACATCGTGAATTCATTTACCGTCGTCACATTGGGGGTCCCAGTCAATTGCAACTGCACCCGACTGAGACAACCATGGGGTAAACTGGGTGAGTCCTCAGGCTAGTGTTTCGCGCCGGTAACGCTCGGATGATCCTTCCACGCTGGCATTTTTGCCATGAATGCGAGCGTGTCGCGTTCTGCGTCGGCGCGCGATAGGGTTGGCTTTTGTCGCATTTGCCAGCTGACCATTTTTTCGAAGCGTTCGTCGAACGGCTGGAGCTCGCCTCTGCTCGTAACGCAATACTGGCAGTAGCTTCCAGTCTCAATCGGCATTGAACAGCTTTCGCAGGGGTGCATTGCATTATTCATGACTTTGCTTCTTTCTTGTTTTTGGTTTTGCCGGCACGGAATCAAAATCCGCCGCTTGAATTAGCGCGCGCGTCCCTTCGAGCAGCATAACCCGTTGCTGCGGCTTCATCTTGGCAAGGGCCCGCTCGAGCACGTCGACACTGAGAACCTCTTGATCTTCGATCATGCGCGTACGACCCTGCTCGGTTAGCCACACCAGGGTTCGGCGCCTGTCGCTTTCATCGCGTACGCGAGCCAAGAAGCCATGCCGCTCGAGTTGATCGATGATCTCACTGATGACCGACTGGGCGCGGTTCAAGTGCTGCGCGCATTGCCCGACCGTGAGTGGCCCACTTTGGGCCAGGTGCATCAACACGCCGCGTGATGCGCCCGACATTTCGCTGTGTTTGTCGTCGCGCCGATGAAATCTCAAGTAGACGTCCGGGAACAAGCGTAAGTACGCGCGCGCTGACTCAGACACGGAACTTGACGTTGTCATCACGGGGCCATGTTTGGACTTTGGCAATCCATCGTCAATCCCGATGCATTTGGATGCGGGGCCGCGCGTCGTTGCTAGGCCGCTTTGGATGCGGGGCCGCGCGCCGGTGCTGGGCCGTTGTAGACCAAGAAAGCCGGCGTAGGCGCCGCTTACTCGGCAAGTCCGAGCGAGAATGCAGCCTCGAGGTCGTGGCGCGAATAGGCTCGAAACGCGGTAAGCGTCTCGGTCTTCCGAATACCCTGCACCTTGACGACCTCCTGCGTTACCAAGTTGGCCATGTCCTCGGCATTGCGAACGCGGATAATGGCCACCAGATCGTAGCGACCCGCCACGGAATACACCTCGGTGATTCCGACAATGTCGGAAAGAGCTTCGGCGACTTCAACGACACGGCCACGTTCCGTTTTGATCAATAGAATTGCTGTAACCATACTGCAACCTTTCGTCGGCCATTGTTCCTCAGCAATTGGGAGAAGTCCAGGCTACTCCCCTAACTTCTCAGAACTTCCCGTCATCGGTTGCGGTAATGCCGCCTGCCGTCCATATCCATTCAATCTTGTCATATGTAAAACTGACTTCCTCGGACTCCGCATACCGAATGAGCTTCGCCCTCCAAACGCACGTCGTGTTGAACGGCAATCACCATGATCTTATTTTCGCGGCCCTTTTGAGTAACGTTGCCCTTAATCTCACCTGATTTTTTCCCGATAACTGGAGATAGGCGTTCAGTGCGGCATTGGCGCCGGATGGGGCAAAGAGGGCGGCTGCGACGACACAAGCAACTAGAGCCTTCTTGAAAATGCTGTCGGTCCTTTCGAGGGGACCTTGGAGCATATTGTGGTCAATGGCCGGGTGGCAACGACAAATTGCCGGCCGTTCAAGTCCGCAGCTGGGCAGCTATGCCAAAGCACCTAGGGCCCTCTTGACCGGTCGCAAGTGAGTCGCGTGG
Source organism: Myxococcales bacterium (assembly GCA_003154095.1). Classification (GTDB taxonomy): domain Bacteria; phylum Myxococcota_A; class Polyangia; order Polyangiales; family Polyangiaceae; genus FEN-1139. The sequence continues at coordinate 23,275 of PMCK01000316.1, read as the reverse complement.
AACAACCAATTGGCCTTGCCGGAGAGCGCCGTATTGAACGTGGTTTTCCTGGCCTTGGGGGCCCAATTGACTCATGATGGCTCGGCTTCGGTTCGCAGGCGTCCGGACAAACCGGTGATTGGTCAGAAGCCGTCCGCAAACATGATCCGTCCTCGAATACACCTGTCAGTCTCGGCGCAACGGAAAGTTTACGCCGTTCAGTCAGCGGCACTTGTAATTTTACTTCTTGGCGGCACTGCCTTCTTCGCGAGTTGGGTCAATCAGTTCTATCCGCTCAAGAATTGGTTGTTCTTTCACTATGCCCGGGCTTGGCTATGCGTCAGCATTTTTGTCCTCGCTAGTCTTTGCGCCGGTTGGCGGCTGTGTGCGCAACTCGTGCCAAGGGCGATAGCCACTAGTGAACGCGTAATCCTGAGTCTTGCGCTGGGCGTGCTGCTGTTCTTTTACGGCTTGTTCATCGGCGGAGTGTTCAATTGTTATGGGCGGTTGTTCTTCGTGCTTTGGCCTTTGCTGCTTTTAGGTTATGGCGGCCCCGTATGCTTTTCCGACCTGTTCGTGCATTGGCGGCACGCAAGAGCGAGTATCCTTAGCGCCGCGGCACCGAGGTCTGCGATTCAATTCATCGCCGCGGCCTGGCTGCTGGTGGGGATTGTCGGCATTTACCTGCAGGTGCTCAATCCCAATAATCTGAGCTATGATGCTCGCTGGTATCATCTGCCAATCGCCGAAGCCTATGCGGCAGCAGGGGGCATTCAGCGTTTCAACGAAGGCTGGTATCTAGGGACTTATCCTCAGCTGGCCAATCTTCTGTATACTTGGGCCTTTCTGGCGCCTGGCGGCCTATTCGAGCACGTATTGATTTGTGCGCACATTGAATTCGCCCTGTTCGTCGCCACTCTGTTTGCATGTTCGATTCTGGCGGCCCGCCTGATACGACGCGATCGTCTGCCATTTGCCGCAGTCGTGGTATTTCTCTTCCCCGAGATATTTGCGTATGACTCCAATCTCAACGGTGGTGCAGATCATGTCCTAGCGTTTTGGACGGCGGTGCTGGGAATTGCGCTGATACGCCTAGGCTCTGAATTCTCGAAACGCGAAGCCACTCTTTGCGGCCTTATCATGGGCGGGGCCTTATTGACTAAGTATCAGGCCGTCTACGTGTTCGTTCCTGCCGCGCTTCTGGTTCTGTCTTTGGCCGCTCGGAAGCGACGACGCCAGGCGGGCTGGGTCTGGGCCGCCGTCGTGGTAGTGTGTACGGCCCCGCATTGGGTCAAGAATTGGATTTACTATAACGACCCAATCTACCCACTGTTGCACCGTTATTTAGCCTCGCGCCCCTTCCACGTCGGCGCAGGCGCGCTGCTACAGGAAATCTACTGGCCAAAACAATTCGATCTGGTGGGGCCGACGAGCGAAAGAATTCTGAGCACATTGCGTGGGCTCTTTTCATTCTCTTTCGTGCCTAATGATTGGCCCGAATTTCACGGCAATACTCCGATATTTGGGTCGCTCTTCACTTTGACGCTACCCTTGTTACTGTTTCTTCGGGCTTCACGTCGCTTGTGGCTCACCGTGTTGGGCGTGCACGTTGGTCTTGCCACTTGGTACGCCCTCAGTCATCAGGATAGATTCCTGCAAGCGCTATTGCCCTGGATGGCCGCGGCGACCGCGGCCACGCTAGCGCTAGCATGGGATAGAGGCGCAGTTGTAAAAGTTGCGGTCGGACTAATCGTATTATTGCAGTGGGTCTGGGGTTCCGACGTATATTTCTTCAGAACTCATAGCATGTCAGGTGATTCTCCAATCCGCGCCACGGGTGACTTTCTGGGGGCGGCTCACCGTGGCAATTACGATCAGAGATTTAGCCTCGCACCCACATTCGAAAAGATTTCAGCGATCTTGCCGAAGGGCGCGCACGCGCTCTTTCACCGCGATCGACTACGCCTCGGGTTCGGCATTCAATTGGTTGAGGACGCCCCGGGTTGGCAAGGCGCAATCGAATACTTGAGTACGGAATCCCCTGGAGCCACTTTTGAATTACTTCGAACAATCGGCGTAACACATGCCTTGTGGGGCAAGTACCGGCCGGCGTTGCCCCGTGCGGACGTCGCTCGAGAGGCAGTCTTTGCCCGCTTCATCGCTGAATATATTACCGATGAAAAGACGATTGACGGCTGGCAAGTGGGCACGTTGCGGTCAGAGCCCAGCAATGTAACGTTGGCCAACGCCCCGACTACAATCGCCTGGTTGGTATGCAATTCGGATGCGGTTCCCGGGCAGTATACTCCTCAAGGTTTAGCGGCGGGCCAACCTGCGCAGACTTTTTCGTCCTCGATGCAGTCCTCGAATGTCAAAAGCGAATTGTCGGCATCTAACGTTGCTGTAACAAGGGCGGGCTGCCAAACTCAGAGTGCAGAGTTATCTGTCGTCAGTCAAGAGTTCCTACAAGCGGGGCAGATTGGCGATCTTGCTTTATGGACCCGAGTCAAACTCGCGGCGCTCTAGGCAACCCACTTGACAGTGGCGGTCTCTGTTGAACACACCTCCAATTGTCCACGTGCCGCCCAAAACAAAAATCAGGAACTCGTCTATCTCCGAATCGGATTGTGGCCTCGCTTTCCAAAGCACCTCACGCGTTTAGGCTGGAATGGTGGAGCGCTTCCCTTCGGCCCGCTGGGCGGGAAATGCCCCGGTTCTGGATGCTTGATTATTCCGGCGCGTATCCGATAAGGTAGCGGCCTTCTGCGCCGCGCACAGGGTGCGAGCGTTACGAGCGAGCAAACGAATCATGCAGACCCGAACCCAGTGGATAATGCCGTGGCTGACCGCGGCCCTTGCAGTAACCGTTCTCAGCTGTTCCAAGGAAGAACCCAAACCCGAACCTTCTCCGGTGAAGAGTGTCGCTAAGCCGCTCCCACCACCTCCTCCTCCCGAGGCAGTCAAACCGCCCGCTCCAACTGCGCCTCCCGTCGATTGCCCAGCTGGCTCGAAGGGCGAAGGGACAATGAATAGCCCCTGTGAAGCAACGGGGGACTCACGCATGATGGACGTGGTTTGGACCGGGAAGATCGACGACAAGGGGCCACTCTTCAAGGTCACCAACAAGGCTAAGTCGGTCATTCTTTACGGCAAGATTGCTGTCTACTTTTACGACAAAGCGGGCAAGCAGCTCGACGTCCCCCCCAAGGCCGGTAGCGATTCCGATAAGGCTCACCCGTACCATACCTGCAGCGGTAATATGTTCGGCGGCGTGATGAAGGCCGGCGAAAAGGCCGTCTTGACCTTTTCATGTGTAAAGTCGGAGCGAGTACCGGAAGGCACCAAGGCCATCGAAGCGGAAATGCAAATGGTCGGGTTTGCCGATGCGAGCGAGAAGTCGGTTGAATACTATTGGCGAAACAATGACCTGACCCCCGAGACGCGCAAAAAGGGCGGGAAGAAATAGCCTTCGCACACCTCCCACTGTCGGTACCGCTGGTCCCGAAATTTTACTTTGCCCCTGCAGCTGCGCAAACGTGGGCTCGGGCGGAATTGAAGTCCGCTTCGGTTGCCAACCTCGATTCGCGATTAACTGACCAGCCAAGTGCACTCAAGACACGGCGCAAGACCAAATTCTCGACCCTGTCGACTGATTGACGGAGCAAAAGCAGGGCAAAAGGCCCGTCCCACCGCCGTAGAGTGCCGAAAGATACGAGCAGGAAGCGTCCGGGGGTTCATCACAGCTTTGTCTATCAAAGCTTGGGCTCGTGGGTGGGCAGGTTGGGCACTTCACGGGTGCCGTGTATGTCAGTGTTAGACCCAGGTTGCTATTGCCCACGCAGCTCGGCGAGCTCGTGCTGTAGTCCGAGTAAGTGTTGGACCCCAATTGAACGGAAATCTCGCCATTGCTGCCGCATGAAACCGACGAAGTGGGCGTCACCTTTGGGCATTGAATGAGGTAGTAAGCATCGCTGGCGCCCACTGCACTCGGATACGTTGGGCAATCTTGGGTGCCTCCCCAGGGCGTCGTAACTTTTGCGACCGCCGACCACGCAACACCATTGGCAACAGCACCGGTGCGCGTGACGAGCAATGCCACACTTATTGACCCATCCACCTGATATACACTGACATTGCTAGCGCTCAATGTGACGGGCACGCAGCAATTGGCGCTGCTGCAGGCCTGCGGGGTGCCGCCCGTGCCGCCCGTTGCCATCGCGACGATACCGGTGCCGGCGCTTCCACCACTGGCAAGGGGCTGGGTTCCGGTAGAGGGCTTGCCGCCCACCGCGTTAGCGCCTTGAGTGTCGGCGGTCTCGCCCGAACAACCGAGGATAGAACTCAAAACGAGGACGGAAGATTTAGTCAAAGTCCTGTGCATGACATTGCCCATTCGTTGTTCACAATGTGCCACAAATTTGGCCGTCTCCTGCGCAGCAATTTGCGTACCACATTCCAATTTCAGCTAATGCTTCGTCAGCACCTCGGTCGGAGTTGGCACATCTGGCACAACTGTGGGTCCCAAGAAGTGACGATGCCTGCTCGGCACACACGTGAACACCGTTGGGAGCGATTGCTTGATGTTTGTTTTTGTGTCTCACGTGGAAATGGGTTTCGCCGCGTTGGGCTCGCAACGCTTGTCCACGTGCCGTCACGCCCAAATAAGACGATCATGCGATTCAGCATTTGTGAAAGGTCGAGACCGACTTTGAGTTGTGCTGGATACCGTTCAGGGCGCCCCGGTGGGCTGAGTCGGTTGCGCGTCACCCGGCGCTGATTCGGGCCAGGGCGACGAAGGTTCGGCGGGCGGTGCGTTTGGCTCTGCGTGTGAATCCGGATTCGGGGCAGAGCTGTCGGCAGGCGGCGGTGTTGCTGCGGGGGTCGCTGACGTAACTGGCGCGACCGTGCCTTGAGGTCATCCTTGGCTACGCACTGTCCGACGAGGGGGTCTTCGTTACAAACCTGGTTTGCGGAAGCGCAGACGAAGTCGTCCGTGGGAAGGCCAATGGCAGCCTTAGCTCCAGTACAAGACGAGCGCTCGCCGTGAAAAAGCATGTCGCTGCCGATCGTAACCTGCCCCGCGCTTGCCAATGTGTTGGCGATGGCCAGGCAGTCGTCACGGGATCGAGTAATGCCGTGTCCGAAAATCGTAGTTGGGAATGTCCGGGGCGCAACCGGTTAGCGAGGTCAATAGGAGGCAGAGAAGGTACTTCTTCATTAGGAGACCTTTTCGAGGGGCAACTCGGTGCCCGCACTCTAGCGTCAGTTGAGTTCGAACCGAAGCGCGCTGGAATGGACGCGGGACGATTTGGGTCAGCGGCCCGCGGTTGTAGTAGTCTTCTCGCCCCAACCACATTAAGCCGCCGGCGATTTGGCCGTTTGTTGATTTGACCATTTCACCTTTAACGAGTTGGGTAGATGCCACGAACTCTAAGTCTGTATGCCTGCGTTCTCGTCACCGCATGCGCCACGACGCAAGCGACCACACCTGCCCACAATCCCCAATCGCTCCAGCAATACAGTGAAACTGTCGCTCTGCGGGACAAGCTGCGCGCGCGATGGAAGGAGGTCAAGCCCGAGGACAGACAGTTCTGCGAACTCAAAGCGGGCGACTGTACGCTACAGGTAGTCGATCTGCGTGAGGAGCTAATTTCGTCGCACCAGGTCCCCACGTGTAGGGCTAAAGGCAACGCCAATCTCGAAGCCAGTTGCATTGCCGATGAGTTACTAAAGCTGGGGACTCCCGAACCGGTAACCAGGTATTTCAAAGGGGATCTCTGGTGTTTGAAGAAGCTGACCCAATGTGTCACCGAGCACCAAGAAGCTGTTGAAAAGGATGCCCGGGTTGCGCTGATTAGGCATCGCCGCAACGAACTCGAGGCCTCCCCACAAGGGATAACATGGCGGTCACGCGTCGCTGCTACATCAGAAAAGATCAAATACATCCGCACGACATTGCCGCCGGCAGCTGAAGGCGAGTGTCAACAGATCGACGAGGATTCGGGTTGCGATAGTTCAATCAAGCAATACACATCCGAATTCGACAGTGAATTGTCGAAGTCCGAAACTGAATACGACAAGAAACGGACAGCCGGGGTCTACGAGCATTTGACCAAGGTGCAGGCCTCCTGTTACGAGCCCGAACTCAAGTGCCTATCCAAGAGCCTGAGCAAGTATGGCGAAACGACCGAGTCCCGACGTTGGCTGCAGCGCAACTTCGATCTATTAGACAAGCGTCAGCGCCTGATCGAGAAAGCGGGTGACGGTGCGTCAACTCCGTGCCTAGAATCGGGTGTAGCCAGTCACCAAACGGACATCATTCATAGTTATAAGGCGTACGTTCACGAGCCGGTTCTCTACTTCAGAACCCAGCTGCATCGCTCATTCCTGGCCATGCACAAGTCGCAGATCGATTGCCTGAGTGGGGCTTCGCCGGGAACGGATAACGAAGGGTGAACATTCAGGACCCCGGGCTGCGCCATGCAATGTTAACCGCTGCTTGTTTGGCATAGGCTCTTGCAGTTCGTAACAACGCACAATTCGAATTTGTAGGTCGCTGCGCCGCAGGGCGTGCTGAGCGACGCGTCATTCCGCACTGAGGGAAACGGGCAGTTCCGGTAGCAATCTCGGTCGTCACAATTGCAAGCTCGAATGCAATTCAAAACACTCGCACAAGGACCTGACGGTGTGCCACTTAGCCAACCCACTCCAAACAACTCGTCCAGGTCGGTTGTGCACTGTGCGATCCCGCAGGCAGTGCAGGACTCCGACGCACAAGGTGCGGCAAATCCGCCGCATTTGGGATCCATCCAGTCAAAGTTGTTGGAACAGATTGGGCCGGCATCGAACGACGCCCCGCCGGACGAGAACACTTGGTCTCCGGTGCTACCTCCGACCTCATTTAGCCCTCCCGATGGACTACCTCCCATGGCTGCAACACTGGAAGATCCTCCGCTAGCGTAAGAGCCACCTGCGCCGCCATTGGTATGCAAAGGGGTGGTAGCCGAGTCGCCACCACATCCCGAACCATCAATGCCGCACAGCCCCATCAATAGCAGCAAGTTACTTCCTGGAAAATATTTCGACAATTGCACCCTCCTATTGCGAAACTGGTACCGTGACTTGAGCCTGTGTACAACTCTGCATGCAGTCTTCGCTGGGCCCTTTGCTGACTCGAAGTACAACGAAGAATCCAGGAAGAAGCCCAATTCGTGTACCCGCGCCGAAACGGTGCTGTTTCGAGCGGGAACGCTGGCACCTGAGGCTCATCTCACAGATCCTGATAACATCGAGCTGATATGGGGTCATGCGTAGACTGCGTACCTAGGTCGCGGCACCCCAGTGCTAGCCCAATTCCATGGCGCCCTCTCGTCGATTAAGAGCCGTTCCTGCTGTCCACTAGCCACCAACGCAATGGTGGACTAAACGACAACACTTCACGCGAGACCAAACTCAGAGATTGAGCTAGATTGCCCGAACGTACACACGAGGAGCGCGCTATGGCTAATGACGTTCAACCAATTCCAGATGGATATCACACACTCAACCCATATCTTAGTGTCAAAAATGCGGTCAAAGCCCTGGACTTTTACAAGGTGGCATTGGGCGCCAAGGAGATCTATCGATTCGATATGCCCGACGGGAGAATCGGTCACGCGGAAATTCAGATTGGCGACTCTCGCTTGATGCTGGCAGACGAAATGCCAGATATGCCGGACGTTGCCGTCAGGAGCCCCGCAACGCTCGGCGGCACTTCATTTGGGCTTAGTGTCTACGTACCGGATGTGGATGCAGCCTTCAGTCGCGCGGTAGCCGCTGGTGGCGTTGTCAAGCGGCCAGTAAAGGATCAATTCTACGGCGACCGCAGTGGTACGTTCGAGGACCCTTTTGGACATATCTGGACACTTGCGACCCACATCGAAGACGTGTCACTCGAAGAGATGCGTGAGCGCATGGCAAGACTCCAATAGGCGAGTTTCGCCGGAGCGCCGCGTGTGCGCGTGGATTCCGTGCCGCTGTGACAGAAAATTAGAATCGATATGGGGCGTTGCCCGGCACGGCAGGGTAGCCTGCCGCGACACACTCGGCGCTAACCGGTGCGTGCTGCCTCGTCATTTCGACTACTGGCCTCGAGCAACGTCGACCCGATTGAGCGCGGCGGTCCCGATACGACTTCCACTTTGACCTGCCGAAATGAAAATCGACCCCGGTCGAAGCGGAGCGCTTCGCGAATCGCCTCGACGGGATCCGCCTCCAACTCCTGGCTGCGCGCTCCCACGATCGATCCCTCACGCAACGTCGCGGTCACTACGCTGCCGTCTTCAGCGCAAACCGTGAGTACACCGGTTCGGCGCTCTAGCTCTAGCATCGCCAAGACGGTGGCCAGCGACATCTCAGACAGATTTCCACGGATCGAGGAACCCACATGAGCCCCGTTGTCCCAATAATCTGCAACATCCGGTGGCGTACTGTGTGTTTCCGCACTGGGGCCAAGTGTATCTTCGAAATCACTGAGGTCGTCGAAATCGTCGCGTGCCGGCGCGCGGCGCGAATCACTTACTCTGGCGTAGTGAGAACCCTCGTTCGATCTTAGCCTTTGGTCGTTGCGGTCGACTCGCAGCTCGATGCGCTGCATCGTGGCAGCTACGGATTCGAGTAACAGGGACTGTCGTTCCAACGCATTGGCAGCGTTGTCGACTCGCTCGAGCAACCGCTGCTGTTGGCGCCGCTCGTGCTGCCCGCTGAGAGCGAATCGCCTACTAAGAGCATCGAGCGTGTCCTCTAAGGCCAGCAATCGATCGAACAACGCATCGAATCGAGCCCGAACATCGCCACGGCGTGCCTCCGCCTCCCGCTGCAGGTTCGTTGGTATTTCGGGGGGCGGTGGCATCGTTGTCTCGACTGGCACCGGAGGTGCGGGGGGCGACTTTGCATCGCTGTCCGCAAACTGACTGCGTAACCAACGCTTCCAAAGCTTGCGCCTCCAATCGGCGTCTAAAATCTGCAACGGTCCAAATCGAGAAGGTGTGGCTGCCATACATTCACTCGAGGGTCTCGCCCACGGCTAGGGCCGATGTACTTCAGTCCCAAGGTGAAGGGGAAGTAAAATGCGATTGCCTCGGGGACGTAACATTGCGGTAACATTGCGCGGTCGCAATCAAACATTCGAGCAACGTCTTCCGGAAAACCCAATCGCAAAAGAACCGAAAACACTGGAAACGTTCTCTGGTCATGCTAGTCGGACAAAGTGCCTGATTCCTGCGGTCGTTCAAGTCTGCCTCAGACCGCCGTCAGCCGCTCGGTCTTATGCGCGTTGAGTCCAAGTCTATTGATTGGTTTTTTATTGTCGCTGCGGCACGGAACAGTCGGAGGGCAAACAACCGCGACTCACAAATAGGTTATAAGCAAATCATGAACTCGCGACTCGCTCCCTTGTTTCCGTTCATTTTGGTTGCACTGGCAGCTTATACTTCGGGCTGCGCCAAGAGCGACAAGGGCGCCGGAGGTTCGGGCGCGGTGCAGCCTGGGGCACTCGACGCTTGCGTAGTGGGTTCTTGGAAGAGCACCGTTGCCACATTGAATCTCAAGTTGGC
>PMCK01000316.1:0-13634 GCA_003154095.1 Myxococcales bacterium | reverse complement strand
CAGTCGGACTATTCGGGGTTGAAAGCGTCCGCGACGATCCACATGCCGAGCGGAGGCACAATGCCACTACTCACGAACGTACCGGTTGCAAACATGGCACCCACGACGGCGTCACCAGCCGGTACGACACAGGGCATCGATTCATCACCCGTGCTGTCTGCAGACTCCTATACCTGCTCAGGCTCGACATTGACATTGACCAGTAGCATTGCGCACACAGAGTGGTCGTTTAGCCGGGTGGCAAAGTAGGCCGCGCTTCGAGGGCTAACACTGAGCCGTGTAGCGTTTCACGCTCACGCAACCCCGCATCACGGAGGTACCCAAGACTGACCCGTCTTGCAATCGAAGTGCTTCAATCGGACGTCGCGGGTGCTCACGTCGATGGTACCCAGCAAGATGGGTAAATTGAAGCGACGTGGACCCGCTGACCCGGGGTTGAACACCGTGATCCCGCGGTCGGTCCCAATAAACGGAATATGCGAGTGCCCACATACGACGAGTGAAGCCGCCTCGGCGCGGGCGCGACTGGCCACTTCAGCGCGAAGCTTTGGGCCGTATACGCCGATATGCACAAGTAAAATGCGCAGGTACAAACGATCGGCCGTGCCCACTTCGACCACCAGCGTGTCGGCAAGCCCCGGAAGCCGAACATCGATGTTGCCGCGAACAGCCAGAACCGGACACACCGTCGCCAGCTCGTCGAGCACTCGCAGTTCGCCTACGTCGCCCGCGTGCAGAATGGCATCCGGATGCAGCTTGGTGAGTACGCCAAGGGTATTCGGGTGCGGGGCGGAATGCGTGTCCGCAACGACCGCCAAGCGCAGTGTGCCGTCCTCACGGACATTCAACCGTTCGAGCCTTTGGAGAGGTTGAGGCTTGCTGCGGCGTGCGGGCACTGCGCGTCTCACTCGACCACGACGACCTCGCCCGACGAGCGACCAAATGTCTCGGGGCTGTACATTTCCTCGGCTTTGGCTGGCGCGGCGATGAACGTGCCCGGCGTCGTCGCCCGCACGGTGTAAGATAGCCTGTGGCTGCCCTCGTTCATGGACATCGCGAAGGCTTCACTGCGGTTGTCCCGCAGGTTCTGGTAGTCCCAGGCAAAATCATTGGTGACCTCAACCGCCCGCTCCGCACTGGCGAGGCGCTCATTGACTATTTCGAAACCCGCGGGAAGCGGATCAACGAGCGCGACATTATGGCGGAGAGTCGTGTTGAGTGCATCGAGTGTTACGAGAACCTTTGCTCCGAGCCGAATCTTCCAGTGTCCGTCGGCAAGCCTAGTGACATCGCCGGGATTGTCGACGCCAGAGTAGGACCGCCGCACGATGAAGCCTGCGTCGAGCGCCGGCAGAATGCTTTGCTTTGGCGCATAGGTAATGCCGATGCGGTAGTACATTCGACCTGTACCGAGCTTTGACAACGCCAAGTCGTGCGTAGATCCGGGCACGAGCGTACGCCAGTCGAGACTGGCCTCCGCGCGGGAGTTGCCACGGCCAACGAAGGACTGCTCGGCATAAGCGGCCGTACCAAACCAGAGCTTACCAGTGTAGTTTGGCGTGGACTTCTCGAAGGTGTCAAAGTAGCGACGAAGCGCCTGTAGGGCGAACAGGTTCTCCTGCGTCGAATTCCAGCGACCATGACGGCGCTCATCCAGCACGCCACGGGCGAGCTTAGTGATGATCGCGTGCTCGGGCTTCTCGCGTAGTAGCGCATCGAGCACGAGCGCCGAGGTCTTGTTGTTCGACTCGAGCAATAGTCGCTCGGCCTCCACGAAGCCGACCGTGACAGTAGCCGACGATGCGGTTTCGTGGGTGACGGACAGCAGATCCGTAAGAAGATTACCTCGCATCGCTTTGTAGGGCTCCTGCTTGGCGACGAGCGAGAGCAGCCGTGCCTTGGCGTCAACTGGGTAAGCGCCGAGCGTGGTGCCGAGCGCGTGTAAATGCTCGGCGCGGGGCTGCACGGAAATGCCAGCCGCAGACAGAGCGGCGAGCGCGGTGGCCGCGAGCGAAACCAAGTAAGTTTGCCTTTCATGGTTGTTGCGCGAGGTAAGTTTAGTCGCCGCGCTCTTCTCGAGTTCAGTGAAGAGCGCGGTGGCCTGCTTGCGCACGAAGTAGACGGCCAGGGCGGTCGTTTTTCCTCCAACGTGCTCTGCGCTGAGCGCCTGCAAGACCTGCATCGTCACATAGGGATCCGACTTCATGCCGCGAAAGTAGCCCCAGCCACCGTCGGGTTGCTGATCTTTGCTCAGCAGTCGGATATCGTTCGCTCGCATTGCCTCGATCTCGGCGCGCTTTGGGCGACCGGGTGTTTCGAAGGCGTCGAGGATGTCATAAATTGCCGCGGTGGCGAGCATGCGCGACGAACGCTGTTCGGCGCACTCGTAGGGATACGCGTAAAGGTACCAATAGGCGTCTGTCAGCGACTGAAGTTGACTCGAGGCCAGCTGCACCTCGACACCGCCCACATCGGGAAACACGTTCGTTGGAACTGCGAGCTGTTCGAATCGCGGAGCATCGTCGACAGTGCCGTATGTCGCAAACGATTCAGTGGTGGCGGGCTCGTACACGGGCACCTCGACGTTCGAAGCGTCGGCAAAACTCTCCGAGACAGCGATCGTCTGAACGAGGGCGCGGCCGCGTGCCTTCGTCGCAAAGTCGAAACGCAGCTCGGCTCGCCCTCCGCCGAGAATTGTAACGCGCTGGCCGCTGGAGCCGCGGGAAACGAGGTTTGCCGCGCGCACAGCGACGTCGACAGTGCGCGGGTGCCCACCCAAATTCTGCACGACAACGGGCAGCGAAAAGCTATCACCTTGAGTAAGAAACCGCGGCGCGATGGCACGCGCGTTGAGCTTTCGCTGTGTGACGATGGCGCCCTCGGCCTTACCGAAAAGGCGACAATTCGCCGTGGCGAGCGCAATAACGCGGAATCGCGTGAGGCTGTCGGGCATCTTCACGGTGAGCGTTGCCCGACCATGCGAGTCGGTCTTGAGCAGGGGCGAAAACGCTGCGTTCGCCCGAAAGTCCTTGCGCGAAGTCACTATGCCCGATCCCGTGCCCGCGCCGTGACCGACTGTACTAATACCGCCCAGGCCGAAGCCCTCGCCTCGACCCCCGCCGCCCTCGCCCGCCATTTCTTCGAGCTTGTACAGTGAGACTCCCGGTCCGCCGGCGAGCACACCTCCCGAATCTCGCACCATGTCAATCGTCGATTCATGCGTCGTTCCCTGGTCGACTCGACGATAAAACGGGGCCAGTGGATCGGCATACGACTTCCCCGATAGCGCGAGCACGGCCTCGTCGACCACGATCAGCGCTACTTCTGCGTTGGCCGTCGGTTTACCATCGTGCCGGACCTCGACCTCGAATGTGGCTTTCTCGCCGGGCTCGACAAGCGGCTGGGTAGGCCGCGTTTTCATCTCTAACCGCGCGCTTGCGATATCGACGGGCAGATCCACTTCCGCGAAAGTGTGCTCGGGCAGGGGCACACTACTGCCGTGGTCGAGTTGTCGCCGCTTGCCCCAGCGATCGACAACGACAAACACGTTTTGGACGAACACAGGCTCGATTGGGAGCTCGACCGTGGAAGATGATTTCGTCAATTCGATGCGCTTTTGTACGATTATTCCCTGGCGTGCGAATGTCACCACCGCGGTCGCCGGCAACACGGTAGAGCGAATATCGAGTTTCGCAGTATCACCGACCCGATAAGTGGCCTTGTCTGGGATGACCGCTAAATCCGTCTTGACGTCAGCGGTTGCGTACCAGGGGATCTGATACCGTGTAACATTGACTCGACCCCGCTGATCGGCAACGCTCGCCAGCGCCGAATACGCCGTATTGCGGTTGATTCGCTTGAACGGGCAGGTAACCGCGGCAGCGTCGCTCTTAATGCTGCAGCTTTGCTTGTCGATAACCTTGGCGTCGTCGCGATAGCGCTCGGACCCGAGCACGCCTTCGATCTCGACCTTGATCGGCACGTCCCGCACGGCGTTGCCGTCAATGTCAGTAACGACGACCTCGAGCACGTCGCGCGTTGTGGGCTGCTGACGAATCCCAACGTAATAGGCACTCGGATGGACGAGGATGGAGCGCGAACTCGCGCGAATGCTCATACGATCGAGGTCGGTGACGGTGGCATCGACGTCGAGCAAGCTGGGGCGATTCTGAGGAAGGGCGGAAATGCCAAAAACCACCGTCGCTGACGACGTTCCGGACAATGTGCCGCTTTTGTGTGTCGACACTTCAGGCTCATGTCCGTCGTATTTGCTGGTCTCACTCTGTCTTTCCCGTGCCGGAACGAAATAAAACAAATCCCATCCCGGCGGATTGTACGTGGCAGCAGTAAGCGTGGCATCCCACTGGATCGAAGCCCCGCTGAGCCCACCGCCCGAGTAATACTTCGCGGACGCGTTCATCTCGATGCTTTCACCCAGAATCAGCGGGGCAGCGCCGGCGTGCGAAACGTCGTCATTGAGCGCTACGGAATAAGCGGGCCTGCGGAATTCTTCGATTGAGATCGGATGCGAGTGCCGGGCATCCTTGGTGACGAAGTTAAACGAGGCATGCCCGAGGTTCACATTCTTCGGCAGCTCGACCTCGAGATCGAAGCCGCCTTGATCGGACAACTGGGCGGTGCCGCTAGCAATCTTAGTCCCCCGCGAGTCATTCAGTGTGTAGTTGATAGCCTCCCCTGCCGGAGGCATTGTAATGTCAGGATTCACGCCGTTGTGTGTGAAGCGGACCCAACCCTTCACGTAGACTTTCTCGCCGGGCTTGTAGAGGAAGCGATCGTCGGTCACGTACCACAGAGCATCTTGCTCGCGGATTGCCTTCTCGAACGAGCGGATCGCCATGAACGTCGAATCCGCGGAGGATTGCGCTACGAGCAGGGCCGAAGCCTGGCGAGGCTTCGCAGGCGGTGCCAAGTCGAACGCGACGTGACCCAACTTGTCGCTGACAGCAGAAATGGCGACTTCCGGGCGCCCTTCGATGAGAAGTGACGTGGTAACATCCGCCAGGGGCGCGAGGAGTTTCGACGGTGTGATGTCATGAATCCAGCCGCTAACCTTTTCGCGATCCATGCGTGCAGACAACCCAAGCCTTGTGACCTGAATCCAAGCAACGCTTTTTCGGTCGAACTCGGGCGTGCTCCGATTGTTCAGCGGCACCGCCGTTGCGATTGCGACTATATGACCGACGCCGGCACTCCCGAGCCCGGGACGCAGGTCGACTCGGATGTTCGCTCCTCCGCGGGGACCGATGGCATAGGACTTATCGACGATGCACTTACCGGGCGGCGCGCTGCGTGTGCCGGCTTCGTAGTCTTCGTAGGCGAAGAAGTCCTTCGGATGAACCTCGAATAACTGGACTCGTACCGAAGAAACGGCTTCGGCGGTCACGACCCACTGCGGGATCTGGAATCGCGGATCGAGGACGTGCAGGCCAGTGTCGGCGCGGAGATACGGGTCGAAGCGATGTTGACTGGTGGAGAACGAGGGGTGCTTGTCCCCTGTCAGCGGCTGACCGTAAACGTCCATTAAACCCTCGCCGATCGCTATGCGGTAAACGCGGCCGGCTTGTCCAGGGGTGGAAAGAGCAACAGTGCTCCCGTTCGCACTCTCGTCCTCGAACTGTTCGCCTTCGATTTGCACCTTATTAGAACGAAACGATTTCACCTCGATCGGATTACTGAATTCAACGTCGAGCCAACCACTCGCCGGACAAATCGCGCCGACCCTACGCGGCGTCGACATATCGCCGCAGGTCACGCCCTGGACTGTGAACGGCGGCGCGACCTCGAAGTCCGTCAGGCTTTCCCGCTCGGTGACACGGGGTCCTTCTTTCGAAGGAGCACCTGCCTTCAGTAGGACTTTGATCGATGATCCCGGCGGCCACTCGGTTTCAGGGGCGAGAATTGCATAGTATGCGCCCAGCGAAGCCTCAGTTGTGATTGCAGGATTCTTTTTCCAGAGACCCTCTGCGACGGAAAGCGAAATTGTCTTGAACGCAAGCGGCCTGCCTTTCTCCGTAACGACACGCAAGTACGGAGTCAATGTCTTCAAGTCGACTTCTTGATCGAACTTGACTACAACCGCCGAATCGGGGCGCAATACCGTTGCCGGATATTGACCTGCAATCTCTACCGTGCCTGTGACAAACTTTGCCTTCTCTTCGGTCGCCAGCGTCGCGCCACTCAGCGCGCGCATGCCGGCCGGTATTGTCACGACAAAATGGGTCGCTGCCGGCAGCCGTGACTTGGATGTTGTGAAGATGAGTACGCGCGTATCGATCCATCTCCAAGTACCTGCAACTGGAGGCGTGATCGTTGCGGGCACCTTGTCAGTGACTCCAATTTGAGAAACCTTGACCATCGGCTCGTCGAAGCGCACACGAACCTCCGAGTCCCGCCTCACCTCGCCCTGCGGACTAATCTGCGGCGGGATCAGTGCAGTCGTCACCTTCACCTGGGCGATCGGGGCATCGCCCACTGCGTTTCCGGTTGGGGTCACGAACGCGATCGGTTGTGTGCGACCCGCGCGAGGCGGTGCGGCCGTCGGTGCGCGCATGGCTGGAGCGGCAACGTTCTGCGTGGACAGGTCCGGCAGTGGCTCCAGACGTTTCAACAGCGCCTCCGTTTCGCTAGCCGAGAGTTGTGAGACGCGCTCTTTCGTCGCGGCCGCTTTCAGCTCGGCGAGCTGGACCCAGATCGCCCCCGATTGGGCGTCCTGGTCGATCTCGACCTGCGGACGACCCGAGCTCAACGCGCTCGAAGTCTGCGGTGCGGCCGTATTGGGGTGAGTTGAAGGTGCCCCAGGCGTGACCACGGCCTTGGGCAGATTGCACCCGCCGGCATTCAGCAAGCCCGCAACCCAAATGAACGTCAGCGTCAGGTAGCCCTTAAGGCTCATGTCCGATTGACACCACTAGCCCGAAATGGTTCCAAAATCACCGATTCTGGTCTGGGGCTCACTCAACAGACCTTAATGGCGTGCCGGCACGTGGCTACGGTTCACGGTGAGCGAGACGGGCTAACGACCGGCGAATCGACAACAGCAGGTGGCGACCGCCACCCTTCGCGCCGCAATACGCGGGCAAAGGCGATGGTTCTGGCCAGGCACAAGGCATGCACCGGCGTTCGCGGCATACCGAGACAATACCCCAGCCCGCGAGCCCACGGCGATTTAGTTGCAGGTGGCGCTGAACTGCACGCCCAGGCTGCCGGCGCCTGACGACGGTACGGTGCCGGTCACGGTGTGGCCCATCACGTCAGTGAGGGTGACGGTTTGACCTTTCATGTCTTTGCCAAAATCCCAAAAGCCGCCATTGAGGGTGGCCTTGTTGCTGCCGGAAGTGGCGCTGGCAATCGGGAACTCCAAGTTTTCGAAGTACACCTGACTGAGGTACGTGCTGGCGCTATTGCCATTGAAGTTGACCATGATCGGCGTGGTCGTAGGACATGCTACGATGCGCCAATGCACGCCGTTATCGATCTTGCCCATCAGTTCGTTCATGCCGAGCGCCTTGGCCGCTGACAGGTTCAGGTCGAGGTCCTGATCGGACGCGCAACTTGGGCACTCGTCAATGACGGTTGCGATGATCGACACCCCCTGATAGGTCACTTCGACGCACGCGCCGCAGTTCTTGCCTTGGCCGAGTGGGTTCGACGGCATGGCCACAAAATGCGTTGTCGAGATGTTTGGCACCGCGTCGGCGATGTCGTTGATCGGGCACCAATTCTGCCCGGTGCTTGCCGGTTTGCTGCCCGTTTCAGTGCCGCAGTAGCCACAATAGGTCTTGTAGTTGCCCTTGCAAGCGTAGTCGTCGTTGGGTTTGGCCGTACCCTGCCCAAACCAGTAGCACGTCGTTGCGCCGTTGGTCGCGCTAGGGCCTTGACTCCAGCTACAAAGGCTGGACGAACCGCCCGTGTTGTTGGCGCCGCCTGTGTTGCTGACACCGCCGCTTGCAGCGGTCGCGCCTCCGCTCGGCGCCGCGCCGGTGCTGGTTACGCCGCCGACGCTCACTATGCCTCCCGTGTTGCTCGCGCCGCCGGACGCCTTACCACCGGTTGCCAGCACGCCACCCGTGGCACTATTGCTTGTCGTGGTAGCGGCACTCGTCATGCCGCCGGTTGCGCTCGTTGTCGTGTGATTCGTCGTGCCGCCCGTGGCGGCAATGCCGCCTGTTGCGCTTGTGCTCGCCCGCGTGCCGCCGGTTGCCGCGACGCCACCCGTGATCGGCGCTGAACCGCCCGTTGCACTTGAGTGCGTCTGACTGGCACCGCCGCTAGGCGCCGACGCGCCGCCGCTTGCCGTGCTGCCCCCCTGTGCCGGTTGGCCACCGCTGCTGGTCGCCATGCCACCTTCGCTCGAAGTCGCCATGCCACCTTCGCTCGAATTGGGCGTGCCGCCGTTCGCGGCACACGCTGCCAACAGACCTGTCAACGGAAATAGCCAGTAGCGCTTACGATGAATGCCAGCCATGGGATTAACGACGAATTCGCACCGATTCGCGCAGGCGTCAAAGGGTTCCGCGTCCCGCTGGCAGCACGGCGGCTTTCTCCGCTTGATTTAGGCTGATTTGAATCACGAAACACTTGCGGACTCGCGCTGCCGCCGGCCGACCCACGTGGGTCCGGCACGCTCGTTCATTCGCGCAGGCGCTGCGGCCCAGTCAGTTAGGCGAATTGAGGTTCTCGAAAGCTATCCTGGTACTGATTTCCAAGGCGAGATCGATCCCCGCAGTTTTCCAAAGCCTTGCACGTAGCTACGCTGTAGCTACACTTGAACTGTGCGAAACTTGCGATTCGACTGGGACTACGTTTGCTCGTTGATGGGCGACACCGCGTTGCGTCCCAGGTTCTATGGCGCCTCGTGCACGCTCTGCCAGGACGCTGCTTGGCAGATCACGCAAAACTCGTTGATGGCGCAGTGAGATCAGGCTGAAGTCGAAAGGTTGGGTGGGCTTCCCTACCGCCTGCTCTACCACGTCGATAAGCTCTTGATTTTTCTGTCGCTGCGGCACGGAAACGTCTGTTTCAATCATGCTCCGCAGCCATCGTGCTGCCTACGCGGGCCGAAGTGCCGTGCAACGTGCCGTCACGGACCAAAAAACCATTCGATGATTGCCCTGACATTTGGGTTACGTCAACTTGGACGAAATTCGGTCAGCGTGCAGGGATTCCAAGGGGCGGCGAGTCTTTCGGCTTAAGGTCGCAAACTCGAGCGGTATCGATTATGCTGTCGAGTGTCGGGGCCGGTCAGGGCGGTCCGATCGAGGCAGGCTTATGGATAAATCGATCATCATAGTCGGCGCGGGTATCGCCGGTTTGTCTGCGGGGTGTTACGCGCGCATGAATGGGTACAGTACGACAATTTTCGAGATGCACGATATTCCGGGCGGACTTTGCACGGGATGGAAACGGCATGGCTACACCATCGATGGTTGCATCCATTGGTTGGTGGGGTCACGGCCCGGTACGGGGTTGCGCCAGGTTTGGGAAGAGATCGGCGCGCTGCACGGGCAACCCATCGTCGACCACGAGGAGTTCGTTCGTATCGAGGGGCCCGATGGGCGCACGCTCGTCATCTATACCGACATCGATCGCTTCGAGCAGCACCTTCTCGAGCTTTCCCCTCGGGATCGCAAACCCATCGCCGAGTTGACTCGCGCGGTTCGTAAAATGGCCCACTTCCACATGCCGACAGAGCGTGCTCCTGAACTGCATTCCTTCGGCGACCGCATGCGCGCGCTTCCTGCACTGCGCGTTCTGCCGCTCTTCGTCAAGTATGGCAAGACCACGCTCAAGCAGTTCGCCGAACGCTTTTCGGACCCATTTTTACGCGAAGCGCTCGGGAGTTTCTACAATCTTGACGGTTTCCCGTTCATCGCGTTGGCTGCCACGCTCGGCTGGATGAATACGAGAAACGCGGGCTACCCCATCGGCGGTTCTCTCGAATTCGCCAAGTCGGTCGCGCGCCGCTACGCCGATCTCGGAGGCGAAGTCCGCTACGGCGAGCGTGTCGCCCAGATTATCGTTGAACGTGATCGCGCCGTTGGCGTGCGTCTCGGCAGCGGGGAAGAGTGCCGCGGTGACTGGGTCATCTCCGCGGCGGACGGCCACGCGACTATCGACCAGATGCTCGGAGGCCAATACATCGACGACGAACTGCGCGCAGTGCATGCCCGGCTAAAGCCGTTCGATCCGCTCGTGCACATCGCCGTCGGGGTTGCCAGGGACCTGTCCGCAGAACCGCACAACGTCGTTCGCCAGTTGAAAGATCCGGTAATGGTCGCGGGGCGCAGCCAGCAGCAGCTGGGTATCCGCCACTTCTGTTACGATCGAACCCTCGCGCCAGAGGGCAAGAGTGTGATAACGGGCATGCTTCGCTCGGACTATGATTACTGGAAGGCACTCGGCGCCGGCACCGAGCAGTACTTGGAAGAGAAGCAGACGATCTTGAATTGGTTCATTGATCGACTCGATGAACGCTTCAGCGGCATTCGCGACAGCATCGAGATGACCGATGTGGCAACGCCCCTGACGTTCGAACGCTACACGGGCAACTGGCGCGGTTCGTTCGAAGGCTGGCAAATCACGACCGACTCGATGACGATGCGAATGAAGAAGACCTTGCCGGGTCTTGGCGGGTTCTTCATGATCGGTCAATGGGTGAACCCGGGCGGCGGGTTGCCGCCGGCAGCCGTCGACGGTAAGTTCGTCATTCAGATTCTCTGCGCCGCCGACGGCAAGGCGTTCCGCGCCAGCACGCCCAGCATAATGACCCAAGCTACATAAGTTAAGCGTGCACCGCAGGGGGTTGCGGCGCGGGGGGATCGGCGGGCGTGGGATCGGGCGAGTCGTCGGCAACTGCGCCGCAATTTCTCGGATTTGCCCCATTCGCAATTTGCTTTGCAAATTCCGAATGTCCCAATGCAACAGAATCGAGGCATTCGCCAATCGTCCCTTTTAGCCGGAGCAGAAGAAACGGCTTCCGCGCTGGCTGGGTGGCGCGTACCCTGTGTTATATGAGAGATCGAATCGCACGGCTGCGGGTAAGTCAATTGCGTCTTGCGGCCATTCCATTATTGGTTGCGACGACAGCCTTAGCCAATGGCGAATCAGAGTACGTCGCACCTCTCGACGTTCCGGTGTCGTCGACTCCGGGGCGGGCAATCCCGTTTCCCGTAGTGGAAGAGGCGCAGCCGCGTGGCACGCCTTCGAACGCCATCGAGATGCTGCCGGAAGATTTCGCACTTCTCCGAATTCAAGGGTTAGCGCAGCCGAGCTCACAACAGAACGCCGTTGGCGGAAAATCCGAATGTTTTCAAACAATCGTTCTGCGAGGATCGCGAATTGATCCTGGGAAAGTCACGATACCTGCCGGCGGACTCGGGTACGTCACGGAAACGTGGCCCGCCGCGTTACCCCTCAGACAAGACGTGATCTGCATCGCTGGAGTTCCGAACACGCTGGTGGACATCGAGCAGAGCATTGTTACTCGCAAGAACGTAACGCTCGCGTCAGGCGAGGGAACCGTTCTGGGTTCGGAGGTCTTTAGACTGCGATCGGTGACGGAATTTGGTGACGCACGCAGCGCGGTCATCGAAGTAAGCGCTCTATCCGGATTTGACTGGGCGCGGCTGGGGACTGGTAGTCTCGAAGTTTCGACCACCGAACCCGGTTGGCATGCAAAGACGTTTCACTACGGCATGCATCAAGGCCGGGTGGAGGAAGTTACACCCAAGAGCGTGCGCTTTGCATGGCTTTCCGGAATTCGGACGGATTCGGTCGTGCTGGCAGAGAAACGCGAGTTTGCCGCGACAGTAGGCAGTGGGACCGACATTCCAATCTCCGGTGGCGGGCAAATTCGTGTTGTACGTGTCACTGGAGCTTTGAAACAGGTGGAGTTAGATACTCCAGACGGGCCCAAAATCCTAAGTGCCAACGTTGACCTGCGCGGATTGCCCGCGGACACCGCTGCACGAAAAAAACTCATTGTGACAGGCCAGACGTTTGCAGCTCTGCTCGTACCAGATGCCTCCGACTTTTCAACGGACCGCGCTCACCTAGAAGTGTATTCGGGGATTCGTCAGTACCGACACGGCAACGTGGTCCCCGATGCGCGCAACTTCAAGACTTACCCGATAGCCCACTATACGGGCGCGGTCGTCGGCATTTATTGGGTCAACGACCAGCCCATCGAGCTCACACCCGGTACTGCAACATTCGCGGGTCCATACGATGCGTTCAAACTCATAAGCACGTGGAACAAAGGAGGCGAGATTACAGCATTTCAGCTGCAAGACGCCCAGGGAGCAAAAAGTGTGGCCCTTAGCACGATCGGGCGAAAATCGATCAATACGCTGGCCGGCAACGGGCCCACGATGCACTCGATGCTCGCGCGGGTCGGTGCCAGTGCGGCTGGGGAACTCCATGAACGATTGTCGCAATGTTTGAGCGTGCCTCCTGGTCCAAGCCCGGGCGAGCTTCGCACTTTGGCGCTCGATCAACAACGTCAGGCCGAACGCGCCGAGAGCTGGTTGAGCCCAAAGCGAGTTCGTACTGCGCTGTTGCCAGCCCTGCTGGGCCTGGTTCTCGGGGTCCTGATGGGTCTCATGATCGGTAGAGCACGACGGCGACCCCGCGTCACCCAATGACTTAAGAACGTTCACTTCGGTCCGGCGCCGAAACCGTTCCGTGCCTGTCACGGCAAACGGGTTGTAAGCGACTGAAGACAGCATGCGGAGGCGAGCACACCGATGCTCAATTGGCGTTGGATTCCTTATAAACTATAGGTCACTGAGCTACTGTCCCTCTTCTGAGTCCAATTCAAGTTTCATGGTCATCGGGCGGAAACCCTGGTTGAGATAGAATTCCCTGGCTCCGACGTTCGCGTGCCACACGGTCGTCTGAACATACCGAAGCCCGCGGTCCCGTGCCCAATCGATGGCGGCGCGAAACAAGATCGTCCCCACACCTTTTCCCCGATACGGTTCATCCACCACAGCGTCTTCGATCAACGCAAACTCGTGTGGTCGGAACATCGGGTACTTCGGGTGAGACGCCCGCTGCACGTTCACGAATCCGATCACTTGGCCGTCTAGCTCAGCAACAAGGTAATCAGCGTCATCCCAGTCAATCAACTTCTGGACGAAGTCATTCCCTCGCACGTCACCTTCGACCGGTTGGAATACCTCTGGAAGGAGATCCGCGTGGTGGCTGTCCCCTTGTCTGTAAAGCCGCTGAATCTCCGGGATATCCCCGGACTCCGCCTTGCGTGTTATCGGTTTCATTTTCATACCTTCGAACGGGTCTAGAGAAGAGCTGAGTAGACGAAGTCGGACTTCTCTTGGCCGAGGATGCACATAGGGTGGATCGCTGGGTTCCCAGAAGTAGTCGTCCGTCTCAAAATGTACTAGGTGGGCCTTTTGGGACAACGCTTGGCCGAGCGTAGTAGTTCCTGAACCCGAGGCGCCCGTGATGTGAATTCTTGTTGGTACGTAACAGGTCACGGCTTCACCGCGATCATCTACCCTGCTGTGATGACGAACGCCGGTTCCTTGTGGTATCATGCCCTGGAAGCACCGGGTCGGCAGCACGAAGAGCTGCTTAGGGAGTAATTAGAATTG
>PMCK01000519.1 GCA_003154095.1 Myxococcales bacterium | reverse complement strand
GACAGGTTCCTTCTATGCAGTGACGGACTCTCGGGCTACTTCGAGGAGGATCTCGAAGAACTCAGCCGCCTTCTGGCGCTCAAGGACAGTAACCTCGCCGGTCAGGAGCTGATTGCTGCCGCCAATGAGCGCGGCGGCAAAGATAACATTACAACCGTCATCGTCAGTTACGGCGATGCTGAGGCGCGGGACGAATCGCGCGCCCGCCACGTGCAACTCAAGCGCGAGATCCTGGCTCGCATGCCGCTGTTCCGCGCGCTCAATGACCGTGAGATTTTGCGACTCTTGCAAGTAGTTGAAGTACATCCCTACAAAGACGCCGACGTCGTAATTCGTGAGGGTGACCGGGGTGAGGAGCTGTTCATCGTCCTAACCGGCAGCGTGAAGGTTATGCGCGGCGAGACGGAATTGGCACGTTTCAAACCAGGTGATCACTTTGGTGAGATGGCGCTCGTGCGCAATCAACCTCGTTCAGCTACGGTGGTCAGCGATCTTGACAGTGAATTGATGGTGATCCGCCGAACCGACTTTTTCGATATCCTGCGCAACGAGCATCAGCTCGCCGTGAAGTTGCTCTGGCAATTCATGGGCGCTCTGGCCGACCGTTTGGATGAAACCAATCGTGAGCTCGGGCAAGCCAGGGAAGAGCTCGCAGCCGAAGACGTGACGGCCGAGATATTCGAGGTTGTCTACGAAAACGCTCGGCAGCCTCGACCGAGTCGACCCGCGCCTGCTCCCCGTCCCCCGGCCCGCGATTAGCACAGAATCGAGTACATTAAGTGAACGTGCTTCGGCCCGGCCGCCTGCACTGGATTGACACTTCGCCAAGGACGCAGGTAGCGTCCCGGCAAGGCGATTTGTCGATGCTCAGTGCAAACGGACAGGAACACCTCGAGCGTACTTGGTTTACCGAGGAGCGGACGGATTATTCCATAAGGCAGGACATCGTGAATTTCAAACGCGGTGAGGGCGAGGGCGTAAACTCGAAACACAGGGTTCGCTCTTCGCTTGGGATCGGCTACGGCGGCTTAAAGTGGTTGGTAATCGCCGGATTGTGGACTTGGATTTCACCCGCAAAGGCAGAAGAGCCACGCACGGCGAAAGAGCCGCGCCTGATGGCTGAATCGACCGAGATTACGCAAGTTGCCGACGCCTTTGACGATGATGATCCCATCGACGTAAATCTGTCGCTCGGTTACCAGTACAGTTCCCGCTCTGCGGACATCCTGCGTGAAGCTGCCACTTCGACGGGGTTTTATACGCGCGGCACCGACAAGATCGCGCAATATAAGGAATCGACAAACCGATTGCTGATGCGAGGGGAAATCGGTCTGTTTCACGATCTTTCATTCATTGTGCGTATGCCGGTGATCTTGAGCAATTCTCAATCGCTCGGCGACTATAGTGGCAGTTCTACTCAACAGAATAGTTTGCGTGGGGCGCAGGGCGAGCAGCTCTTTTCGGTGCCGTTTAGCTCACCCTCTCGTCACGGAATCGAATATCTAGCCCTGGGTCTCGATTTGGGACTCATGAATCAATATCGGGATCACACCAAACCCACGTGGATCGTCGGTGTCGAAAGTCGTTTCAGCGTCGGTACGCCGATGCACGCCTGCAATAATAATCCCAAAGACGGGGAGGTAAATTGCGCCTCACCCGGAGACGTTGATCGAAATGGGCGGCAAGACGATCAGGCACTCAAGGCCTTGCCGACAACGTCGCCGACGACCTATCCCCTGGAGGGCGGCGGCCCTAAGCGCGAGCCGGGCGTTAGCCGCGGCACAACAGGGCTAGAACTACACTCCTACATTTCCAAGCGTATCAAGTACATCGAACCTTACGGCGGCTTCAGATTGCTATTCGAGTTCCCCAACGCCGGCAGCGATTATGGCGTTACCGACCTTCGAGGTAACCTAGTCAATCATCCACCACTTCAAGGCACGGTGATTACCGGCTTGTCGGTAATTCCCTATGAAGTGCGCAGCGACTACCAACGCCTAACGATTGACCTGCGCCTAGAAGCGACCTACCGCTCCGAAGGTCGCGACTACAACGAGCTGTTTGACGCCCTGGGTTCGAGCGACGCTCAGTCGCTTCGAATGCCAAACTACACGAAATACCTGCCGCCGCCAACGGTGCAGACACCGGGGTCGACAACGACCAGCTTGATCGACCCCACTTCACAGCGTGTGTATGTGTCAGGTCTGATGGATACTCAGCAGTACGTCATTACTCGTTACAGCGTTGGCGTTACGTTTCAGGCTAACCGGTACATCAAATTCACCGTGGGGTCGGCTCTGAATCATATTCAGGGTCACTACCTAACCTTTGACCAACCCTGCAATGCGAGCCTCAATAGTAGTTTGCAAGACGCTGGGCCCTGCCGGGGCAGGTCGAGCGTCACTGCAGACTATACCGCAACGGGAATCCCCAATCCCAATTACCGCCCTGTCATAAACGCTCCCGGTCGACGCTTCCTCGTTGACGGGTCCTCCGGCTTCGACGGCTGGCTTATGGCGACCGCAATGTTCTAATTATTGGCGCGACCCATGCCGCCAACGTCAAAGCTTATGGCATTGAAGAGATCCCGAATGATCATTCGTGGCTCTTCAACCACTCCTGGTTCTTCAAC
>PMCK01000279.1 GCA_003154095.1 Myxococcales bacterium | reverse complement strand
AGGTCCGGGTACTTCTTGAGAATCTCGGCCACGGCGTCAACCACCGGGAAGCTGTCCTGGCGGATGACTGCCTTGTTGTACTCGAAATGGATCTGCTGGGAGATCTTGATTTCGCTTTCCGTCACGATGGCCAGGGCGGGCTTCTGCGGGCAGCCCTTCGGCTCCTTGTCGGCAGGACCTGGCTCGTTCGGGCACATGTCGTCGGCGTCGAGGACCTTGTCCTTGTCGTTGTCTGGGCCGGGGCAGCCGTCGTCGTCCTCGAAGCTGTCGCGATCTTCGGCTTCGTTCGGACACTTGTCTTTGCTGTCTATGATCTGATCAGCGTCGTTGTCTAGATCCGGGCAGCCGTCGTCATCCAGGTACCCGTCCTTGTCCTCGGGATCGAGCACGCACTGGTCGACTGAGTCAGGAATGCCGTCCATATCCGTATCCGGATCATCGGGGCAGCCATCGCCGTCTTGGAAACCGTTGTAGTTCTCAGGCTGGTCGGGACACTTGTCGAGTGAATCTATTAGGCCGTCACCGTCTCGGTCCCCGGCATACGCGCACTTCTCTGGCGGCGACAGAAACACAGCCGCTTCCGCGTTGGGCTCCGCAATCCACAGGTGGCGCTGGGCTTTTGACGCAAAACCCTGCTCGAGTTCGACTTCGGCAAATTCGAGGTGACTTTCGGCCAGGGCGAGCTCGCGGGGCGCACAGTATTTGGCGCCGTTGTCCTGAGCCTTCTTCACTATGACTTTGAGCCCCGCCAGCTGCCCTTGCATCTGGGATGTTTCCGCGCAGCCTAGCAGCAGTGTGGCTGAGCATATCAAGCTCAAGTGAATCGGACGAAGCTTGTAACTCATTGCGCCGACTCCTTGCCTTCGGCGGCCGGTGCATTTGCGGACGCAACCTTACAGTGTTGCACCGCTTGATCGGCGTAGTCATAAGCTGCATTGGCCATCGTAAACGCATCGCCGTAGTCGGCTTCGGCCGCCTCGGACATCGCTTTGTCGAGGTGCTCTTTGGCCAATGTATACTCGTAGGGAGCGCGCTGCTCGGCACCTGCACTGCGCGCTTCTTCCAACTTGCTCGACGCCGCGTTGGCTCGAAGTGCGTACAGCGAATTGCCGCAGCCTACGGCGCAAACTGCAATTGCAACGAGCGACGCAAAGGATGAAAGCGCTTTACGGAGAGCTGCGTACGATGGGGTTGAGATTTCAATCGGGGATTGCATGCGGCCCTCGGAGACCGACTATCGTCGAAACAGACGCTACCAACGAGCAAAAACCCACGTCAACCAGGCAGCCGATGCCTTGGGGCGTAAATCGACATCCGCGGGACGTTCCCAAAGCGGCCAGCTCGGTCCCGAGCCCCTCCCTGCATGCCGGCCAACGGTTCGCAAGCACGTACAAGAACGCCCGCCATCATGGCGGGCGTTCCGGGGAGGCGGACAGAAAAAAGTTAAGAAGCTCACAGACGCCGATAGATGCCGACGACTTTCCCAAGAAGCATCGTAGATTTGAAATCCATAGACCGAACCAGAATTGGAGCCATCCGGCTATTCGCCGGTTGGAACCGAATATAATCTCGTTCGGGGAAGTAATATTTCACCGTGGCTTCGTCGCCGATCAAGGCAACGACTACATCACCACGGTCCGCGGTCGGTTGTTTCCGGACGAAGATATAGTCCCCATTGAGGATGCCAGCTTCGACCATTGAATCGCCGGCAACGCGCAGCCCGAAAACATCGCGACCCCCGCGAAGTAAGCCTCGATCGACATGCACAGTGTCGACGACATTCTCTTCTGCCAAAAGCGGCAGCCCAGCTGCCACGCGCCCCAGTATTTGCACCTCGACCATATCATCGGCATCGAAGGACTCGGGCGGAGTCGTGTTGTTGGCAGCGTCGGAGGCGGCTACCATTGATTCAACGAGCTTGAGCGCGCGACTCTTCATATCTTCGCGCCGCAAGTAGCCCTTACGCTCCAGCGCGCGGAGATGATCATTGACACCGTTCGTTGAACGAATGCCCATGTGTTCGCCGATTTCGCGCAGCGTGGGAGGATACCCACGTTGATTTATGGAGTGCCGGATGAAATCCAGCGTCTGAAGCTGGCGCTTTGTCAAGCCCTGCATGGTGGGCAGAGGATACTGAACGGGTGTTGGCGAGTCAAATTCGCAGCACATAAATTGCAAATTATATTGGGGGCACAGCGGCACGGAAAAGGCCGATCAGTCAGCCTTTGACTTGATCGACTGATTCATTCGAGGAATCGGAGCGAAACCTCGGGGCGAATCCCGCCCGTCTGAACTCGTTCCCCGACGTCGCCTCACGGCCCCGGCTCGCTGGACTAGTTGCCAGGCGCGTTCCGCCGCCCCGATTCGCGGGGCCCATTGCCCCGGGTTTTCCTGAGCCATGGCGATCGCGTCTAACCAAACCGGCCGCTAACGGACAGGAACGTCAGTTTGTCGTTGGTCTCGCGGAGTCTTGAGCTCAAAAGGCGAACGAACCCCCAGAGCACTTCGTACGCCAGCTCTTTGCGGGAAAACAGCAGGTCGTCGAAGGCGTCCTTGGGGATCGATAGCAAGCGACAAGATTCATGGATGATAGCGTCTGCAGATCGAGGCGATTCATCCAGCAGTGCCATTTCACCAAACACCTCGCCGGACCCTAAAATTGCCAACGCCTCCTCCCCCATTCCGCCGACATTTCTACTGATTCGAACCTTGCCTTCTAGAATCAAATAGAGGCGCTGGCCAGAATCCCCGTGTCGAAAAAGATAGGTGCCCTTGGCGTGTTGCTCCTCAGCCGCGATTGCCAGCAATAGCTCCAGAGCGGCTGGCTTTAGCCCCTGAAATAGCTCTGCGCGCTGCAAAGGTTCGATCGGGGAGTTCATGAGGGCGCTCGAATATAGCGGCACCCGCCTTAAACTCAAAGTGCAAACGGGGCCGATGACGACCCTGCGCCTGGTCGCGGGTTGCTGGTTGCCGGTCGTTGGAAACAAGACTGCAGCGCCCTGCCAGCTGAACCGAAAAAGTCGCCAAAGCAACATGCTCCAATGACTGCTGGCACTTGGGCCGAGAATCACCGCGTAAAAGTCACACCAAATGGCGGCGTGGTGCTGACCACGGGTTTGCCATCGGAATTCAAGGCGACGCTGAATGATTTGCGAAACGCGCATTGTTGCGCCTGGCGACCAAAACCGTGTCCGGGGTCGTTGAGCACGGAGACCTTCTGCGCGCGACCGTCCATTCCAACCGTGACCATGATGCGAACCCGCATGTAATTGATTTGGTCGGTATCGGCTTCGGGCGGAAACCCGCAATCATTCCAAGTCGTGTCAGTGGGCACTGGCGGTCGGGAGAGATCGACTTTCGTAGCGGCGGTGTCTGTCTTTCCGCTGCCAGTGTTGCCGATTTTTCCGCCAATCTTCGTTTGTGTTTGGTGCACTGCCGTCGTTGAAGTTCCCTTGGCAGACGTCACTCCGCCCACGTATCGATCCCCATCACCGGTCACGAATCCGTCACCCGTGAGATCGAGCGGTGCGTCCGGATCGGGTGCAGCGGTGAGCACCTTGCCAGCCTGAGCCGGCGGGGGTGGGGTTGCCTCCGCAGGCGCACTGCGATTCGCGGCTTTGGGCTGAGCTTCCGGTTCGGGTGGCGGTGGTTCTTCGGGTGGCGGCGGAGGAGGTTTCTCGGGGGCCATCTCGACGGCGTAAGTGGCGCGGATGTCATCCCGAACCATAGATTGTACAAGTGCCGCAAAAGCCCCCATATCAATCAGGGAAGTAAAGCCCCGCGCCGCTCCCGCACCGTGCACGCTAAGCGCGAGCACCAATCCAACAGTCATGCCGTAACGATTTTGGCGCTCCCCCAGAGCCCTGACTCGTGCCAAGGGATCAGGACGCGAGCGTCGAGATTTCGACGAAAGTTCACGCGCGTCGCTGTGCAGGGGTTTTGGGGACATCCGAGGGCCGTGCGGTGAAGGCTCAGACAAGTCGGCGTCTGGTTCGGCAGAATTTCGTTGCGAGATCTCGCGACGGGAAGACATACGCTAGTTCATTGGGAAGGTTGCAGTACCGGAGCAGCCTTTTCGAGACTCGGCGCCACGGCAAAAGCGATTTTTGAAACGCCCGTCCGGTTGAGCAAATCTAGGACATGGATTACACGTCCGTGTTCGACCTTCGAATCCGCACGGATGACAGCTCGCAAATCCTTGTTCTTCTCTTTGGCACGCTTGGCCAAACCAGCGATTGCATCGTCATTGGCCACTGGCGCCGAGTCGACAACGGTTTTTCCATCCACAGTCAATTCGACCGAAAATACGGTTTGAATACTTTCACCACTGGCCGCTTTCGGCAGGTCCATTGGCATACCTTGCGACACGATGATGCGCGCCGTCACCATGAAGATGACGAGCAGAACCAGCATTACGTCCACGAAGGGTGTGATGTTAATTCCGGAAATCAACCCGTCGTCGTCGCCGTTACTAGCAGCGGCCATCTTCGTTCACTCTTCCGTGGCAGGCGCGTCGGTTTGCGCCACCAGATGAGACAGCAATACGCGCGTTAGGGCTTCCGTATTTGCCAGGATTGACTTGGATTTGCGCATGAAGATGTTGTAGGCCGCTACTGCTGGAATTGCGACGGCTAGGCCGATAGCGGTGGCTACGAGCGCTTCCGCAATTGCAGCCATGACCTGTTGAGGTGCCATTCCTGCGGCCGCAGTAACGGCAGCTGAAACCTTATCTTCTTTGCCGAGGGCCTCGAAGGCTTGAATTACACCAATGACGGTCCCGAACAGGCCGATAAAGGGGGCGTTGTTGCCGACGGTGCCCAGAAAGGCCAGACGTCGCTCAAGACGCATGCGTTGCAGTGCGGCTGCGCCCTTCATGGCCTCGTCGGCCGCTCGCGCGCCGCGATCGACTTCCGCGAGGCCGGCACTGACTACCGCAGCCTCTGCGCTCGGCGAGGCGTCGAGGAGCTTTTTGGCCTCGTCCATGTCGTCGTTACGCAAGGACTTTCGCAGTTTTTCGGATAGTTTTACGATGTCATCACGCAAGCTAAAGTAAAACCAAGCCCGCTCGAGCATGATAGCCACGGAGATGACGCTGAGGCCAATCATCAACCACATGACCCAACCCGCGCCAAAATCGGACATCAACCGTTGAAGCCACTCGACCAGATGCATGCTCGAAAACCTCGACCTTCAGAATTCGAAAACCAAGCCCACGACCGTGTGGGGCAGAGGTGGCACGACCGCCAGGTCGCGCCGCCGCTTTGCGGAGCCTGCCTAGCACATCCGTAGGGTTGTCCCCACCGGATACCGGGGCTGACCCCTGCGAACGCACTCGGCGGTAGGTCTGTTCCCGCAAATTAGATAAATGATTTCGGCCAGCCGTTCATTGTTGTGAATTGATCATGCTTCGCCTTCGATCAGGAGCCAGTCGAACTTGTTTTATGTGCCTTCCATTCCGACACATCGACATCAGAAAACTCAAGTCTTCAGTCGGGAGACGAGGGCCGTTCCGGCTTTTGTTTATGTGGCAATTCGGGCCCCGGCCCCAATTGCAGCTACCCGGAACCTTGATCCTAGACTTTTGGGTTCCGCAACGCTGAGTTAAGAGCAACGCTCAATTTGCAACCAGCAACCTGCAACCTGCAACCTGCAACCTGCAACCTGCAACCAGTGTTCATTCATCGAAGCAATCGGCTCGACATTCTCTTCAGTGGGCTCAGCGATGTCGTCTCGGTACCTTTGAGCGACCCGTACCGCAGGGAAACGATCATCGTGCCGAGTCTGGGCATGGAACGCTGGCTCGTGTCGGAGCTCAGCCGAAAATTTGGCGTCTGGACTAACGCTGAACACCCATTGCCCAGAGCGTTCATCGATCAAGTTTTTCGTGCCCTACTTGGGAATAGCACGACATTCGACGCCTGGGACAAGCAGCACCTGGGGTTCAGCGTCGCTCGATGCATCACCGAAGAGGTCGGCAACGGCAATTGGCCTCAGATTCAACGCTATCTGGAGCATGATTCGAAAAGCGAGCGGAGCCTGGAGTTGGGTTTTCGAATTGCCGATGCCTACGATCAATACTTGGTATATCGCCCTGATTGGATCGAACAATGGCAGCAGCAGGGAAAGGCCGAAGATCGAATTGACTCCTGGCAGCCAGAATTATTCCGCGAGCTGGTCGTTCGCTTGGGGCAGGACCACTTTGCAAACCGATATCGTCGTGCCATCGAACTACTAGACGACAGCAACAGTGCTCTCGAGCTGCTGCCCGAACGGCTGTGTTGCTTTCAAGTGGGGCTTTTGCCGCCCGCCTACTTGCAGCTGCTGCAGGCGCTCGGACGCCGCATTCCAGTGCATCTGTTCGTGCTGTCGCCCAGTCGCGAATACTTGAATCTTTGCCGGCAAGTCGATCCTGGTGCTGTCGCTCGAAAGTCAACCGAAGAGCGCGCGGAGCAACAAACACTTTTTTCATCGCTGTGTCGTCAGGCGCGCCACCTGGATGAAATTCTCGGACGTCTCGTAGACGCCATGCCCGGACGGGAAGAATTCGTCGAACCGGAACCATCCCATGTCCTTCAGTTATTACAGGCGGATATCTGCGCCCTGCGACACCGAAGCGCGAATGGTGAAACTCCGCGCTACGAGATTTCGCCCCATGACCATTCGATTGAAATTCACTCGTGCCACAGCCACAGGCGCGAAGTCGAGGTATTGCGCGAGGTATTGCTCGACCTTTTCGATTGCGACCCGAGCCTAGCGCCTGAAGATGTGCTGGTGATGCTGGCAGATATTCAAACCTATGCGCCGCTCGTAGACGCTGTATTTGGTCCAAGGGATAAGCGACTTTTGCATATCCCGTACGCGATTGCCGACCGCTCTTTGCGATCTTCTAATATGCTCGCGGATTTTCTGCTGCAGACATTGGAAATCTTGTCTCAGCGAATTACCGTCGATCGCTTACTGGATTTGTTGTCTTTCGAACTAATCCAAAGTAAATTCGAAATAAGTGCGGAACGCTTGAGTCGCATAGAAAAGTGGCTAACTCAACTTCAAGTACATTGGGGAAGCGACGGCACCGAGCGGCAAGCTTCCGGGCTACCGCCGGTCGAAGACCACACGTTACGGTTCGGCCTTAGCCGACTCTTGCTCGGTGTCGCCCTCGACTCGAAGGTGGCGCAGGTATACGCGGGCCGGGCACCCTTCGACGTGGAAGGTGACGACGCAGAGCTCGCCGGACGCGTTGCCGAGGCCTGCGAATCGTTCCTCGAATTTCGCTCCCGACTCAACCAAAGCCAGACGTTGCAATCATTCAATGCACTTCTGACCCGCATGCTTGACGAGATATTCCATGTTAATCGGGAACTTCTCTGGCAAAAAACCGAGATCTGCGACTCGTTGGTCGATCTGGCTCGCACGGCCACCGATGCTGGTTACGCTGACGATATATCCTTTTACTCACTCAGACAACTCTTGAAAGGTCGCTTCGAGGCGACGCCGTCGGCTCGCTCCTTTCTAAGCGGCGGCGTCACATTTTGCAGAATGCTCCCCCTTCGGAGCATACCGTTTCGCGTAATCGCCATGGTAGGTCTAGAGGACGGACAGTTTCCGAGGCATGCTCCAGTTTCGAGTTTCAATGCGCTGACTCGAAATGTTCGTCTGGGCGATCGGAACATCAGCGATGAAGATCGCATGCTATTTGCGGAAACGCTATTGGCTTGCCGCGATCGGCTCATTATTACTTACGTTGGACGGAGCGCGAGGGATGACTCGGCAAGGCCACCCTCCGTCGTGGTCGAAGAGCTATTGCACGAGATAGATGAGGCCTGCCAAGCGCCGGAGGGTTGCTCGCTCAGACCCCGAGAAATCGTGCATCGCGACGAAGCCTTACAGCCTTTCAGTCCGCGTTACTTCGATGGGAGTCGCCCCGAATTGGTTAATCGCTCGGCGGAGCATTATCGCGCCGCGCTTGCTCTCGCGGCGCCAGCGCTCGAGCCGCAGCCTCCCGACTATTCTCGCCCTGCACCATTTCAGCGCAGCGTGCTTCACTATTGCGATCTAATCAAGCTACTAAGAAACCCAACTCGCCTTTACCTGGAAAAGACGCTTCGCGTGGCTCTTGACCCAACGATTCAGGACCACGACAGTTTGGAACCGATCACCTTGGACGCTCTAGCCGAGTGGAGGATCACGCGCGAACTCATCGACGCTCACCTGCAGGGACGCGACGAGGCAACCACTTTCACACGACTGCGCGCAGCTGGCGAACTCCCGCTCCTCGGAATGGGGGATATCGTCTTCGATTCGCTTCGTCGACGCGCCCGGTTGCTCTTTCAGGCCGCGGAGCCCTATTGTCAAGATCAACGTCTACAAGACCAGTGGCTGAGTCTCGATATCGACGGCGTTCCCCTCGAAGGTTGGATTGGGTCCACTTGGCCCGCGGCGCACGTGCAATTGCAGGCTTCTCGCATGACAATTTCGCGCATCGTGGAGGCCTGGGTGGAACACTTATGTCTCAACGCGACAGGCGTTGCACGCGCAACCGTTGTGATTGCTCGGGGAGCTCTGGGCGAATCAATCGCCACTAGAGAATTCGAGCCCCTGAGCCGCGCGGTCGCCAAAGCGCAACTCGCCTTACTAGTCGAGGACTATCGGCTGGCTTGCACAATACCGATTCCATTTTGGTTAAACCCGGCTCAAGTCTATTTCAGTGCAAAAATGAAGGGGCTCGAACACGAGGCGGCGCTGCTGCGCGCAAAGTCCGAGCTCGAACAATTTCGAGCTGACGGTCAGTTTGATTCCCATTTCGAAATTCTTTACGGAACCGACCCTTGTGCAGATGATTGGCCAACGCTCGCGCGCGCTCCGCAGGTTCTCTCGTTCGCGCAATGGGCCGAACGTTGGCTTCTGCCAATTTATCAAGGTTTGACCAATTCTGAACAGGCAGGCTTCGCTGAACGAGTCGAGGTCGCGACTTGACCCAACTGAATCCTTATGAACTTGCGTTGACTGGCAAGCACTTGATCGAGGCCAGTGCCGGAACCGGAAAAACGCATGCAATCACTTCGATATTTCTCAGGGTCGTAGTCGAGCTCGGGTATTTGCCGTCACAGTTGCTAGTAGTGACATTCACTCGCGCCGCAACGGCCGAGCTAAAGTCACGAATTCGCTGGCGCCTGCGACTGGTCAAACGCCTACTAGCCGGCGAAGCCGTAACCGACGACAAGTCACTACAAGCGTACGTATCCAAGATTTCCGACCGTGCACGTGCGCACCTCTACTTGAATCGCGCGCTGGAGGCCATCGACGAGGCCGCAATCTTTACGATTCATGGGTTCTGCCAACGTGTTCTCGAACAAAGTGCATTCGAGAGCCATGCGCGTTTCGAAATGGAGTTGCTCGAATCGCTCGAGGATCTGCGCGAGGAGGCGCTCAATGATGCGCTGATTAGCGAGCTTGTACGGGCCCATCCAGCTGTCGTGCAGCGGTTTAGCTTGCGTGCGGGCGCCCAGCGTTCGACTCAATTGCTCAAGGCAATTCACGCTCGCCCCGAGCTGCGCATTTTGCCCGACCCCCTCGTCGGTCAACCTATTGACGACAGAGTAGCGTCCTTTCGACGCGCGCAAGCACAGGCCCGCTCTGTGTTCGATCCCGAGGGCATTTGCCAACTGTTAATC
>PMCK01000672.1 GCA_003154095.1 Myxococcales bacterium | reverse complement strand
CCCGTACCCGAGCTGGTCGTGCCACCCGTGCTGCGCGCCGAGCCTCCAATTCCGTTCGACGTGCCGCCAACGCCAGCGCCCCCGGAGCTCAGTTGACCGCCTGTGCCGGTTCCACCCGTCGCTTTGCCGCCGGTGGCGGCGATGTTGCCACCAGTTGCGGCACCACCCGTCGCGGCACCACCCGCCGCCGGACTACC
The DNA here is from genome assembly GCA_003154095.1 of Myxococcales bacterium. Classification (GTDB taxonomy): domain Bacteria; phylum Myxococcota_A; class Polyangia; order Polyangiales; family Polyangiaceae; genus FEN-1139. Next base: position 6,199 of record PMCK01000672.1, on the reverse strand, counting down.
GCCACTGGGCTGGGGTGACGTCGCTCCGGTGCCACCGGTTGCTGGCGCGCCGCCGCTTGCGGGTGCGCCTCCGACAGGACTTGCCATTGTGCTTCCGCCGGTCGCTGCTCCCCCCACCGCGCTAGCACCGCCCACGTTGTTGCCGCCGCCACCTGATCCTGACACCGCCGTGCTGTCGCTACCGCTACACCCGAACATGNNCCCCTGACAAGATCCGTGTTGTCTAATCGACTCATATCAAAATGCAGTGCCTGCGCGAGCGATTTCCGTCATTGAATCTAACACAGGGTGGCAAATTCAATTCGCAAGCCGCCTCAGCAGAACCGCAATCAAACGCTCTGGTTCGCATTTGACGTTCAGCGACGGGAAAGTGCTGCCGCCCAGTCTTCAACCTTGAGCCCAAGCACTCGTTCCATGTGGTCGAGGTCCGCGGTAGCCAAAATGGCACCGGCGGCGAGTGCGTGCGCTGCAATGGCGGCATCAAAGTCCTCGATTCGCTTGCCCTTATGTTCCAATGTCGACTTCACCGAAACAAAGTGCTCGGTTACTCCGTGCGTCCAGGGCATGCTTCCGAGTTCTTCGTATATCGCGTTGTACAACGCCAAGAGTTTTGAGCGCTTCTTTGATTTTGGCAACCGCTCGATGCCGTAGGCAATTTCCGCGTACACAGGTTCCGGGACTGCCAATCTCTTCCGCCCTGCTGCGCGCATCCGTTCCAAAACGTTGGGATCGCCTTTCATTGCGGCCGACACGGCGTTCGTATCCAGTACGTAATTCAAAATCGCCTCGCTGGCTTCGAGCGGGCTGAGCATCGGGAGCTGCTGTGAATCGACCGGAAGCTCGATACTGTCCGCCTCAGTGCCGACGCCATTTTGGCGAGGGCTCCTTCGAAGAACGAGGAGTGCGGCCGCGTTCGTGCCTATTTGACTGACTTCAGCCAGNNGGGCCCCAAACGATCTCGCCCCAGTCGGAATCTTCAGGGCTAATGGGCGCAAGTTGCCTGTCGTCCGAGAGCCATTTCGTGGCCTTGTGCTTTTCCAAGCATTCGGCGCCCTTGGTGAGCAGGTCCCGAAAATCAGCGCTTGGAAGGCTACCCCTTATTGTGTGATGGACAACTCGGAAATCGGCGTGGTAAGCGAGTGTTCTTTGTGGATCGTCAATGAGTGTAATTGCCACTTGAAACCATGCCTAAAGTGAACCGAGGTCTCAGGTCTAGTCCGTCTGCGATGGTACAAAACGGTCACACGCGTGAAAACAATAGGGCCACCCGAGCGAGCGCAGCCGAGAAACGCGGTCCGAAGTTGCCGGCTGGTCAGACACCGCAAAATCATGGCACTGTCCGCCACCATGAGCGTTATTGGGACGGGAGCCGCGGCTTTCGAGTGGTCGAATATGCGCCAATGTGCGCCAATCTTCTTTTCGCGTAACTTTCCCCGAGTGCTGCCGTTTCATCACTAGCAGGTAGATTCTGGAGTGACCAACATGAAGCTATACGCGTTCGACGGCTCGCCGACGAGTCGGACGGTTCTGCTCTTTTGCGCGGAAGAAGGAATCGACTTCGAGAAGGTCGATATCGACCTTCTCGCCGGCGCCCACCTTACCGAAAGTTACAGGAAGGTCAATCCGTGCGCCTTCGTTCCTGCGCTAGAAGCTGGGGACTATCGTCTGAGCGAAAGCTCCGCCATCTTGAAGTACCTTGCCGACAAGTTCGACTCGAAAGCATACCCGAGCGATTTGAAGCTCCGCGGCAAGGTCAATGAATGCATGGATTGGCTCAACACCAGCTTGTACCGCGTGATGGGGTACAATTTCATCTACCCGCAAATCTACGCCCACCACCGTAGGGAACCGGAAGAGGTCAACGAGGGTACCGTCGAATGGGGTCGCCAGCGCACGCGACAATACTTGGAATTGCTCGACTCCCATTGGCTCGGGGAGAAGCGATTCCTCTGCGGTGACGAGATCTCTCTCGCGGATTACTTTGGAGCTCCGATCATCTCACAATTCGATTTGATTCGCGCTAACCTAGGCCCGTATCGAAACGTTGCCCGATGGATGGGAGAGATGCGCAAGCTCAAATCGTGGGAGCAAGTCCATCGGATGCACGGTCAATATGCCGCATCGCTAGCAAATCGGAGGTTCGTGACGCTTTGAGCCCTAGGTCCCCCGATCCCACAGATGGCAAACCGGCGAAGAAACTCGGCCGAATTAGTGAGACAATTCCTATCGGATGGAGAAACTTGGGGAGCTCTGAACACTTTTCGTTGGATCATGACGTTTTTCACGACATCCTCCGCGTGACGCGAATCAGTGACGCGTTTTCGGACACGCGCGCGCTGCGGGAAGCCCACAATTGGCTCTTGAAGCTCTTCAAGGGTTTCAATCGACCCAAGGTCGTTCTGGTATGGGACGGCCGTCGAGGCAAACTTAGAAACGACACCGAGTTCGAGAAAGCAGTCAAGGAAGTGCTGCCAGCGGTCACCGAGGGATGGCGCGAGTTCATCAGCATCAACAATACTACCATGATGAAGGTTCAGTTTCACCGCTGGAAGCAAGAAGGCGTCTCTTGTCCAATACAGTCGTTCAACGATGAACGCGAAGCCCTAGAATATGCGCTCAAGTCGAGCGCAAAACATGCACCGTGACCCACACGAAACCATTTGTACTTGCGTTCGTCATCGGACCGCACGGTAGAGTCCCCGATGCTCGGTCGACTAAGCACCAGTCGTGATTTGGGGCGCTGCGACCAACCGCTTCGGGTTCCGGTTCGGATCTGGTCTTAGCAGCTTAGTTCGTGCCCAAGCCCGAGGTCATGCAAATGCCATTAACGCACGCGACGGGACTTGGGGCCACACAAGCTAGAGGGCACACCATCATCACGTTGGAACAGTACATTTCCCATGCGGAATGATTCGCATCACACAGCTTCTTGTTCATTGCAATGATGGCGCAATTCGCGCAATAGCATTCATTCGAATTGGTTGGGGCCGAGCCATACGCACATAGGGTGCAGTCGGAGTCTTGCGTGCAATCGCTCGAAGTACCCCCGGTACCCGCAGCTCCACCGCGGCTTGTCGTGCCGCCCGAAGCCCGAACTCCCCCGGTACCAATGGCGCCGCCCGTAGCAGGTAGTCCGCCCGTGCCAAGATTGCCGCCGGTGCTTAGCAACCCACCAGTTCCAAGCTTACCACCTGTGCCTTGCCTGCCGCCGGTGTCCTTGTTGCCGCCGCTGGCTCTGTTCCCGCCTGCTGTCGTTGCGCCACCGTTGCCATCTGCGCCGCCGGTCGTCTTGGTCCCGCCGACTCCAACCGTACCACCGTTGTTAGCCGTGCCACCGCTTGCGTGCGATCCGCCGGTTGCTTTTGCGCCTCCAAGGCTCGCGAGACCGCCTGTACCAATGCCTCCGCCGATTGGTTCGGCTCCACCTGTATTGGCGGTGCCGCCAACACTCGATGCGCCGCCAGTAGGTCTGGAACCACCGTTCGAGCCTCCCACGCTTACTTCGCCCCCTGTGTTTACAGAGCTGCCACCCTGACCTTGGCTTCCTCCAAAACCGGAACTGCCGCCGCCTGCTTCGACGAGCCCGCCCGCTCCGCCCAAGTTCGAGTCGCCCCCAGAGAACGAGGAACCTCCGCAAGCCGTGGTTAAGGCGATGACTGCAAAAGCGAAAGTGATAGTCCGCATGCAGATGTATAGGTACCGCCGACCGACCGTGGCAAGGGGGCAGATGGGCGCCTTTTCGCGGACCGGAGGCACTCTCGAGAGCGCCTCTTTCGAGTTTAGTTCCGCGACAGGGTTTGGGTCAATGGGAGGCACCCCCTTGGCTGGTGGGCTCCTCGGCACTAGGTCTTCGCGGAGGCAATCATGGCGCGACACCACACTCGCTGGACGCTGCAGGTCCAAACTCGCCGTGAGTTCCTCGAACTGAACACCTCGCTGCAACAAGGTTGCCACCGACTATTTGGCCGGCTTTGATGGTAGCAATTTGGTTAGCTTCAACGTGACGTGAAGCCTCGCTGATGTTTTGACGCTGACTTTGACGTGTAGCCAAGTCCATGGCGGAAGGTTCGAGTGCCCGCGTTCCCTATACACCACTGCCTACCAACACTTGGAATCCACTGCAGACAGCGGCAGCAGCGGGCCTGGGAACCTTCGAGAAGGGGGACCCGATGAGGATGCCCATCGGTTCAGGGTACTCGATCATCAAGCACGTGTACATCGACGGCGTCGTCTGAACCCGACCCATTGATCTGGGACAGCCGCATTTTTGCTTGTTTCTTTGCTGGCACGGCGGCACGTACAAGTTTCGAATTAGCCGTTGCCCGAATATTGCCTAGACCATCTCTTGCACCCGCCAAGGCGCGGATGCAGGTCAAGGTACTGTCGCTGTATCCGATGGTCGACACCGGTGGTTTCGAATTCACAACCGCCGAGACGGTCACCGTCTTCAACGACATGTGCGTGATGGCTCCGGCTGCCTTGGTCGGTCCGGGTATCACCTGGACATCGATCGACGACAAGAACGTCCAAGGCACGTTTACCAACTCCGGGCACACGATCCGCGCCGCACTTTACTTCGACGATTCGGGCGCGCTCGTGAACTTCACTTCCGACGATCGCCCTGGGCTCGCGCCAGACAGAAGAACGTTGGTCCCGCAACGCTGGTCGACAGGTTCGTTTCCGTGCCGTCACGCCAGAAACAAGCAATACGGGACCCCGAATTGACGATAAACAGGGGAACCGGCTGCTGTATTCCCTAAACACTTCTTCACGAGATCGTTACGCAAATCTGACGGTAGGGGCCTAGCCAAGCTCAAAGGAGGACACACATAAGTCGAGCAAGAAAACTACAAGTCTTATGAACGTAACAAAATCGACAGCAAATGATTCGGCGGCAACCTCCCCTGCGGGGTGCGTCGTCGTTTTGGAACCGGGCGCAAAATGGCCTGAGCAGGCCTTCGCGGGCGTTGGAGATCGGGAGGGTGTGGCGGTTGTGCCAGTGTCGCCCGGGGAAGCGGCCGAACATTTTTTCAAGCGGCTGGCTCGCCAATTTGCGCACATCGCCGCCAATGGTGTACTCATCAGAACCGTAATTGTCGCTTGCGCGATAAGCGGCACGGTTCATTCTATCGACCACAATCAACTCGTCGCGCATGTTCAGAACCACACACACTTTGCTGCAAACGGGTCGGTAATTTTCGTTGAGCCAACGACGGATTGACCGCTAAGATTTTGTCGGTGCGCGTTCGCGCCGACGGTCGACGCCAACGGAAACTACGGCATCACGACTCTGAATTTTGGTGATCAGAACCGAACACAGCGGGAATTTGGTTGTCGGCACCTAACGGTCCGCCTTCGGGCCCACCAAAGTGCTATTATCTCCCCGAGCCCCACACGACGCACCTCCCAGTGCGCGGACAATTCGACATGGAATTTGAACGATGAACAGACTATTCGCACCGATTACCGGCATTTTGCTTGCGTTGTCCGCCGCCGCTTGCGGCTCGAGCTCATCCTCGACCTCGCAACAGGGCGGATCCGGGACCGCTATCACTGGTTCGGGCGGTAGCTCTGTCGGCGGATCGGCCGGTGGCAGTCCGGTCGGAAATGGGGGCGCTAGCTCGGCCGGCGGCGGTAATCCCAGTGGTGGCAGCCCCGTAGGCAACGGCGGCGCCAGCTCGATCAGCGGCAGTGGTGGCATCCCAAGCGGCGACACGGGAGGAACCGCGGCAAGCAACACTGGCGGGGGCCCGACGGGCAACACAGGCGGGATTGCAGCAGGCAACACAGGTGGGAGCCCGACGGGCAGCACCGGCGGAGTCCCGGCGGGCGGCACCGGCGGAGTCCCGGCGGGCAACACGGGTGGGAGCAAGGCCGGCAGCAGCGGTGGGAGCCCCCCAGGCAGTACCGGCGGCAGTCCGAACGGCAACACCGGTGGGACCAAGGCAAGCAGCACGGGTGGGGGCCCGGCAGGCAACACGGGTGGGCAACCTGGCGCGACGGGCGGCGGCACTTCCACGGGTCCTCTGTTTGTGACCTCTGCTCAGAACGCCTATTGGAAGACGAGCGGACAGGTAACGACGCTGGCAAGCGGAACTGCCAACATCACCGTCGACGATGCCACCAAGTACCAAAGCTGGGACGGGTTCGGCGGCTGCTTCAACGAGATGGGATGGGATGCGCTCTCCGTACTCCCCAC
>PMCK01000580.1 GCA_003154095.1 Myxococcales bacterium | reverse complement strand
CCCTGGCCTGGCGCCCGTTGTGGCTGGATGGAAGTGTATAACCAAGACAAGCGCCCAATGTTTCGCCGTTATGTGCGCTCGATCGTCGATGCGAAAATGTTGGAGGTTTGCTCGACTACCCTGCCCCAAATGATTATCCCCCGGGTTTACGGCGACCCACGCTATGAGCCCTGGGGGCGCCAGCGGAGGGCGTTTTTTGCGCAGCGTGCCAGGCGCGCGACGGAAATCTTGAGCGCCTGTTCTGGCGTAGTCGTCAACGAACCGCGAGGGGCTTTCTACTTGAGTCTTGTGTTCTCAGAGCAGCTCAGCGACCGCATGAACCTTCGCATCGAAGATCGCAAGATGGAGGAATTCGTGCAAAGCCGTTGCCCGGTTGGGATCTCCCTCGATCGAAAATTCGTGTACCAACTCTTGGGCTCGAAGCAAATCTGCGTCGTGCCCCTCTCGGGTTTCGTATGCGACTTACCCGGCTTCCGAGTGACGCTACTCGAACGAGACGACGAGAAGTTCGAGCGAGTTTTTAAGTCGATTGCCGATAGCGTGAATGAGTTTATTGCGAGCGCGTGATTGCTGACCGCTAATTCCGAAGAGCTGACCGCGGATGGCCTAAAAAGAGTAATTCGTCGCTAAGGCGCGCGGGGGGATTGGGCGCGCGCAGACTTTTGGGGTGGGACCCGATGTTTGAGTCCGAAGCAAATGGTGCCGCAGGCGCCAGTTGCGGGCGAGTTCGGGAGGGGTCCCCAAAATCGAGCACGTCCAATCCCCCCGTGCACCGCCGAAAACGTCCTTCGAAAAAACCAAGTCACGCATGCACATAAACCACCGTCCCCCGCTCCTTATTGATCACCCCGTGCCAGTGATCGGGCACCGGGGGGTCGGTCCATTCGAATAGCCAGGCTGCGTCTTTCGGGGCCAAATTGATGCAACCGTGGCTTCTGACTCGACCGAATTCGTCGTGCCAGTACGTACCGTGCAAGGCAAAACCTTTGTGGAAATATTGGACGAACGGCACATCGAGCAGGCTGTAGGAATCTGCAGCATCGTCGGCGCCGTCCATAGTGGCCGATACGTGTTTGGCGTACACCATGAATGTGCCCCGGGGAGTTGCCGATTCCGTTTCTGGATCACCCATTAACCCACGTCCCGTGCTCACCAAGGTTGCGTACACGGCTACTCTGCCGACGTAAGCCACCAAAGTTTGCTTCAGAATCGAGATATCAATCCACTTGCGGTCACCTGTCGCGAAACTCGGAAATTCCTTACGTTTGGGGATCAAGCGGAAACCCGCCGTTGGAACGTACGTGCCCTCGTGCGTTTGCATGAAGCCCCCCGTGCGTCGCTCGCCACTCAGGGCGACACCCTGCCTTCGCATGAGGGCATTGCTCGTAACCATGTTGCCGTCGGGCTGCAGTCGAAACTCCGGCAATTGGTCCTTTTCTGCGAAGCCCGCGGGGAGACCGCCGGTTTCTTGCGGCAGTTCTATTCCGTGAAAGGCGCTCGGTACGACGATCCTGACGCGATCGAGTGCCACGAGATCGTGCTCTGTCGTCATGCCGTACCAGCGTTCGTCATGCGCAAACACATACAAGAGCGCAAAACCGCTGTCTGGGGCGGCCCGGCCCGAACTCACCTTTTCCTCAACGCGATGCAGCACCCCATAAGGTTTCTGTGCCCGACCCCCATTCTGCAAGAAACTCGGTGGGTCGCCCGGGGAGCCCAATAGCTGCGCTATGGCGGGCCGCGTATCGTAATTCTGCAACTTCCAATTCGCGAAGTTCGAATGCCGGTCAGACCCTTCGAGGCGCACCACTTGTTCCCGCGACGGCAATGCAAAATAGAAATGCGGAGGCGAGCCGCTAGCCATTGCATAAATGTACGGCAGGCTATCACCGCGTTTGGGCCTCACGGCGGCCTGTTGAATGATCGCATCGTCCATGGTCAGGCTTGCGCCCTTGCCAATGCACACGAACCCGCGCGGATTGATGCGATACCAGCCTTGGTCACAACCTTCATTCTTGATAGCGGGAGCGCGCGCATCGACGATTCCACCCACTCGCAAGTAACCAAACCGGGTGCGGTTGGGACCCGTGTCGGTGTACACCCAGGTTCGCCATGCGGTGCTTGCAATCTTTAGCCCGGTTGGCGTAAACGGCAGTGAATCATCGGTTTGCCCGAGGTCGCGCGGCTTACCGTCGTTGGCAGCTTGAGTGGGTGGGGGCGAATCAGTCTGCGACTCGACTTCACCCACTTGGGTCCGTTTGGTGGTTTCGAGGTGTGCTGGCGGATCCTGGCGTTTGCTGCAAGCCGAAGCAAACGCTGCCGTCAATAGCCCAAGACCGAGAGCCGCCCAGCTTAGGTTACAACTCCTCCTGCGCCTTTCAATTAATCGACGGCGCCCACGCTCCACTTGAACAAGGGCCGAAACCACGGCCCCGGCAGTAGCACATTGCCAGAGCGCTGTCCTAGGTCTAACTTACCCGTGTGTTGCCTTTTGCAGGCTATTTCAAAGTCCTCAAGGAAGTCACTCGCCACATTCTGCGACGACCGGTAGTAGGCATCGCTGCGGCCGCGAGAACCGAGGATGGTCGCTGGCTGCTGATTCGGCGAGGCGACACGGGGCAATGGGCGCTGCCGGGCGGTACATTAGAGTGGGGTGAAACGCTGCGCAAGGCAATCGTGCGCGAACTTGCCGAGGAGGCAGGCGTGGATCGCGTGACATTGAGCGACGTGCTTGGCGTATATTCGGATCCCAATCGCGACCTGCGGTTTCATGCGGTTACCATCGTGGTGGGGGCCATCATAACGGCTCCCACGCGGCCCCCTGATAACCCAGTTGAAGTGCTGGAAGTTCGATTGTTCGACGAATCCGAAATTCCAATATCATTGGCGCATGGCATGAGCCAAATGCTCGAGCTCGCGCAGAAGGGTGAGCGTTTTTGGGAGTGAGGCGAAAAAGTTTTGCGCCTTAAGGTCAATAATCATGTAACAATCGCGGGTCGTGGCAATTAAGCGTTGGATTTATCTCAATTGTATGGTGCTCGGAGTTGTCGGTTGTCAATTGCTGGGCGGGGCACGCATTCAGGAACTAGCCACCGGCTCGGCAAAGCCCGGCAATGTAGCAACGTTTGTCGCTGTTACGGAAAAGGACAAGCCGGTCACGGGCCTACCGGCATCGGCATTCAAGATCAGCGAAAATGATTTGGCAATTGATTCGGATACGGCTCAACTGCAATTGATGGAACCGGGTCGCTATGCCACGTTTCAGGCACTCCTCTTGGTGGACATCAGTCAAGCGCGGGATGCGGGCTTGCGTAAGACCATGGCCAAGGCCGCCGCGGGTTTCGTGCGCCGAGTTCGGCAAGGGCAACCCGTAACGGTTGCCGCCTACGATGGTAGCGACAAAGTGCGAGTCGTTGGCGAATATCCAGTCGATGCCCATGCAACGTCGCCCGAGCAGGTGGACGCTCTGATAAGCCTAACTCCGGGTGATTCATCCCGCAATTTGCGTGGTGCTGTCGTTCAAGGACTCGAGATTTTGGATCGGCATCTGGCGATGAGCGCAAACGCGGTTCGGTTAGGTACATTGGCCGTATTCGCAAGGGGGCCGGACTTGGCGGGGCGTTTTCCCGAGGATAAGTTCAAAGATGCCCTCTCGGCAACAGCCGATAAGCTCGTGTTCATTGGCGTAACGGGCGACACGCAAGACGATGCGGCAAAGCGATTAGCGCAATCGGGGCAGGTATTGGCGCAATCTGGGAACACGATTCCCATCGCATTCGAAGATGCGGGCGCATTGGTGGACGGGTTATTGGATCAGTATTATTTGTTGTCCTATTGTTCGCCCTCGCGGGCAGGCACACGCAACTTGAAGGTCACCGTGAGCGTGCCCGTACCGGACGGGAAGGACGAGACTGATTCGTTCGATGTTCACTTCGACGCGACCGGGTTCTCTGCCGGTTGCGACTCGCAAAAAGTGCCACCCCTCGTCGCAAAGTCGAGTTCGAGCTCCTCCAAAGCCGTTCAGTCTTCAGCCACATCATCAGGAAAACCGGCGTCAACATCATCGAGCAACGACAGCGGCAAGAGTTCTGCAAAAAAAACCGACAACAAAGCCGAAGATAAAGAAGCGCCGGTCCCCGCCAAACCGGGATATGCGCAGTAGAAATTGCTACAATGGCTATCAGGCGCCAGCATTCAGCTGTCAGCCGGAATCAGAGATCCAGAAAGCTGATAGCTGAGACCTTATAGCTGAGACCTTATAGCTGAGACCTGATAGCTGAGAGCCCCTGAATGCCTAGTACCCAAGAACGCCTATTTCCGATTACGCTCAGCGAATTCGAAAAAATCGTCCCTTACGGCGTGGCTCGGCAGACTTGGTCCGTTCACTACGAAGGTCGCTGGACAGCCGCGCGATCGGTACCCGGCGCGATCGTCAATTCGGTGCCAAGCAAACCGGGGCTCGTCTGGGAGCGCAGCATTGTATTAGCACTCGCTTCGGGAACCAGGCTCGAGCGACTCAGCGAGGCGCCAAAGCCTCGAAAGCAAATAGACGCATTCGACATATTGACGCTGGACCAAGCGTCTCAGACATTGGCCCGCAAGACTCCGCACTACGTTACGGATGAGGGCCAATTGAATCGCGCGAGCCGCTGAGCAATTCCGCCCGTATCACCCGACTGCAGCGATTTGCAGGGACATCAAGCCGTTGGCCGGGAGTCCAGCTAAACGACCTTTTGGCCAAAAATCGACAACCTGGAACGAAAATCTGGCACAATAGCCAAAATCGCTCGCTGGGTTTTCTAGGATCAAGCCTGGGGACTTCAGAGCGGTGGAAAGTCGGCCGTCTATTCATTCATGCGTTCATGTCCACCCAAGTCGGTCCCCGCGACCCCAGTAATAGGAGCAGCGGACGCGTCGGGTGCGGTCGTAACTTCGAGCGTCGTAACGGAAGTACATCATCCGACCGGGGAACAACAAGCTTCAACCTCCTGGAGTATGGAGATTGCGCGTGCCCGCCATGTCTTGCTCGTCGACGATGATCCGTCAGTCGTTAGATCATTGAGCCGAGTGCTTCGGGCTAGAGGCTATTTGACATCGACGGCTTCCAACGGCCAAGAGGCGGTAAGACTAGTTACGCAGGTGGACTTCGATGCAATCCTGACGGACATTGCGATGCCCGGGATGGACGGCATCACGCTCTTGCGCGAAATCAGGACGCATGACCTTCACGTGCCGGTAATCCTGGTTACCGGTGAGCCCGCCGTGGACACAGCCGTGCAAGCTCTTGAATACGGAGCCTTACACTACTTGACCAAGCCCGTGCCCATGGATGCTTTGGAGCGGGCCCTCGACAAGGCCGTACATCTGCATCGAATGGCGCGCCTTCGACAGCGTGCCGCAGAGTTGCTAGGTCAGACTTCTGCCCATGCCGCGGACCGAGCGGGGCTAGAATCTAGCCTCAAGGGGTGCCTCCAAACGCTTTGGATGGCCATGCATCCCATCGTCAACAGTCGCGCTAAGTCTGTATTCGGCTATGAAGCGTTGCTCCGGAGCCTCGAGCCCAGCCTGCCGCATCCGGGGGCGGTAATTGACGCCGCCGAACGCCTGGGACAGCTCGATGTCCTCGGCAGGATTGTCAGGGAACGCGCCGCCGAACCATTCATTGCGGCGGCCAAGCCCGAAACCCTTTTCGTCAACCTTCACGTTACCGATTTGCTCGACCCACAACTGTTGTCGCCGACAGCACCCTTGGCGGCCATTGCAAACCAGGTGGTTCTCGAGATAACCGAACGGTCCTCACTCGACCGAGTTCCAGACGTCCGATCACGGATAGCTGCGCTTCGCGCTATCGGTTATCGAATTGCCGTTGACGATCTGGGTGCCGGGTACGCAGGCTTGACGAGTTTTGCGTTATTGGAACCCGACTTCGTCAAACTTGACATGTCTTTGATCCGGGGGGTCGATAGCAATTCCACCAAGCAGAAGGTTGTTAGATCGATGACCACTCTTTGCCGAGAAATGGGAATGCTAGTAGTGGCCGAAGGCGTTGAGACCCCGGCCGAGTGCAGCACGCTAGTCGCTTTAGATTGCGATCTGCTGCAGGGATTTTTGTTTGCGAAACCAGGGAAGCCATTCCCGGAGGCCAAATGGCCGGACCCGTGACACCAGTGGAGCCAGAGGCTGCATTGAGGACGACACATGTCAATCGCTCGCCTGACGTGGATGAAGCGACGAAATTGGCTATTCGGCATGATGCTCAAAAGCCGTCCGAATCCGATCCTCCTCCTAGTGTAGGAGCTCCCCTCGATCCTCAAGCCATCAGCAGCTCATCGGATCGGCTGCGCGCCGTCTACTTGTTGACCAGCGATTTTGCCGACGATGAACTGCAAACGGCCATCACTTCGCCGCCGGGTTCCCATGCGGACGCCAATTCACCCGCTCTGCACACGGAGCCGGTCGACCGTCCTGTGCTCTTGCGTATGGACGGTGTACAAGCGGGCGAAGTCGTATCCCTGGCGATTCTGCCCTGTTTTATCGGACGTCACCCGACCTGCCAGGTCCTGATCGATGACGCGGGCGTGAGTCGTCGTCACGCAAAAATCATTCTTCAGAATGATGAGTTTTGGTTGGAAGACCTTGGCTCGCGCAATGGGACATTCATCGACGGCCGGCGCCTCGAGCGTAAACGTCTGCACGACGGCGTGTTGATTCAGGTGGGCCTGCATGCAAGTTTCCGGTTTACCGTCGTAAGCGCACGCCAAGAGAAGTTGCTGCGTGAACTCTATGAGTCGAGCACGCGGGACGCGCTCACCGGCCTTTACAACCGGCGTCACTTCGATGATCGGGTCAAAGCAGAACTCGCGTACGCCAAGCGACATTCGTTGGACGTGGGTTTCGTGATGATCGACGTCGATTTCTTCAAGCGTGTCAACGATACCTATGGGCATGCAGCCGGTGACGTGGTTCTCAAGCACGTGGCTATGTCCCTGGCTCGGCAATTGCGAACCGAGGACGTGATTGCGCGCATCGGCGGTGAGGAATTCGCGATACTGTTGCGCGGCATTGGCTGCGAGGGGGCTCGACGGCTCGCCGAGCGCTTGCGAACGAACATCGAGGCATTACCGATTGCGGCAGATGGCATACCGATAGCCGTGACCATTAGCGCCGGCTGTTCGGCGTTGTCCGAAACCGAGGACAATAGCCCCAAGAGTCTGTCGAATATCGCCGACCAACGCATGTACACAGCCAAGCGTGCGGGGCGAAATCGCGTCGTTGCGACTTGATTCCAGGTTTGACCGTACGGCCGCCGCTGACGAGGCGCTCCAGGTCTGGTACTAACGTATGTGGAGGTGCAGTGTGCCAATCGACATTGAGAGTCTTAAGCAAGAACGCGATCAGGTGAAGGATTCGCTCAGGCAAATCGAGGCTGACACAAGGCGGCTCGATCTCGAGGTCAAGACCTTACGCCAGCGAGAAATTCAAGCCAAGCGGGAGATAGACGCACTGACGGCCCTCATCGAAATCGCCGACTCGCGCAACACCCCCGTCGCATCCGAGTAAAACGCCTTGCCTTACCTCGATTCAATCCAAGTCCCGATCGGTCAGCTCTACGACTAGCGGGCAATGATCACTCAACCGCCGCAAGGCGAGCGGTTCTCTACCGGTGAAGGACTCGCAACCTAGGCTTTGGCAATAGCCCTCCACCTGCGTGCGCACTGTTGGTGAAAGCTCGCGCGTGGCCTCGGTTACGACAACGTGATCCAAGAGGCCGGGTTGCTGCTGAAAATATTGCGAACAGGGAATGTCTGCACCAACTCGGCGCGCGGGCGATTCCCCGATCCGCAATTGACGGTCAAGGTCGGACAGTTCTTGCTGATTGCCATATGGGAGCTCGCAACTGTGGCAACCCATCGAATTGAAGTCGCCGAGTACAATCACGTCAGGGTCTTTGGACTCCTTGACTTCCGTCGCAATGACGTCGGTGAGTGCCGCCCAGGACCGCCTTCGCAGATCGATATCGCGCTCTGTGACACCACTCTTGAGGTGAACGGTGATCGCATGGATATCGAGCCCTCCCGGAAACGTAAATGTCGAGCCGAGCCCTGGCCTAAGCTGGTCTGCGCAGGCGCTAGCGCGGGGATTCAACGTCGCGTATTGGACGAACGGTGACGTCTTGACCTTATGCGACGCATAAAGGAACGCGACGTGTTGCCCGTTATGTGCAGGGCACTGATCCAGGGCAACCGACCAGGAACCACCAGTCTTACCTTGTAGCTCCGCGACTACCGACTCGAGCTTTGCGCGCGAGAGAGCGTCGGCCTTCACCTCTTGCAGCGCCAAAACGTCAACGTCCAGCCAGGCAATTACGCAAGCTAGCCAATTCAAATCCGTGCCTTGGGTGGGCGTTGATGCGAGGCCAGAAATCCCATCGGGAAACCACCGAATATTCCAGGTTGCAAAGCTTGCCTTACCAGGTGCGTGATTCAAGCGCTGGCCGCTCGACACGAGCGCTTCACAGGCATCGGGCGAGGTCCAGGGATTGAGCGATTGCGATTCGACGCGAGCTTGCCCATTGGGACTCTTCGAAACTCGGCTCGATTCGCCTGAGTGACGCTTAAGCATATGCTTTACTTCAATGACACCCCAATCGGGTTCAAAGCCGTCCACGAGTTTTGGCAGCGCTAGTTCTCCTTGTTCAATGGGTAACCTTTGACAAGCCGCGAGAAATGCCGCCGCGAAGAACATCGCCGTCCCTTGGACCATCACTTTACAGCGCTGCACGTTGGCGAGTCGCCCGAGGGTGGGGCCCAGGCCCGCCCGCCGCCAGGCAGAATTTGCCCGAAGTAAAGGCTTCATTACAGCACTATCGGCCAAAACCTGCGTCAGTTCCGGATTATCGCGGATATTCCCCTAATTTTATTCGTCAGGAGAAGGAGCGTCACTGCGCGGACCGTCATCTTGCTGTTTCGGGGGCAAGACCTTGACCGAAGCCTGCATCGTGCGTCCCTTGGCTTCCCGAATATGTGCCTTGCCGGGAGCTGACGACGACGGCGCCTCCCATCCCATATCGATTGCATCGCCAGCTTCCGCGGTCTCGTTCGAAGACGGTGTACCCTCCTCTAGATCCAACCTGAGCTCGAAGCGCTGTCGCGCATTGGGGGCAGACGAACTCGGGAGCGCGTACCGTCCAACAGCGAGAAGCCTGCCCACGCGCCGAACGATTCGTGAAAGAAGAGCATGCTGGGCTTCATCCTCCACCGTCACGTCTTTGATCTTACCGCCCTCGTCCAATGTTATTTCGAACTGCACCCTACCCTGCGAGCCCGCGTGATTGCGCCACCAGCTGGGTTCGGCGCCTATCGCTACCGGCAACGCGCGGGTAAACGCTGCCGGCAAACGTCGTTCGCGCAAATCGACGCCCACTGCGCCAAACGTCCCCGAACCAAGCGTTTTCTGGTTTGCAGCATCCACCATGGCTTGCTTGAGATCGATTGACGCTCCCGGACTTGCAAGTGATGGGGTGTCCGCAACGGGTGACGGCGAGGACTGCTGCCTCTTAGCGGCCGAAGGCGCCTTCGCGATTGCCTTGGGCTCGCTCACCTTTGAATCCTCAGTGAGCATCGATTGAGACTTTGGCAATTTCGGAACCGCGAACTTGTGGCGATCCGGAGTTTTGATCGAATTGTCGTCAGTCGAGGCTGTCATTTCCTTTTCTGGGCTTACCGGCACACAATGCCCAGTTGGCTCTTGTACAACGCTAACGGTCGTGCCAAGCCACACATCCTGGGAGTTAGGCGTGGCCGCCCTGCGGGATTGATGCCCAATCGTGCCCCAAACACAGCCGAGTGCGGCAGCGTGGGCCAACAAGGAAACCCCAATGGTCGAGCGAAATACCGCGTCCAATGCGGCCATACCGGAAAGGTAGCCCCGAGCACCCTTCACCTGCAATCGCTGACTCTTTCTTGGCACTTCATAGACATTAGTGTGCCCAGCCCCTGGGGAAGTTCCAAAAAAAGCTCAGACCAAGTGGCGGGGCCAGGCCACCGATAAATCGATTGAGCCGGAATCACGGAGGAATATTATGCCGTCCAGGAGCGGAAAAGGGGTCGGCGCGTCGATTAACGGTGGTTGATCACTTGCGAAACGGCCCCTAAGCTCGACATTCTTAGCTGTCGCCGAAATGTCCAGAGCCCCCCGTACCCCATGACTGTCGTACATCTGCATCCTCAGGGCTCCAACCGGAGTGAACCGTCGCCGTTTCGCTTGGGGGTCAATTACTGGCCCGCAGCCAAGGGCGTAACGCTGTGGAAAGACTTCGACATCGACGAAGTCCACTGCGACATGAACACCATCGCAGAATTGGGGTTGGACTTGGTGCGGGTGTTCCTGACTTGGGAGGATTTTCAGCCCGATCCGGAAGGCGTCAATTGCTGCGCGTTGTCGAGACTCACACGCTTGTGCGATGCAGTGGCCGCCGAGGGATTGAAGGCCATCATCACGCTAAACACGGGCCACTTGAGCGGGCACAATTGGGCACCGGCGTGGTTGCTCGACGCCCAAGCTCAGCCTTTCGACGACCAGCCGGTAGTATCGATGGGGCAGCGCGTCGCAACGGGCTACCGCAACCCGTATACGGATCCGATGGCTCGCAAGGCAGCACTGCGCCTCGTGCGCGCGGTTGCCCGGACACTGAGCGATCATCAAGCGGTCTGGGCCTACGATCTCGGCAACGCGCCCGATATGTTTGCGCGTCCTTCCAGCCCCAAGATGGCGCGCGATTGGTACGATGAACTAGCTGGTGCCTTGCGCAACCTCGATGACAAACACGCAATAACTTGTGGCCTGTGCGCGCAAAGCCTCTGTTCGCCGACGGCCCTGCGCGTAGATGACGTATTTACGTCATCCTGCTTTGCAAGCATTCAAGCTTATCCCGGAGAATTGGCGCAAGGCCGGAACTTCCTCGACGCCGATCTAGCGGCTTTTAGCTGCGCGCTAACGACTGCACTCTCGAACAAGCCCTGCTTTGCCTCGGAATGGGGACTTTCGACGTCACCCGCGGGGCAGGAACAGATTCTAAGCGACCAGTTCTCGTCAATGGGTCGCGGCTACTCTGCGACTGAAACCGTCGTGGCGGATTTTGCGGAACGGTTGTTGCCAAAGTTAGTCGAGGTCGGAGCCCTCGGAGCCCTGCTCGGCAATTACTCTGATTATGATCCATCACTATTCGGGCGCCCACCCTACGACACCTGTCAGAATGAACGCAGCCGCGGCCTTTTCCGTGCCGATGGAACCATAAAGCCTCATGGGCAGGTCATACGGAATTTTGCGGAGTCAAATCCCGTTGTCCAGAGTCCGCCCGGGCGTCGTGCGATACTCGACATTTCGACGAACGAATATTACGAAAATCCGCTGCGACATTCCCGGCGCTTCTTCGAAACGTTCAGCGCGCAATATTCGGGAATGACTCCGGCCAAGACCCTCTAGCCCGGCAGCTGGCCTCGGCAGCCTGGCGAATCGCCGAAATCGGCCTGGCCGAACTCCTTCCTAGGTCGATTGTCACTCGTGCAGAGTCACGGGCATTGTTCGAGGTCATTCAACTTAATGAACCCAAATATTAGTCAACCAACTTACCATCCTCGCGCAAATCCAGTGGTTTTGACTTTTTGCAATTCTGCAATCTCAATTGACAATATTGGCACTCAGCCCCATGGGATTTCCCTCCCTTGAAGTGTTAGGTAGTCACATGTCATACCTGGCCTAGAGAACTTGCTGCATGAGTCACCGGCACCCCGAACAACCTAGGGATGTAGAAGCGGGAATCTCCGAATCCGGCAATGAGCCACGTCCCTCGACAATTAGACCAGGTATGGGTGTGCCCGAACATCACAGCGAGTCTTTAGTTGGTCGAGTGCTTCGCGATACGTATCGCATCCTTTCCGTACTCGAACAGGGCGGAATGGGTACGGTCTATCGAGGGGAGCACCAACGGCTAAAGCGACCAGTCGCCATAAAAGTGCTGGCCAAGCACCTCACCGCCGATCCAGCGGCGCTGACTCGGTTTCAACGCGAGGCCGATATCGTCAGCCAATTGCATCACCCGCACGTTGTCCATATTTTGGATTTCGATACGACCGAGAATGGCGACCCGTACATAGTCATGGAGCTGCTCGCCGGGGAATCACTCGCGCGCCGGCTCGATCGGGAGCGTATAATTGCGATACGCGACGTAGTGCAGATTGTTACGCAAACCGCGGGCGGCCTCGTCGTCGCGCATGCGGCGGGCATCGTGCATCGCGATCTAAAGCCGGACAATGTGTTCTTGCTCGATATGCAAGACAACAGTGTGTTCGTCAAATTGCTCGATTTTGGTATCAGCAAGCGCGCAGCTGCCGGTGCACGTGTCACCGGCGAATACGATGTACTTGGAACACCGGACTACATGGCACCTGAACAGGTCATCAATACGGCCAATGCCGATCACCGTGCCGATCAATGGTCGCTAGCAGCAATGACGTATGAAATGCTGTGCGGGCGCATTCCGTTTTTCGGTGAGACCGTCGCAAAGACTTTGGCCAAGGTGGTTGGCGAGGAACCGAGGTCGCTCACGGAACTCGCGCCGGGAATACCCAAGGAACTTGCAGCCGTCGTAGCACGCGGGCTAGCCAAGGAACCCGCTAAGCGGTTCGCGTCGATCATGGAGTACGCCGACAAGTTGGCGGACGCGATGGGGCTCTCGCTTGGACCCAAGCCCGCTTCGTGGATTGGCGCGCATGAATCGGTCGCCTCGAACCAGAAGCCCACTCCAATTGCAAAGCCCGGAGCGCCATCGGAACAGTCGAGTTTGGCACGCAGGCGCGCCCGAACGGCGCGCGCCCCGGTTTCCAAGGACTCCGAGAGTCGACTGCCGGTTCCAACCGTACCGAAGTCGGAGTCAACCCCACCCAGTCGCGCCCCCACACTGAGCACTCACAATCCGCGGCTTCGACGCAGCGAGCCGCCGTCAGGCTTGGACGCACCTGAGTCGAATCAAAACTCGCGCCGCCCCGCACGCGCACGCCTGCGCGGTGCGAAGCCGAGCGATGACGTCAGCGACTTCAATTCGCGCCCCACGGTGTCCCCTCCGCCTCCAATGAACGAGACACCCACGCACAGTACTGCCGGGACACTTATTTCACGCGGCACTCCCGGGCCCAGCTCCGCGCCGCTGTCCGATGTCATGATTCAGCTCCAGGCAGCCATGGATGAGGTCCGGCAGGCGGTCACTTTCGGCGAAGATCAGCGGGCACTTACCAAGGCGCGCGCCGTTCTGCAATTGGCGCAAGCGGATCGCTCGCGCGAGACCAAGGAGCTTTTGACGAATTCCGCAGAATTGTTGAGCCCAATTTTGCTGCGAAGTCTTGGCGGGCTGAGCCGTAGGGTGAGCCTCTGGCAGCCGGATTCGGCGCACAGCGCATCGATGAGTCCGGAGCACGTGTTTTTGCTGTCACGTATCGACGGAACGTCGACGGTCGAGGAATTGCTCGACGTATCACCACTTTCTACCGCGGAAACGCTGGGTATTTTGATTGATTTCCGCGATGAGGGTTATTTGGAAATTGATTGATGTGACGGCACGGAAGACTCCGTAGCCGTTGCTGTTGCTGCTTGCCGTGGCTAAGGCCGTAGCGGCTTACAGTTGCCTAAGCTATCGCTCCGCACGGCACTCTCAGGGCCGGGGAATTGAACAGCCCCGCATTAGGAGCGCCTTTGGCAAATTGCCTGCTCTTTTTGCAAATTATTCATTCGATGTAACTCTTCGAAGACAAAACTCTGCGTAAGTTACGCGGGCCATGCTCGGGGTGGGTTTGGACCCACTGGCACGAAACGTGCTCATACTAGCTGTCATTGCGCTTTTTGTGCAATGGGTGGATGTCGGCAACTCGAGGATTGCAATTGCGGTGGGCGATCCAATGACTGTGTCAGTAAGCGATCGAAATGAGGGAGCGCAATTCCAAATGAGTCGGGCGACACCTAGATTGCGCAATCTTGCCAAGCTCATCATTGCCAGTGACGCCAGCGAAAACAAACCTTTTGCGGACAGTACACCGCAGTCCTTTCCCGTTCACGAGAAGTTGTATCCGCATCTCGAGGCGCTAATCGGTAAAGGGGGGTTTCGAGCGCTGCTTTGGCGCGCGCGTGTGCTGGCCACCGCGGAACTTCCATGGTTGGGCTCGGTGCAAGTGACCGTGGACGGGTCTTTGGAAGCAGAGGGCGAAATTCGTTCGCAGCTCGACCCGGACGAATTCCTCGAGGGCCGAGTTATTCTGCTTGCCCAGTTGCTTGGACTCTTGGAAGCCTTCATTGGTGAAAATCTAACGATGCGCCTAGTTCGCGATGCGTGTCCCGAAGTTTCGAACAGCGATTTGAACGAAGGATTTGCAAATGAATAAAAGTAGCGCGCCGAAAGTCGCGACACCCAAAAACACCATAAAAAGGCCAGGCGGAGTCGCAATCCAGCAACTTCCGACCGGTGTGCGCGGGCTCGATGAAATTCTGGGCGGGGGGATCCCGGAGTTCTCCCTAAACATCATCGCAGGCTCGCCGGGTTGCGGCAAAACAACCCTTGCGCATCAGATTGCATTCGCCAATGGGGAGTGGAAGAAGCCCGCTCTCTATATCACCGTTCTGGGCGAAACCGTCCTCAAGATGCTGCGCTATCAGCAGCAGTATACCTTCTTCGACGAATCCAGGTTGGGTAAGGACATCCGCTTTATCAACTTGTCTGACATGGTGCTGAAAAAGGACATGAACGAAGTGCTGGAGGAAATTATCCGGCAAGTTACGAACACCAACCCACGCGTCGTAATAGTGGATTCGTTTCGC
This sequence comes from Myxococcales bacterium, assembly GCA_003154095.1. Classification (GTDB taxonomy): domain Bacteria; phylum Myxococcota_A; class Polyangia; order Polyangiales; family Polyangiaceae; genus FEN-1139. Next base: position 13,058 of record PMCK01000580.1, on the reverse strand, counting down.
ACTGTGGTGCGCACGGCTACTGGCGATGGGGGCCAAGCGGACTTGCGATCATTCATCTACCGCCTCGCGCAGTTTCTGACCAGTTGGGAAACCACGACGTTTCTGGTGGGTGAATATGACGTGGACGAAATCCGTGATAATCCACTATTTACCGTCGTAGATGGCATTTTCTGGCTTTCGGAGGTGGCGGACAGGAATTCCGTGGTGCGGAAATTACAAATCAAAAAGCTGCGCGGCCAGGCATCGGTTCCGGGATTGCACACAATCCGCATCGGCGACGGTGGGCTGCAAGCCTTCTCGCGCACGCTCGGCTTAGGGAGCCGTACCGCGCCATTGGCTCGGCGCAAGCGTCTTTCCATCGGCATTCCCGAGTTAGACAAAATGTTGAACGGGGGCATATTCGAAGGCGACAGTCTGCTGGTGGCTGGCCCGTCGGGGACGGGTAAATCGGCGCTGGCCACTCAATTCATTGCAGAAGGTCTTCGCCAAGGGGAGGGAGGAATCATGGCGATCTTCGAGGAACGACCGGAAGGCTACGCGCAGCGGGCAGGCACTTTTGGTCTAAATCTAAGAACGGCCCAGCATACCGGAAAACTCGAAACACTTTATCTGCGTCCGCTCGACCTTTCAGTGGATGAAACGATGCAAGAGATTCTGGATGCCATCAAGCGAGTCAGCGCAAAACGGCTCGTGATCGATTCGCTGGTTGGCTTCGAGATGGCGCTGGCGCCCAGTTTTCGCGCTGATTTTCGCGAGTCGCTGTACCGCATGATCGGCGCGTTGACTGGAGCCGGAATCACGATTCTCAGCACAGTTGAAGTGGAGGACAACTTTACGTCACTTCAGTTCAGCCACTACGCAATATCGTTTCTCACCGATGACATCATCCGAATGCGTTATGTGGAGATTGACGGTCAGCTCCGCAAAGTGATTGTTGTCATCAAAATGCGTGGAGGCAACCACAGCAAAGACATCCGCGAGTATATCATCACGGAAAAAGGCTTGGTTGTCATCGATCCGCGGCGCATGAACTATTTAGGGTTGCTGACGGGAATTCCCGAGCAAACCGGACCGCGAAGGTTACAGGAACCCGAAACCGCACCGGAGGTGAAGGCGAAGGCGAAGGCGAAGGCGAAGGCGAAGGCGAAGGCGAAGGCGAAGGCGAAGGCGAAGGCGAAGGCGAAGCCTACGTCGAAACTGAGGAAGTAGGGAAAAAAACGACCCCACCACCCGATTTGTCCAGTCTGTGCCTCGCTGCAACCGAGCACGCACCCCTGCCCATGGTAATGGTCGAGGGCGCTCGACATATCGTGCGCGAGGCCAATCCGGCCTTTTGCCGACTGATCGAAAAGACCCAGGAACAGCTGGTCGGGAAATCGTTCGACGAATTGCTGATAGCGAATGACGAATGCGTGACTTTGCTTGACCGTGTCTACCGCACGGGAAAGCCCGAATCCCACACGGGACAACAAGAGCTCGGACAAAATACCGTCTTCTGGTCTTACACAATGTGGCCGGTGATGGCAGAAGAACGCCCCTTGGGGGTCATGATTCAAGTCACCGAGACGACGCAATTTCATGAAAATACGCTGGCGATGAACGAGGCGTTGATACTCGGATCGCTACGTCAGCATGAACTCACCGAGGCCGCCGACTCGTTGAATCACCAACTGCAAAAAGAAATCGGCGAACGCAAGCAGGCGCAAGCAGAAAAAGAAGAGCTGGCAGCAGCAAACCAGCAACTCCAGAAGTCGGAAAGCCTGGGCCGCATGGCTGGGGCCATCGCCCATATCTTCAACAACCAGCTCGGAGTGGTGATGGTGAACCTAGAATTGGCTTTGATGGACCTGCCCAGTGGGGGGCCAGTTAGCAGCCTGACCGAAGCACTTCAGGCGGCGCAGAAGGCGGCGGCGGTGAGCGGCCAGATGTTGACCTACCTGGGCCAATCGCACGGCAAACGTGTACGATTTGACCTCTCAGAGGAATGCCGGCGAAATGTTGGCATCCTTCGTGCGGTCCTGCCTGAAAAAGTTGCGCTGGAGGTCCAATTGCCCACTCCCGGACCCGTTATCAGCGCCGACGCGAACCAGATACAACAGGTCCTGACCAACCTGATCAACAATGCATGGGAGGCGATCGGGGACGAGGGCAGTGTCATTCACCTGGCTGTCAATACGGTTCTAGCGTCGGATATTCCTGTGGCGCGTTGCTACCCCCTGCATTGGCAGCCGCAGGTTTCTGCCTATGCCTGCTTGGAATTGACAGACGCAGGATGCGGGATTGCGAGCGGTGAAATCGAGAACCTCTTCGACCCATTCTTCTCCAGCAAGTTCACGGGTCGCGGCATGGGCCTGCCCGTCGTGCTGGGGATTGTAACTGCGCACGGCGGGGCTGTCACGGTGCAGAGCGAAGCGGGTCAAGGCAGCACATTCCGAGTTTTCTTACCGGTATATGTCGAAGTCGTTCCCCCACAGCCAGAAAAAACACCCGAGCCTTTGGCGATCAGCGCGGGCAAGTGATGTCTGGAGAACATTCAGAATCGCCACAGGTCTTTCTGGGCAAACCCTACAGCGTCAAGCAGCTTCGCGACGCTATCAGTCAAGCCCTCTACTCCGCGGCTTCACACTAAGTGCCACACGATTTCTTCCCGCGTGCTTCGATTCATACATGGCTGCGTCCGCTGCCTCCACGAGCGCGCGCGGTGTCGGGAAATCCGCCAAAAAGTCCGCGACGCCAAATGATGCGGTGATGCCTGCCATCCCGTCCGACGCGAAGCGCTGCTCGATGCGCTGGCGGACTCGTTCCGCGAAGTGCATCGCGTCCTCGGCGCTCGTCTCGCGCAACAGGACACAGAATTCCTCGCCTCCGTAACGGTACGCAGTGTCGGTCGTGCGCACGCAACCTGCGATGACTTCTGCTACCTGCTGCAGCACCGTGTCGGCCCGAGGATGTCCGTGAGAATCATTGAACTCCTTGAAGTGGTCCACGTCGAGCATCACGAAAGCCAGCGGACGTCCATAGCGCGCACAGCGCTTGCACTCGGCGTCGAGATCTTCATCGAGGCGGCGACGGTTCAAGAGCCGCGTCAGGGCGTCCAACTGGCTTCGCTCCTCAATGACCTCATGCAGCCGCGCCGATTCAATGGCGGTAGCTGCGTGTGCGGCCAGCATTTCGAGGATCTCGACCCCCTCTCGGGTCGCGACTTTTGCCTCGATGCAGCGCGCCTCCAGCACGCCTACGACGCGTGCACCCACAATGAGTGGGATTGCGATTGCACTCACCGGACCCTGGTTGCTGTCGCGGAATCGCACCTGACCGGCGGGATTCTCGAAAGTGATGCGTCCCGACTTGGCAGCACGCCCCGCCAGGCCTTGCCCCAACTCGACAGGAACATCCGATGCTGCACTGACTGAGCTCCCATCGCTGTTGACAAGTCGCTTCTGCTCGTCGTCCATGAGCCATACGATGACTCGCTCGTAGCCCCCGACGGCCGCGGTACTCTCCCGCACGGCCCCCACTACGTAACTGAGATTGAGGCTCTCGGAAAACTCGCGACTAGCGTTAAGGATCAACCGCAATTTGACAGAATGATCCGACAGCGCTTCGTCACGTGACGCCGCAGATGCTCGCGCCGTGGCGAGTGCCCGCACCATTTCGTTGAGGCCCTCGGCAAGTTCGGCTAGCTCGCGGGGGCCGGCGCGGTCGGCGGTTGCCTCCAGCTGGCCATCGCGAATGCGACGAATATGACGCAGCAAAGCCGCGACGGGGAAAACGATCGCGTCGCGTAACGCACGATGCTGACGCGTGGCGAGCAAGAGTACCGCCATAGACGCCATGAGATTGATCAAAACACTCGCTGTGATCAGTCGCTCCTCGCGCTGGGAAGAGACTTCACTGCGTTGATTGAGGGCTTCCGCCAGCGCGGATTGCTGACCGCGATAGGCGTCGAAGAGTGCTTTGCCTTCGGTCATCGACGGAGCGACGGCGTCGGGCCGCGAGTTGGCCGCGCCATTGGCCCAACGCTCTCGCCAGCGTTCCTCGGCCATGCGTGTGCCCAGCAAAGCCGTGGCAAGCTCGGGCACCGAACCTACTTGTTCGGCAAGGTCTTGGTTGGCTTGAGCGAGCACAGCCTCCCCGCGTGTGAAGGGTTCAATGAAGCTAACGTCTCGAGTTAATAGGTAAGCGCGGAGCCCGTTTTCCTCGTCAAGCATCGCCGCGTAGGCAGCACTCTCAGATCTCTCGGCTCGTCGGCTGCGAGCAAACTCGGGTGTCAACCAAATCCGGCGGATACCGAACGCCAGCACTGTTACAAACAACGCGCCGGTCACAATCGCTCCAAATATGAAGAACGCGCCACTGAGTTGGTTGGCGAGTGTGCGATCTTGAAGAACGGGCTTCATAGAGGGACTACGGACAGAACCCTGGGATACTAAGCTTTTTAAAGTGAATTTTTGTGTGTGCCATTGACGCGGCCTCTCGGTACTCTTTTATTGGTCACGGCGAGGGAAGCGTCGTGATTGTTTCCGTATCTTATAGGGTAAGCCCTGTCATAGCGAAGGTTGGAATTCGTGGGCCGGGGGGCGCCAGACCTGCTTATTGCGCTCTGGCGGTGAAACCAGGAGGCTCGACAATCGAGCAGACGCAAAATGCGAAACAAGATGCGAATTGGGGAACCCTCGCGTCTCGTCACAGCCATGGTATTCTGCGTTCATGGTCATACCTCAGGGGCTCCCGGCTCCAGAGGAGTTGCAGATACTTCTCGTGGAAGATGAAGCTGCGCTCCTAAGATCAATGCAAAGAGTTCTGCAACGGGCAGGCCATCATGTCACTGCCTGCAGCAGCGGCGACGAAGCGCTCGGTTGTCTCGCGGGTCAAGTATTTGATGTTATGGTAAGCGATATACAAATGCCTGGCACTACGGGGCTTAAACTCCTTCGAGCCGTGCGCGAGCATGACCTCGATCTGCCGGTAGTGTTGATCACGGGACATCCTGACGTAAAAACCGCTGCCGACGCCGTGGAGTACGGGGCATGCAGATATTTGATCAAACCGGTGCCCTTCGACGAGCTCACCGCCGCGGTCGGACGTGCCGCTAGCATCGGGCGGGTGGCGCGCTCGAAGCGGGAATACGTAGAGGAGTTTGGAAGTGGCAGGTTCAGGCTGGGCGATCTAGCTGGCGTTGATGCAACGCTAGATCGCGCACTATCGTCGTTACGCATGGCATATCAACCGATCGTTCACGCGGCCAATTCGACCGTGATGGCCTACGAAGCCTTGCTACGTGTCGACGAGCCGATGCTTCCGAATCCGGACGCGGTACTTCTTGCTGCGGAACGAGTCGGCAGAATTCATGACGTCGGAAGATCCGTTCGGAAAAGCGTTGTGGCCGACATTCAAGCCGGCGACCACGACTTGCTTTATTTCGTCAATATCCATCCCGAGGATCTTCTTGACCGCGATCTGTACCTGCCAGACTCACCTTTCTCGTCGTTCGCCCCACGCGTCGTTCTGGAAGTTACCGAGCGAGCGTCGCTCGATACAGTACTGCACGTACACTACAAAATCGCTAAACTACGCGATCTTGGCTTCAAGATTGCGCTCGACGACTTGGGCGCAGGCTATGCGGGGCTCACGAGCTTCGCTCAGCTCGAACCCGAGTTCGTTAAGCTCGACATGGCGCTCGTACGCGACGTCCACAAGGCTCCGACCAAGCAGAAAATTATCCAATCGATTGTCGGGCTTTGCCACGACATGGATAAGATGATCATCGCCGAAGGGGTCGAAAGCATTGAAGAACGCAACGTTCTAGTCGAACTCGGCTGCGACTTGTTCCAAGGGAACCTTTTCGCCAGGCCAGGCAGGCCGTTCCCGAGGGTGGACTTCGGAACGGTCCCGCTGGTCGTGACTACCTTGCAGGCGCAGGATCATTGAACATGCGACAAGCATAGAACCGATGACTCGACTTGGGGGGACAGCGCGATGAGCAACGAAGAGACGGAATCAAACAAGTTAGTTCATGAAAACGAAGCTCTCCGGCGCAAAGTTGCGGCATTTCAAGCTGACGCGCGATGGTTCTCCGAGCGCAAACGGGGTAAAAGAGACCTGGAAGCCTCTGAGATGCGGTACCGCCGCCTGTTCGAATCCGCCCAGGACGGTATTCTGATTCTCGATGCGGACGATGGGAGAATCATTGATGTCAATCCGTTCCTGGTGAAGTTGACGGGTTACTCGCATGAAGATTTTTTGGGCAAGCATCTTTGGGAAATCGGTTCGTTTAAGGATATCGCGGCCTCCCGGGCTTCCTTCGCCAAACTGCAGGCCCAGTCGTACGTTCGCTACGAGAATCTTCCGCTAGAGACTCGAGACGGGCGAAAGGTAGATGTCGAGTTTGTGAGCAACGTCTACAGCGTCGACAGCCATAACGTGATTCAGTGTAATATCCGCGATATAACTGCGCGCAAGTTTACCGAGAAACGGGCCGACGACGAGCTTAAGTTCAGAAATCTCATCCTATCAACGCAGCTGGAAGTGTCTATCGACGGAATCCTCGTGGTGGATGTCAACGGTAAGATAGTATCGTCTAATCGACGGTTCGCTGAACTGTGGGATATTCCTCTCGAAATCATGGATTCCAAATCCGATGAACGTTTCCTGCAATGGGTGAAAGAAAAGCTAGAAGATCCGGAAGAGTTCATGGGTAAGGTAAAGTACACTTACGCGAATCCGAACGATAAGATCCGGGACGAGGTCGTTTTGAAGGATAGTAGGACATTTGACCGCTACTCGGCACCCATGCTCGATCAGGATGGAAAGCACTTTGGCCGTGTATGGCAGTTCAGAGATATCACCGAACGCAAGCGGGCCGAAGATGAGCGCGAGAAGCTCGAGCAGCAGCTTCGATCGGCGCAAAAGATGGAGGCTATCGGTAGCCTGGCGGGCGGCGTGGCGCACGACTTCAACAACCTCATCTCAGTAATTCTGAACTACACGGAGTTCGCAATGGAGAGCGCTCAGATGGGAGATCAACTCAAGGACGATCTCTTGGAAGTCAAGACAGCAGCAGAGCGCGCGGCGGTGCTGACCCGCCAACTCCTTGCCTTCAGCCGCAAGCAAGTTCTGCAACCCGTACTGCTAGATCTGAACAAGATTGCCGTAGGAGTCGAGAAGATGCTCCGGCGGATCCTCGGTGAAGACATCGAACTCGTTTTGGTGCTCGCGCCTGACCTCGGCACGACACTGGCCGATCCAGGCCAGATAGAGCAAGTTTTCATGAACTTGGTGGTCAACGCTCGCGACGCAATGCCCCGAGGTGGCAAGATCACAATCGAGACGACCAACGTCGAGGTCGATGACGAGCATGCGGCGCGTGGTATAGACCTAAAGATAGGGCATTACGTCGAGGTGGCCGTCGCCGACACAGGCTGCGGCATGGACGAGCCGACCAAGGCCAGGCTCTACGAGCCCTTCTTCACGACCAAGGAGAAAGGCAAAGGCACTGGCCTGGGGCTTTCCACGGTCTACGGCATAGTTAAGCAGAGCGCCGGCAATATCTGGGTCGATAGTGAGCCGGGAGTAGGGACCACATTCAAGATCTACCTGCCACGGCAACCTGTAACGACCCAAGCGGCGTCGATCAGTGCTCCGGTAGTTCTTAGGCGGTCCACGGGAAACGAGACAATCCTCGTGGTCGAGGACGAGGAAGCGCTACGCAAGGTCGCCACAAGAACTCTTGAAGCGGCTGGTTACACCGTTCTGACCGCCGCGAATGGAGATGAAGCGCTGCTGACCTGCGCGCAACACGTGGGCGATATCCCGCTCCTCGTGACCGACGTTGTGATGCCCCGGATGAGCGGGCGGCAGTTGGCCGAGCGACTCCTGGAGATCCTGCCCGAGATCAAAGTACTCTATATGTCTGGCTATACCGACGATGCAATCGTCCACCATGGTGTGCTCGACGCGGGAACACATTTCCTTAGCAAGCCGTTCACTGCTGCCGACCTCACGCAAAAGGTTCAGGAGACGTTGGACGCCAGCTGCTAAAGTGAAGGCATAGCCACGTAACTTTGATTGCGTCGCCGGCATTCAGCGGTGTCCGCCTTCGGGCCGCGGCTTCTCCGCCCAATTTCCTAGATGAGCGATTGCCGTCAAAAAGCAAAGCATCTTCTGGGCCGGCACGTCGCACCTTATGCCGGAAGATTGTACGCCGTTGCTATTACACCTTGCCTAGTTCGCGCGCTCCGGAACGCCCGATTCCAGAAGCGATTGACCTGCTTTCAGAGCATGAGCAACGTTATCGCGTGGAGCTCGCTTTGACTGCGGACGCAATCAAGAGAGCATGTGATCGTGCGTTCAACGGCGACATGGACGCGTGTGGCAACGCCCGACTGTTAGCCCATCGGCTCGCCGGCAGTGGCGGGTCGTTCGGCATGCCCTACGTCTCCTCTACGGCTCGCACGTTGGAATATTTGTTGGACTTGCCAAACAACACTCCGACTTGGCGTCGACAGGTCACCGAAGCATTGAGCGAGCTGTTGGGTGTGGTTGCACTGGAGATGCCTAGGAAGTCTGTCGTAATTGACCGAGCAATAAGCGAAATTCCACCGAGCTCGCAAAGAGCGCCATGCTCGTCGCCGCCGAGCACGTACCCGAGCCCGCTAGGGCGTTGGGAAGAATTACCCATCGTGCTCGTAATGGACAGCCCTTCAATGCGGGCATCGGTCGAGTCGATGTTGCTGCAACTCGGGTTTCAGGTCGTAGTCAGTGAGTCGGACTCTTGCGCCCGCGCAGCGCCCCTGGCATTCGTCTGTGATCTCCTTCATGTGGCCAAAGTTCGAGATCGCAATCCGAGCGCTAATATAATTGCTCTAGTCGAACAGCCAACGCTCGAACAACGTATCCTTGCGTATCGCGCGGGATGCAGAATCACGATCCCAGCCGACGTCGACGCCTCTGATCTCGCCACCGCAATAGAGCGGCTGGCGCCTCCTGATATCGACAAGCCGCGAATATTACTCGTCGATGACGACCTACTATTAGCGGAACACATAGCGTCCGTCTTGCGGCGTGCCCACTTGGAAACCGCGGTATTATCCGACCCGACGCTGTTGCTCGAGGTGGTCTCCGAGGTTCGGCCACATCTGGTGCTGATGGACATGCGTCTGCCGAATTGCACAGGGCTCGAACTGGCAGCCGTACTGCGACAAGACGACCGCATGGCGGGTGTGCCTATTGTATTTCTTACGGCTGAGGACGAACCCGCGCGGGCCCTCGAGGCTCTCGAAATCGGAGCCGACGATTTTCTGACAAAACCCGTTGAAGAGCAGCATTTGATCAGCGTCGTGCAGTCGCGCCTGGCGCGTTCGCGCGTGCTGAGATCGTTCATGGATCGCGATAGCTTGACTCGTTTGTTGTCGCATGCGCGTACCCTCGAACGGCTCGAAGAAGAAGTGGCCCTGGCGACTCGGCGCGCTCAGGTAGTCTCGCTTGCGATTATCGACCTGGATCATTTCAAACGGGTCAATGATTCCTACGGGCATGCAACGGGCGACCGTGTCTTGCGTTCGCTGGCCATGCTATTGCGTCGCCAGGCACGTCGCGGAGACATCGTGGGGCGGTGCGGTGGCGAAGAATTTGCACTAATTCTACCAGGAGCGAAAGGGCAAGACGCGCTTCGAACGATTGACCACCGCCGCCAGATGTTTGGAAAACTGTCCTGCTCGAGTCCGCGCGGTGTCGTGTCAGTAACATTCAGCGCGGGAGTGGCAACGTTGATGGCTGGCGAGACCCCAGGCGAACTCTGGGAGCGCGCTGACGTGGCGTTGTACGAGGCTAAGCGTGAGGGTCGTAATCGCGTCGTTCTTTCAACGAATCGTGGAAATTCTAGAAATGTCATCTAAATTGGGGCGCATCATGTTGGTAGAAGACGACCCGTCCCTCCGTCTGGTCGCTCAGATTGCCCTCGAGCGCGTAGGGGGGTTCTGTGTACTCGCATGCAGCTCGGGTCAGGCGGCCCTCGATTCTATTGTGGAGTTTGCGCCTGCGCTGGTCTTGCTCGACGTAATGATGCCGATCTTGGACGGTCCTGCCACTCTTAAACAGTTGCGTGCGCTCCCTGGCTATAAAACGCTTCCGGTCATCTATCTAACGGCTAAAATACGCGCAACAGAGATCAGTGACCTCATGGCGACGGGGGCAATAGGTGTGTTAGCGAAGCCGTTCGATCCGATGACACTCAGTCGGTCGGTTGCCGAACTTTGGAATTCGCAATGTCGTCCGGCTCAACTCGATTGTGCGCCATGAACACAGCGGCCGAACGCACATTGGGCAGTAAAGAACAGACGGCGCTCACAGAACTTGAGAAACTGGCGCTGGTAGCGAGCCGAACTCACAATATCGTCATCGTTACCGATGCTGAGGCTCGTACCGAGTGGGTTAACGCAGCTTTTACTCGCGTCACGGGTTACACGTTGGAAGATGTAAAGGGACGCAGAGTAGGGCCCTTGGTACAAGGTGAATTGACGGATCCGCTCACGGTGCGTCACATGCGCGAAGCCATCAGGGCCGGCAGGGGCTTTCAAGTCGAGATTCAGAACTACGCCAAGGATGGTCACACCTATTGGCTTGAAGTCGACAGCCGCCCGTTTCACTCGCCCGACGGCAAGGTTCTGGGTTTCGTGGGTGTAGAAACTGACGTCACCGTGCGCAAAGCCATGGAGGAAGAACTGCGACGCCGTGCCGTCGAGCTGCGCGCTTTTGTGGAAGCGCTTCCGGACAGCGTCTTTCGCGTCGATCGGGATGGTCAATTTATCGATGCCCATGTACCAGACCCCGATTCATTCGTTGCGCCGAAAGATGCCGTTATCGGTCGACATATCAGCGAACTTCTGCCCGTCGATGTTGCCGTGAAACTCGTTGAGTCGATCGCCAATGTTCTAGATTGCGGCAAAGGGTGTAATATCGAGTTTCAGGTCGAACGTATGACTGGGGTGCGCGACTTCGAGGCCCGAATCGTACCTGCAAGTATCGAGCAAGTACTGGTAATCGTCCGCAACGTTTCAGAGCGCAAACTTTTGGAGCGGCTCAAAGACGAACTCATATCGACCGTGAGCCACGAACTTCGCACGCCACTGACGGCGATCCGCGGCACGCTGGGATTGCTGGGCGGTGGCGTCCTCGGCGCAATCAGTCCGGAGGCCCAAGAACTAGTCAATATGTCGCTGTCGAATGCTGAGCGACTGAGCCGCTTGATCGACGACATTCTCGATCTCGAACGGGTGATGCAGGGGGGGCTTGAACTCGATCTCGAGGCTCGACCACTTTTGCCACTTATCGAGCGATGCATTCATGAGGCGGAGCCCTTTGCAGCTGAGTTTGGGACCTGCTACGTTCTTGAGTCTGACGAAGCCGACGCTCGTGCGCGGATCGACGGCGACCGATTCATGCAGGTCCTGAACAACTTGCTGTCGAATGCCGCAAAATATGGCGATCCGAATGACACTGTGAAGGTTACATTGAAATCCAGCGCTCAAGACTGGCGTATATCGGTCCAAAATCATGGTAGGCCCATTCCTGTAGATTTTCGTCCTCGGCTATTTCGTCGCTTTGCCATGGTCGATGGCTCCGATCACCGCTCTCGTCGCGGGACGGGTCTCGGACTCGCCATTACCAAGGCGCTCGTCGAGCGCATGCAAGGCAGCATCGACTATGAGTCGAGTATTGACGCGACCGAGTTCTTCATTCGCTTGCCGAAGTGTTAAGAGCGCAATCAAGCATGGCAGGGCGTCTCGCCTATCGTGAGCCGAGTCCACGTGGCGTCATGACAAAAAAAACAACAAAAGGTATAACGGTGCGCAAAATCGGAGGCGAATGATCCGATTATTGTCGCCGCTTTGCCTTTGCAGCCAGAACCAGCTCTCCAACCAACTTCTTTAAGCTGGTTGCATCGAAGGGTTTCTCAACCTGGAGATTGCCCGCCTCCTGCAGGTACTTCGCAGCATTCGGAGTGAACGCGCCGCCACTAACAAATACAACTTGGTCTGCCAGCGCCGGGTTGATATTTTCGAGCCATTGATGCAGCTCCATTCCTGATGTGCCAGGCATCATTATGTCGAAAAACAATAAGTCGAACGCTTGATCCCTCTCTAATATGACCTTGCACGCTTCCGCTGATGCGGCAGTGACCACGTCGTGTCTGGATTTGAGCAAGCGTCTGACAGCCGCGCAGATCGCGGGTTCATCGTCCACGACGAGAATTCGTCCACGAGGCATAAAATCCGGGGCGTTAGGCGCCGGAGGTAGAGTTTGCGGGTGGGCTTCCCAATCAGCAGGAGTAATCGGGAGCTCAACGACAAACTGCGTACCTTTGCCAATCTGACTCGTGAAACTGATTTTTCCACCAAACCCGGTTACTATGTTCTTACATATCGATAGCCCTAGACCGGAACCCACGCCAACGCCCTTCGTAGTAAAAAAGGGTTCGAAGATCCGACCCTGACAATCAACCGGAATGCCCTTGCCGGTGTCGCTTACCTCCGCGAACACGTGAAATTCATCAGCCCAAGTGCGCACACGAATCTGGTTGCCTTCGACATTTCCCTCGCCAACAGCGTGGGCAGCATTGATCATCAAGTTGAGAAACACCTGTGCAAGCTTGCCGTCCGAAGCAAGTGCAGGAGGTACCCGCTGAAAGTCCTTTATGAGTCGAGCCCGGTATTTGATTTCGTTGTATGCCATATTGATGGCACATTCGATCGCGTCTTCAATGTTGACAGGGGCAACGTCTGTCTGCTCGACTCGAGAGAATGTGCCAAGACCCCGCGCGATTTCCTTGATCCGGTAGATGCCCGTCAGGGCATCGCGTGCCCGATCATTCACATCATCCAAGAAGGCTGGGGCAAAGACATCCCGGTCTTCATCCGGCTCGTTCGCACTATCCAAATTATCGTGCGCGCTCAACCTATTGTGATGTCGCCTCACGGCAGAAGAAAGTCTGGGCAAATCATCTGCTAGAGTCTGCAAATTGCTTAGAACATATGAGAGGGGGTTGTTGATCTCGTGGG
>PMCK01000658.1 GCA_003154095.1 Myxococcales bacterium | reverse complement strand
AACGATTATTGCATAACTCGCAGCCCAGACAGTAGCGCCGAAACACATCGGGTGGCAAGACAGACGGGCGCTGTAAAATTGATGCGCGTTCGACGTGCCACAGCGCCCGGCAGCAACGACCTATCAGAAAACAAAGCTGCCGAGTTCATGCAAGAGTTAGCCAGCACTCGCAGTGGGCTTCCAGCTTAGTTTCAGACGCCTGTGCGAAGTTGCACAGTCCTTGAGATACAAGTTGATGAGCGTCTGGTAGGGAAGTTCCAGTTCTTCAGCCAGTTTCTTGAAATAGGCAATAGTGTCCTCGTCAAGGCGAATGGTCAGCTGCTTCTTCAGTCGCTTCGCGTAGGGATTGGGACGGGCGTTCGTAAAGTCGTATCGCTTTCTCATGATCGACCTCCTCGGTACTTCGCCGATTCAAGCTTGTCAGCTTTCCGGGCAGAGATGATGCGAATGACATCGCCAGTCGTTCGATAACAGTGACAGACAACGAGCAATCGTAGCGATGCCGATATGCCAAGAAGCACGAATCGAGCTTCGTCTTCTGAATGGTCCGGGTCGTCAATGATCAGACCAAACTCGTCCGAAAAAGCTGTCCGGGCATCTTCGAACGAAACCCCGTGCTTGCGACGGTTGGTCGCATTCTTCTTCGGGTCCCAGTCGAATCGCAACGGCGTCACGAGTCAATTGTAGCTACATAGTAACTACACGCAAGTGGGACCGAGTCGCGGGTTGGGGCAAGTGCTGATTTCCGCGGTGCCGCCGCACAGACCGAACACTTTAGCGCCCACGGCCACGCCCGTACATGACAAACAAGCTGTGGATAATCACAACGAGCACAAACGCGACCGTCAGTGAAAATAGGATAAGGCTGCCCGTGCTGGCAGTAGACAAGCCAAGCAGTCCCGCCAGCCACCTCAACAGCGGAAACATGATGGCACTGAACACGATGTACGCGACTATATCCGCAAGCATCGCGGGCAAGCAGCCAGTGGCTATCTTCTGCATCTTGGACGACACCTACGACCTTTCGGTACCAGGCTCAACCTAGTCTGGCTAACGGCTGGCGCATCACTTGCAGCCCAACAGTACCACCGATAGGTGGCCGGATGGAAGACAGCCGGGCGCCGCATAATTGATGCGCGTCCGAAGCGCCACAGCGCTCGGCGACCACGACCCAACAGCCAACAAAGCTGCCAAGTGCATGCGCTAGTTAGCCAGTGCCTCGCCGTTGCCCTGCAAAGGAACAGCCGCGAGACTTGTATCCGTTTAGAACTCGAGCAGACACTTGTGATGCTGTCTTGGCTTGAAATCCTCCCAAATCGTTGGTTGCCGTGAACACAGCTGTCCGCAAGACTAGACAGCTTTGGAAGTTCTCAACGCACGCAGCGGAACCCGAGGTCCCAGTCGCTTTGCCCGACCGGCACGGATTGGCGGAAAGCCCCGCGCGCTTGTTTATCTTCGTCATGCTCGTAGGTGAGCGGACCACCCTTCACGACCTTGAAACCGTTGTGACAGTTAGCAGGTTCGCGTCCGCAGTTGTCACTTTGAGTCCACTCCCAAACGTTGCCGGCCAGGTCGAAGATCCCTTCCGGTGTGGCTCCTGTTGGCCGACTCGCAACTGAACAAGGTTCTGACTGCCGGGAGCACATCAAGCGTGCACTGACTGGAGCGTCACCCCATGGATAACGCCTCCCCGGCTCACCGCGCCCGGCATATTCCCATTCGAGTTCTGTCGGCAAGCGCTTGCCAGTCCACTCGCAGAAACGCTCAGCCTGCGAGTAGTCGACGCACGTAATTGGAAGTGCGTTCCGAGAAGAAAGACGGTCGCCCGCGGAGCATCGAAAGCCCGCTCCCGCTGGGGAACACGCGCCGGCCTTCACGCAACGCGCGTATGCGTCAACGGTTACCTCGGTACGATCAATCGCGAAGGCAGCCATTTGGACTTCTCGTGGCCGCAACGCAAATGGCTCCAGCGACCCCGGAGCCAAGAATGCATCAACCTTGTAGACGACAACGGAAAGGTCGTCAGCACCGGCCACGAAACGGCCAGCACGAATTGCCGCCATTCCGAGTGCTGCGTAGGGATCGGTCGCAGGCCGCAGCAGTCGCCAGGTAAGAACTGCGAGTCCCGCAAACCCTACAACCCCCGCGACCACACGAACTCCAGAACGCCGCTGCATCTGTCAGAATACGGCAGGAATACGCGGATGCAAGCCGATGAAAGGCGCGTCCAACGGCCCCCGATGTTCCTGATTGTTCGGAGCTACGTAGTCTGTCAGCTGGCTAACGGCTGATCCAAGCCTGTGTTAGCCAGCGCTCATGCCCCAGCAATGACGCGGGATTCGTCCACTGCAGAAGGCCGGATTCGCAGTGCATTGCTCCGCTCCCCAAACCGGGTCAACATTTAATCTTGCCCTCAGGAGATAGCATGTCCACAAAGCGGCGGTTGGCGGTAGTGAGCTTCGTTGCAGTAGGAGCCACGTACGCTTGCGGCGGCGAGATCGCCAAGGATGCTTCCGCCTTGGGGGGCATGTCAGGCGCCACACGCAATAGCGAATTTGCGAGTGGTGGTATGCCCGCCGTGAGCTGGAGTGCCGGTCTCGGTGGCGGTGTGGCAAACGGTGGGACCTCACTGACAGGTGGGACCGCGGGTGCGGCTTCTGGCTGCACGGCTGTTCTTGCCACGGGTTCTCCGGGGCTGATCGACGACCTCAATGATGGGGACGGCATAATTCCGATGAACGACGGACGCCACGGCGGCTGGTACTTGGTCAACGACGGGACTGGCAATCAGACGTCGTCAGTGGCATCGGCCACAGGTTGCGATCCGACCTACAGCTTCTCGCCGACCAACGATCAAGCGTGCACCAGTGGTGACGGCTTTCAAGTATGGGGAGCGGCGATGGGCATAGAAATCTTGGGAGGCCCGGACTGCAAATCCTGCAACTATGACGCAACTGCGTATCACGGCGTAAGCTTCACGATCAGCGGGACTGTCCAGGGTGCCCTCCGCTTCATGGTGATCACCGCGGATACACACGGCACGCAATGGGGAGGAACGTGCACTACAGAGAGCGTGTGCGCCGACAGTTACGGCGTGCCACTCCAGGTTACTCCCGATCAAAGGGTCGTTCAGGTTGCGTGGAGCGATCTTGCACAGGCCGGCTGGGGCACGCCAATGTCACTGAACCTCCACCAAGTGCAAACTCTGCAATGGAGCGTGGAGATCAACTCCACTTCGGCAAGTTTTCAGAACCTTTGCGTGGACAACGTTGCCTTCTACTAGAATGGTAATGAACAGTATGTGCCACGTCACTTGCGAACATATATCATGAGCCTGAATTGACCCATGGCGGTCATTCAATCGAAGGCCAGACTTCAATGCTCGTCTGGCTAACGATTATTGCATAACTCGCAGCCC
>PMCK01000248.1 GCA_003154095.1 Myxococcales bacterium | reverse complement strand
GGCCGCATCCGGATCGCTGCCGCGCAGCGACTTGATGAACGCGCTGACGACATCGTAGTGCATGTCTCCCTTCTTATCGAAGAGCAGCGTGCGCTCGTCCATGGCCCGACTGACCGTCTCCGAATCCAGTATTTTGGTTTTCGGATCTACCAGCTCTGCCGCAGTTTCGAGCAGACTGAGCGCGCGGCGCGCGTCCCCGCGTGCATAATCCGCAATGCCTTCCAGTACTGTGTCTTCAGCAACCAACTGCAATTGACCGAGGCCCCGCTGTTCATCTGTCAGTGCACGCCGCAGAAGCCTTACCAGGTCCTCGAGGCTCAAGGCTTCCAGGTGAAATACGCGGCATCGCGAAAGCACGGCCGCGTTGACGGCAAACGAAGGATTCTCCGTCGTGGCGCCGACCAAGATGATGGTACCCGCTTCCACGTGGGGCAAAAATGCGTCCTGTTGCCCCTTATTAAAGCGATGGATTTCATCCACGAAGAGCAAAGTGCCGCGACCCTGATAACTGCGCCTTTCCTGCGCCGCGGCGATCAATTCACGCAGTTCTGGCAGACCGCCTAGAACGGCACTGAACGGAACGAATTCGGTGCGCGCATTGCGCGACAAGAGCCGGGCTAGCGTGGTTTTCCCCGACCCGGGCGGCCCCCAGAGAATCATCGACGAGAGACGATCATTGGCGATGGCTTCCGCTAATGGTTGCCCCGCGCTGAGCAAGTGCGCTTGTCCCACGACCTCGTCGAGGCGAGCGGGTCGTAAGCGATCGGGGAGTGGATTCTTTGGAAGATCCGCGTGACCTCGACGGGACGCTTGATCAAGTAGCGTGGGCGACGAATCGGGTCGCTTCGCTCGAGTCACGCCGGGACCTCCCGCTTCAGTCGTTCGCCGAAAATCGCCGTGCCCACGCGCACTAACGTGGCGCCAGCCGCGATTGCATATTCGAGATCGAGTGTCATGCCCATGCTGAGCTCGGGCAGGCGCTTCGCCCCGCCGTGTCGCTCGCGCTGCGCGACCAGTTGCTCAAAGTAGGGCTGGGAATCCGCTGCTTCGTCGGTGAACGGGGGTACTGTCATCAAGCCGACGAGCTGCAAACTGGGGCAAGCTTCAATGGTATCGAGAATCTTCGGCAGAGACTCCGGTTCGCAGCCGCTCTTTTGCGCTTCACCTCCGACGTTCACTTCGACCAGTACGGGAAGACGTCCATTGAGATCGGCGCCAGCTATGTGTAAGCGCCTCGCCGAGGGCACCGGGCAGTCGACCGCGCGCTTCGCCAGCTCTTGCGCCAATTCGGGTGAATCAATCGTGTGGACAATCGACGCGGCCAGCGCCACCTGCTTGGCTTTGTTGCGTTGCAGGTGACCGATCATGTGAATGCGAAGGTCCGGCAAGTCCGCCAGCTGTTGGGCTTTGAGTGCCAGTTCTTGGACGTAATTCTCGCCAAAGTCACGCTGTCCAGCGGCATAGGCTTCGCGAATTGCTGCGACCGGTTGCCGCTTCGAAACCGCCACTAGGCGAATCGATTGGGGATCACGGCCCGCCTGCTTCGCGGCCCCGGCGATGCGATTTTGGACCTGCGTGAGGCAAGCTGCAATGCCCGACATGGCAGCCTACTGTGATTTTCGCAGATTTACGGCGCCACTGCGACGTACAAGGCTGTCGCCGGTGGCTGCGGTTAGAGTGCCCGTCGCCTGATCTCCCGACAGATCAGCGAGGATAAATGCGTTTTGAATCAAGGTGGACTCGGTGCCAACCGAATCCAATTGCACGCGCAGTGTCTTGTCGTCACAGCTGCCGCGCAGCGTTTGTTGGCCAAGCGCGCCTTTTGCAGTTCCCGACACGACGTTTTGATTGTCCACCACCAGGGCCAATTCGCCCTGTCCCGAAAGACTGTGCCCGTCATCACTTTCCCATTGCGCGGGGGCGCCCTCTCTGCGGGTTATGGCGGGCTTGGTCGTGGCCACCGTATACGTGCCTTTGTACTGACCCGCGCAAGCGGAAGCTGGCATATCTGCCGGTTGTTGCGCGGCCGATGGAGCGGCAGGCGCTGCCACGACCGCTGCGACGGCTGCCGTATTCGCCTGATTCGCGGCATTGTCGTGATTCGTGGAAGTGGGGTTGCTTTTCTGGCACGTGACGCAGAAAACCCCCAGAAAAGCTGCTAAGACCGGTCGAAGCGGGATATGGCTCCGATTGCTGCACTGCGCGGGTTGCTGCACGGATTTCATTGCTCTTCTCCCACCAACAATTTCGTGATTCGAACGCCGAGTTCGCCCTCGACGTTGAGTAACTCGCCCTGGGCGATGGCCTTGCCCGCGACGCGCAAGATAACCTCGGCACCTATGGGTTGACCGGTTTCAATGATGTCACCCTTGCGCAACAGTGCCCACTGCCTTGCCGGTAGGGATACCGTTCCGAGTTCGACGCGAAGAACGACCGGTGCTTCGAATAGTGTATCGGTCAAGTCCTTCACTTCGCCGTCGGATGTTGTGGTTGGATTCGGATCGTCGTGATTGAGAGTCACTGCTCGCTCACCTAGCACGATTTTGCCGCCGGGTTGCAGGTTGACACGCATCCCCCGCTCGGAAAGGGGGGCAATCAGGACTGCGTGACCCACGAGTGATTCATCGACCCAGAGTCCCTGACCCGTGAGGAAGGCCGTACCTGGTGCCAGATGCGCCAATTCCTCACGTTTCACGAGGGATTCGCCGACTACAACGGGTAGCTCGAGCGGTAGTGCTCCAAGCGAACTCAATTGGGTACGGCTCTCTTGAAGCGCAATGCTCGGCCATTTCAGCACGAACCCCAGCACGATTGGGTAAGCCGATTTGCCGATGTATAGCGTTGCATCGAGTTGCAACCGCGTAGCGTCCGGAATATCGAGACGTTCGTCGGAGAAGCTCACATCGAGGGCGAGCCCCGCGTCGTCGATGATTTTTGCCGTAATTGCCGCCGCAGCACCGAGCAGTGCGGGCTCGATGGGTGACAGTGGATCGTACAGCGATTCTTCGTGGTTGAGCGCGAAGTTCACCAAGCGGGTGACCAGTCGCGGGTCGAGACCCAAAGTGACTTCGCCACTACCTGCAGTCAATCGAAGCCGCACGCGGCACGCAGGTCCGTCAATCTCGCCGGGCAGAGCGCACAGACGCCGTTGCTCGAAGCGTACGGGTTGCCTGACGAGGCGTTCGAGCGATTGCGAAAGCTTCGTCACGAGCGAGCTTGAACCCAGCAAGTGGCGTTGCATGACGCCCCAGGATCGAGCGGCGGCACGCGACATGGGCTCGAGCGATCCCCAGAGGTAGGCCGAAATGGACGGGCTATGCGGCAAGGCGGGGATCATAGCGAAGGGCACAGGAACGACTAGGAAATCCCCAAAACTTATGGCACTGCTGCCCCGTGAGTGAAATACCGCAGGCCGGACCAGCCAGGTCTCCTTGGTGGCAATCGGCCGCGGCCTGGCTGGCGGGCACCCTGGCACTCGTAGTGTCCGGCGCGCACACGGGCGTCACTAGCCGTTGGTACGACGACCAGGGGTTGATTCGAACGTTGGGGACGTGGCCGCTCGGGGCTCAGGGCATTGTATCCTGCGCTTTGACACCCCTGGCGCTCCAGATCCCGGTTGGGAGCCGAGTCTTTCGCGCTGGACTAGTAGCCAATTGTGGAGCGGCGCTGTCTGCGGTCGTGTTTTTCCATGTCCTGCGGCTCATTCTCGGTCAAAACGCGCGCACTCCCCGGTTGACGACCCTGTTTGCGATGCTGGGCGCATTCTTACTGGCGCTCGGGTTGCCCATGCAGCGCGG
>PMCK01000227.1:16616-32118 GCA_003154095.1 Myxococcales bacterium | reverse complement strand
AAGATGTCGGCGAACAAGGCCCTCTTGACCGATGCGCTCAAGGGCACGATGGGCTTTCGCGGCTTTCTCGTATCGGATTGGGCTGCGTTGCAAAAGGTGCCACCAGTGCCCACCCCAACGGCGACTAATCGCAACCCGCCTCCAACCGCAGCGGCGCTGGCAGCGGCCATCAATGCGGGTCTCGATATGGTTATGGAACCGTTCGCCCCCGGCGCGGTGCAGGATCTGCTCGTCGCAGCACCAACAAAGACCGGTTCGGAGCAGATCCCCGAGGATCGAATCAATGATGCTGTTACCCGTATATTGACTATCAAGTGTGAAATGGGAATGCTCGCGTCAGGGTATAGCCCAGCTATCGACTCGACGCTCACCTCGCAGATCGGTTCAGCCGAGCATCGCGCCGTTGCGCGCCGCGCCGTGCGCGAGTCGCTTGTCTTGCTGCAAAACACCGGAAATGTGTTACCGTTGCCGAAATCGGCGAAGGTGCTGTTAGCGGGCACGGCCGCGGACAACAAGGCCAAGCAGTGCGGCGGTTGGACAGTCGATTGGGCTGGGCTCGGCGCGACGAGTGACACTCCTGCCACGACGATCCGGCAAGGCATTGAGGCCGTGGTTGGCGCTGGGAACGTCACGTACGCGGCCAACGGCTCCACGACTGCGATCGGCATCACTCATGCAATCGTTGTCGTTGGCGAAGCCCCCTACGCTGAAACAGGGGGTGACAAGACCAATCTCGCACTCTCGGCCGTATCCGCAGCCGATGTCACTGCCATTGATAATGCGGTGAGTCTCGGCGTACCCACGGTAGTGGTGATTATTTCCGGGCGCCCGCTCATCATCAGTGACCAAATGTCGAAAGCTGGCGCCTGGGTCGCCGCATGGTTGCCGGGAACGGAAGGTAACGGCATCGCCGATGTGCTCTTTGGCGACTACAGCCCCACCGGCAAACTCTCTCACAGTTGGCCCCAATCGATGACGCAGATCCCAATCAACGTCGGCGATTCGGACTACACGAGCGATCCCCCGCAATTCGTCTACGGGTTTGGATTGTCTTACTAAGCGGCTATGCACTTCTCACCCATGCGCGAGAAAGCGGTGCCGCTTGGGTTACGCTTCGCGTGTCCACGTGCCGCTGCGCCAAACCCAAAATCTCCCCCTCACTTAGATCTTGAGCCATTGCATTCGCAGATGTTTTTGGTGGGAGTCACTTCGACGGTTTGGGCAATGCCCTGAATGGAGCTCAACGGAAGGAAGTAACAACGAGAGATGGCACTTCTTGTAATTGGCGTCGTATTTTTGGCTCTAGTTGCGCTTTTCGTCGTCCCAGGTTCAACGTCGCGGCCCGCAGCGAAGGTTTGAAGGCTCCTCGCATATGCCGAACACGGAGGAGCGAGACCCGGGGGACATCAGCCAGTGAACGTTACGGGCTTTTGTCGGTTAAAAGTGGCATCAACATCGCGGCAAAGCGCTGTGGATTGATGATGCCGCGCACCTCGAGAATATTTTGGGCATGCTGTGCCTTTTCCTGGCCTAGTTGCCCGCCAAGCAATCGCCCCTGCACGTAGAGTGCTGCGGCTGCATGCAGTGGCATGGAATGTCGTTCAAAGGCCTTTTCGGCATCAAAGAAGGCCGATATTGCCCTGGCCTGGGTCATGAGCGTTACCAGGCCGGCGTTCAAAGCTTGAGCATAAACTGAAGCCAACACGCTGTGTTCGGCGTTCAAGGCGTCAATCTTTTCCCTAATTAGCTTTGCATGCCGGCGAGTGAAGCCCACTTCTACGGCGTCAGCGAGCCAACCCCGAGCCTCCAGGTAGTTGAATTCAATTCTCAGGGTGCGAAGCCGCAGTTGCATCGTTCGCTTCATGAATGCACGAGCGTGGTTGACACGTTCGATTACACGGCGCCCTTCGCCTTCATACAGATCAAGCAGGCACATGGCGCGCAGATGCGCCCAATGCTGGTGATACCAAGCGTCACGCGGCCAAGGCTCGAGGGCTGCATCGGCCTCCCGACGCCCTTCTTTCGGTCGATCGCGCACGGCCCAATACAGAGGCATGTCGTAGGCCTGTGCAGTAGATAAGGTATATCGGTCGCCCCGCGCCTCAGCCTCGATCGTGCAGGCGGGTGCGCGCTCGGTGAATTGCTTTACTTCGCCCAGCAAGAACAGCGAGTGCAGCGCGAACCAAACCTGCAGTGAACCAATCTCGCGGAAATTATCGTCGGCACTTTCGCGCAACAATTGGGCTGCCAGGTCACAGTACTCGACGCAGCGCCGAAAGTCGCACAAACCCCAAGCGACCGCCGCGCGGGCGGCAGTAGCCCAACCGAGCGCGCTCGGTTGAGCAACACGCTGCGCGATTTGGTGGGCGCGCTCCGCAACCTTTTCCGCCTTTTGCGCGCCGTCGGTACTTTCGAGCGACTTGAGCACTGCATGCATCGAGAGAGCGCGCACGACGCGGCCCGTTTCCCCAGAGTCCAGAGAATGGATCAGCAGAAATGTGTGGTAGTGGGCGCTTCTTACCAAGTCAATCCCGGATAGGCCGGTTCCGAGGGCCCAACACAAATCGATACGTTCCAGTTCTTGTTTAGGTACGGCCGACATAGCCCGCTCCGTAAAGTCGAGCCCGCGCAGTTTGAGCCTCGTGCGATGGTAGAGAAGCGATACAAGGGCAGCTTGCGGTGTCTTAGGCAAGGCCAGATCCATCTGTTCAAGAACGGGGCCAAAGGTCGCTAGGGCTTCCATGATATGGCCAGCCCTCAAGAACTGAGTCGCGGCACGCTTTCGATACTCGGCTGTTAGTTCAGCCATGGATGTTTCCGCCAGCTCCAGGAAGGCCAACGCTGCCTGCACACCCCGACCGGCGTGGGCAAGCGCTTCGGCGAGCTTCAATAGCAGTCGAGGGCGCTCGGCCGCAGCGGTCTGGTATAGTGCCCTTTGGTACAACTTGACTGCACGATCGAAGGCAAGCCCTTCTGCCGCACGGTCCGCTGCGCGCTCGTTCCAAAACACACTGCGTTCGGCGACATTGGCTGCTCCAAAATGGTGTGCCAGAGCTTCGGGGTCCGCATCGCCTATGTCCTGCAAGGCATTGGCCAAGGCGAGATGGTGCGAGCCAATCGTGTCCGCCACGAGCCCGTCGCGCACGGCGGAGCGAAGTTTGTCATGAGGGATTTCGTACTGAGTGTGTTCCTTGTGCGACGTCACCACAACGAATTGCTCATCACGAAGTCGATCGACCGAAACGAAGAGGGTTGCTGAATCTATTTGGCAAGCCGCTCGCAACACGGATTCATGCACCGGCCGTTCCGAACAGGCGAGTACTTCCATTACGAGCCTGGCTTGAGTTGGTAGGCTTGTCACCCGTTCCGCGACCACATGCTGCAGGGAGACATTGCCTTCATTTTGCCTTCCCTGGGCCACGCTGCGAACCAACTGAGCGACGAACAATGGATTTCCGGCTGACTCCTCGGCAATTGCTTGTGCCTGTTCCTGTCCCAGAACCATGCGCCCCAGAAGCCGCCGTGCCAGGACTGCGGCTTGGTCTAGCGAAAGTGGTCCCACCGATACGCTAACGCTGTCCCAGGCATTCTGGATTGGATCGGATTGACCCAGGGCTTGTAGCACTGCACTCTGTTGGGAAGCATCATCGCGTGTTGCCGCAATCAGCAATAGCGCAGGTGGCTCAGGCGGTCCCAATAAATGTCGCAGTAATGTAGCGCTGTCCGTATCGCCCCATTGAACGTCGTCGATGAACAGTACAAGCGGGTGGATATCCGTAATGCGAGTAAAAATCTCTCGCAAAGCCGAGAAGGCGCGGCGCCGCAACTCGTGGGGATCATTGCTTGGCGGGCGCCCGGGTACCGAGGCGATGAAATCCAGGCGCCCGAGGGATGGGAATAGTCGCAACAACGCCGGAGTGTCGCGCGGAAGAAATGTCGCGGCCTCGACGGGTCGCAGGCGTCGCAAGTACGTCCCCAGGGAATCGATTAGACTGTCGAAGGCCTTGAACGGCATCGACTCGCGCTCGAAACACCGTCCTTCGAGTGTCACGACATCGCCTAAGTTCGACAATTGAGTTAGAAATTGACGAACCAAAGTGGTTTTTCCGTAACCCGAAGGGCCATGCACCTGCACGACGACGGTTCGACCACTTCGGGACATCTCGAACGCCCGCATCAACTCGCTTATCTCGAATTCACGCCCGATGAACGTCCCACGCGGCGTAGATTGCATAGTGAAACTCGGGGGTGCTTCTTCAATCTGCAAGGTCTTGACGATGTCAGCGCGCGTAGGCCGCTCGGATGCCTCCACTCGCAGTAAAGCCATCGTCAATTCTGCAAGGTCCGGCGGCAGCGCGGAAGTCACGAGAGTCAGCTCGGGCGGAGAGCTTTTCGAACGGGACTCCAGCATTCTAGGCATTGGGCCCGCAAACGGCACTTGTCCCGTGAATATCTCGTACAGCATCACGCCTATGGAGTAGTAGTCGGATGCGATCGTGAGCGACTCACCGCGTGCCTGTTCCGGCGACATATAGGCGGGAGTACCTGAAATATTGCCATCCACGCTCCGGTGAGACTCGACGACTTCGGTTGCGACAAGGCCAAAGTCGAGTATCAGTACATGACCATCGGGTTGCACCAATACGTTGGAGGGCTTCAGATCGCGGTGTAGTATTCCTGCTCCATGCAGGGCAAATACGCCGCAAAACAGACCTCTTAGCGCGTGCCGCAACCGATCGAGGTCAAAACGCGGAGCCACGAATTGAGCCTCCTGCAGAGTGACGGAATCGTCAGGCTGCGGTCCCGCCTGCTGCTCGGTAGCGGGTCCGGAACTGCATCCCACGCTCGTAGGTTTGATCTCGATGCCGCTGCCCAGATTGACTTCGGTCAGATTCGGCCTCACCCATTGGTCGAAACGGCGCCCATCGACCCAATCCATCGTGATGCACCAGGTGTCGCCCCAGGCAAAGAATTCGTGAAGTCGCACGAGGTTCGGGTGAGACAAACCAGCAAGCGCGCGGAATTCCTGCTTGAATCGATAGATCGAAGCGGGGTCAATGTGCTCCAGCCGTTTGAGCGCCATGCGCTGCTCGCGTTCCTGGTCCCAGGCGACGAATACAGTGCCGAAGGCTCCCGCACCCAGTTGCCGTTCGATGCGAAAGCGCTGTGGCTCACCGGTGGCAGCTAAGGTTTCGGTCGCCATGGACAGACCGGCAACTGCCCGCGAAGCGCTTGGCGCCGTACTTCGTGAGGACTTGGTTGACGCTATTGCCGATGGCAGTGATTTTAACCCCATCCATGTTCCAGTTGTCGCCGCCCATGCCACCGGAGAATGTGGTGCTTAGCCGCACTGACGCAATTTGATTGGGCATGACGGCTTTGTTCAATACGATGGTGACACTATGGGTCGAGTTGTTGTCCCACTTGCTCGAGTGGTTGACATTGTCTTCCTCCTGCGTACGGCCGTCACTGAACGATGTCAGGATGTTTACATTGTCATTGCCGCCGCGCAAATCGTCGCCACCGGTGCGAAACTCGAACACCAATTGCGAGACTTGTCCCGGCGTGCTTGGCGGTGCGTTGTTGATCGGTACAATCAATTGCTTGTCGCTGCCTGTGAAACGGTGAAAGCCCACGTGCTTAATCACGTTGTTGATTCCGCCTCCGCCAACTACCGTGACATCTAGGCTAGACATGTCCCAGTTGTCTCCGCTCACGCCTCCGGAAAAAGTGTCGGAGAGAACCAGTCGATCGAACAAGGCGAACGGAACAGATCATTGCCTTCGGATTTTTGACCTGTGGTCACATTCGAAACTCCCGTGGACCTGTGTGTTTTGCCTAAGTTAAAGTGCGTCCATGTGTCGTCATGACCCCAAATACAGAACTTGCCGCAAACGACGGGTCACACGAAAGAGCCAAGTTTCAAAGTGCCGCCCACTTAGCGACCTCGAGGCGAAGAGCGTTAGTCTCGAGTCGAGTTTTCGAACTGCAGTGGTCAGGGCAGGGGCCAGACCACCACGACGGCAGACTTGGCTTCACAGGCTGGGAGTAATCCTACTAGAAATGATGCTCTAGCCGGATCGCACTCGGTTCGATTCGAAGTGAAGTAGTGGCGGTGGATTTCGGATCCCCGCTGAGGACGAGCAAAGCGCCGGCACCGAGTCCCAGAACACCCAGGCCAAGCCCTGTATAGCCAATCCCCTTCATCAAGCCCTTCGAGCCTTCATTATTGACCGAGCTTTCCGGGCAACCCAGTGCGGTGCAGCTGCTCTTGGAATTGCCGTAACTCGATGCGCCCACCAGACCAAAGCCGACGAACGCGCCGACTCCAACGATGCCCACGGTGCCGAAAATATAGCCGAGTGTCTTACGGCTCATGCCAGGCGCGGCGCTGTCCCGAACGGGCGCTGCTCGGGAAGGAACCGGGCTTGGACCAACCTCGGTAGTTGCGATGTTTGGCAGTGGTGGCGTTTCCACGGCAACCTCGGATGTTTCTCCTGCCTTGAGTGTGAGTTGTTTGGTGAGCTGGCGGCCATCGGCGAATCTGACTTCGACCAGAACATTTCCGGGCACCACGGGCTGTGGTTCCGGCCAGTTCGAGGGTGCCACGCTTTGCCCCTGGATTTGCACGCGGGCTGCTTGCCGAAGTGTTACGAAGGCCAGTTTGTCTTTGATCTCATCGATCTCTTTTTGGGCAGCCTCCACTGTCTTTTTGTATTTTTTCTGCGGCACGCCCAGGCGAGAAGCTTGCTGGATCGTATGGGTGAGTTCCCGATAGGCCTCCGGCAGTCGTCCCAACTTGACCAGCGCGCGACCCACCATCATGTGCGAATTGGGACTGTTCACCGTGTCGTAGGATTGTTGGAATTGTTTAAGGGCTTCGGCAAACTTATCCGCGTCCATCGCCTCCACACCTCGATCGTAATATTGTGTGGCAGCTTTGAGTTGCGCCTTCGTTGCTTCATCGACCGTCGCCGCCTGAGTTTGAATTGCCGACAACGCTGCACCCCCGAAAAGCAACCACGCAATGAGATGAGCTTGGCGCCGTCCGTGAGTCATCCGCATTATGCCCATAGTTCAGAGTCCATGCGGAACGTACCCTCGCTTGCTTTTTCGGGGGACTAGTTTCGGTGCAGTCGGCATATCCGATGGTACGGCGCTGGCTGTGGTTGGGGTAAGTGGGACCACGCCTGTCGATGCAACCGTAGCGGCAGACGGCTCGCCGCTTGGGGCAGTCGAGGGTTGCGGCGCAGTTGCTGTCGCTTCGACGGACATCGTTGGCGCCGCAGCCGGCGGGGTGGGCGCGGCCATTGGTGCCGCCGCTGGCAGGGTGGGCACGGCTATTGGCGCCGCGCTCAGTACGGGTGCAGCCGTGATGGAGGCGGAAACTGATGGTGCCGGCGAATTCTTCCAGAGAGTCCTTTGAATTAGCATCGTGGCCATAACCGCAATGGCAACGGTGATGAGCTGCATGATGATTAGCACCCTGAGGCTTAGCTGGATCACTTGCGTGCCTGGGGGCTTCAGCGAATCTTTGGACGGAAGTGACTCCCCTACGGTGGCCGGCAGGGCCGGTGAGATTGGTCGCACATCGGACATGATGGCAGCGACGACATTGGGCAAATCTCGGAGCGCCTCAGGCACGAAGTTTGGATCGGGTTTCACTGCATCCGGGTGGTCCTTGGCAATAAGGGCTACCGACACGATGGCTGGCGGAGGAATCTGTGGCGGGACTGCGGGGACTGGCTTAGGCAGATCTTCTTGGATCTCAGTCTTGAGATTGTACCGTAATACGGTTTGATCGGTATCGGACGTATCCACCCCTGGTGGCGGTTCCACGATCGGAATTGAAATAGGTTCAGCGATCTTTTTAACCTCGGACTGGGGCTCGACAACGATTGGCTTCGCGTCGATTGCCACCGAAGTGCGCGGCAACGGCGCGAAAGCGGACGACGGGTTTATCCCAATCTGCGTCCGATTCGCGGTCTTTTTTGCTGTCGCAGCTGTTGCAGCAATGGCCGTCCGGGGACTCTGCTTGCCCGGGGAGTCTGTCGATGCCGCAGTAATCGCGGTCCGAGGGCTAGGCTTCACCTGAGGCTCGCCGGACTGGACGAGATTGGATTTTCCGCTGCCCAAATTAGAGGCAACCTGCACCTTGGACACTCGCGGCAGCTGCGCGCTGAAGGTGCGTTTGGCAAGTACCGCACCGCGATCGAGTCTTGGTGGCCCCGGTCGTTCGCTGCGTAACTTGTCGCTGAGCTTCGGCACCTGGTCGAGTGTTAGGCGAAAGAGTGTAGACTCTCGATGCAAAAGTGCGTCAACAAACTCGATGACCTTCTCGTATGTCGCCGCCTCTCCGCATTTGAGGAGCGCTTCTCTGAGCTCACGCCTTGACGCAAGACGACGCGTTCGACCTGGCTCCAAAGCGGCAGTGACAGCTTGCAGCAGTCCCTGGGAAATCTGCGTACCCTTTGGCACGGATTGGTTGATATCGGGCAATGGTCGTCGCGGCGCGTTTCCTCGGGCGACTTCGTTCTCAAGGGTCAGTTCTTGGCCCGTCAACAGCTCCCAAAGCACTGCACCCGCGGCGAACACGTCGGCACGCTCGTCGGGTTGTTGCTCGGGGTCGAGCAACTCGGGTGCAAGATAGTCGAGGGAGTTCAAGTGTTCCCTCATTTGCACGGTGCGAATCAGCGTGGTCATGAGTTGCCCGTCGAGCGCACGGGTTCGCCCGTCTCCGCACAGGTAGAGTGATGTCGCAGCCGTTCCTCCAGGATTCCAAGTGATACCCGCCGATTCGCANNTGCCGTTCGCGGGCACGACGCTGCAGGGCCCGCAATAGAGTCCCCTCAGCGAAGTCGTGAATCAGCACGACCCAGCCCTCGCCGAAAACGACATCGGCGACACATAGAACGGAGTCGTGTCTGATCTCCATGCTATCCCAGGCAGCTGCTGCAACTGACTGTTCTACTTCGGGCAACAGATCCTTGCGCAGCGGCACGAGTCGCCCAAGGCCATCAAGGCCGCTCGACCCTGCCTCTGCGCGCAACTCGTAAAGAGGTCCCAATGGTCCCTTGGCGATTTCGCGAAGGAACAGGTAACGCCCCACTTGGGAGCCTTCAGCTGGAACGGGATCGACCTCAGTCAATGGTTAGTGCAGAAGAGCGAGAGAAAAATTTCGCCACCTACCCGATCATCATCCGGGATCTTCAGCTACTTGTCACCAAGGGTTCGATAATGGCGCACCGAGCGGGGGTTCCGATGCTACCCAAACCCTTGACGAAGTACTGAGCAAGTGTTGCGCCTCCGTCGGCTTCTGCCCCCCGAGTTTAGGCCATTTTCGCCGTGCCGGACGAGGATGCTTGCGCAGCAAGGCCGCCCGCCACCGGCGTGGATCTCGAGCCGCCCGTTCCAGGGGCCCCGCCCGTAATCGCGGCACCGCCCGTACTAACGTTGCCGTCGGTAGCAATGGCTGCCCCGGTGTTCTTGGTTCCGCCCACAAACACTACGACCAAGTCTTGCTCCGCGATAGGGACACACAAGGTCAGGTTTGTTTGTTCCGCAATGTCACTTGCACTCTCGAGCGTCATAGGTCGATAACGTCGGCGTGCCCTATCCAACCGCCGGTTCGTCCTTCTGCAAGTGCCGATTAGGTTGTCGAACGGATAATACTTTTCTGCGCCGCCGATCACCAACTGGTAGTGCCTCTTGCTCACATCGCACCGGTTGCCGGTACCAGTCGGGTGAATGACCCTGGGTGATCAGTTCGCCGGTTACTTCGCGATGTTGCGAAATAGCGGCAAAAATTGCCTCAATTTCGTACTTTGGTGCTTCATGTTGACGAGCGGATTTTATTTGGTTCAACCATCGCGCACTGCGTAAAAGTTTCCAGCCCGGCGTCCGAGCAAACTCAAAAGCGGTTCAACCAGCTTTGGCTCAGTCGGGAGCGCGAGACAATTGCAGTCCAATTGCTTGACTAGTTGCACGTCTGTCCGTAGCGTCACGGCGTTAACAGAAGCCCTATCCGATGTTGCTATTGATTCGCAGCAGAGTATTCGAACGCCGACAGTGTAGCGGGGCACCAGGAAATAGTGGTCAACATTCGGGTCGTGTCGGTCTGGCAATTTGGAGGATGACAGCGTGAATCGAGTTTTCATGTTTCCCGGCCAGAGTTCGCGTTATCCGGAAATGTTAGAACGCGTAGTCGAAGCGTTTCCCCCGGCGCGTAAGATCGTACAGCTTGCCTCGGACATTCTCGGCCGCAATCTGTTTGCCCAGTACCAAGTCGGTGACTCGGCGTTCGATCGCAATCAGGACGTGCAGGTGGGCGTGTTCTTGACCTCACACCTTTACTTGAAGGCACTCGAGGAAAATGGCGTCGAAGCTAATGTGAGTCTTGGCCTGAGTCTCGGCGAGTACAACCACTTGGTGCACATAGGTGCCATAGATTTTGCCGACGCGCTTTTGCTCGTGGACGCTCGCGGGCGAGTGTATGACGAAGGGCCAAAGGGAATGATGGCGGCGCTATTCCCAATCGAAGCCGACGAACTCGAAGACATCTTGTCGCGCGCAGCCAAAGCAGGTTGCGTTCGCATCGCGAATTACAACACGCCCTCGCAGTTCGTAATTGCAGGTGAAACGGATGCGGTACTGGCTGCAACTAAGTTGGCGGAAGAAGAGCTTGCAATCGATCCAGTGATCATCGAAAAGCAAATTCCCATGCACACCTGCGTTTTCGAGAGCGTTGCCAAAGCGCTATTGCCACATTTGAATCGCGCCAATTTTCGAGTTCCCACTCGCCCCTACGTGTCCAATGTCGTCGGCGGAATCGTGGAAAACGCCAGTCCGGAGCGGATCGTGGAGCTCCTGGCGCAGCATGTTTACAGTCCGGTGCTGTGGCGGCAGGCGATTGACAGCGTTGTTGCTCGAAATCCGGATTCGATATTCGTAGAAGTTGGCCCGCGCGGAGTACTTTACAACATGCTACAGAAGCGCTGGCACGCGAACCCGAAGTTCAAGACCGACGTGTCGGCTGACCTCACGGCGAACATTGGCAGTATTCGCGCCGGTGTGCGCCAACATGTGCGGGAGGCTACGGTTTGAGTCTAGATATCAACGCTCTTGCCAAAGAGCTGCGCAAGCGCCCCATGGTCATGCAAGGTTCGTCGGTTCACCCCGTGCAGTACGGGCGTGAGTCGATTGAGCGAATACTACCCCATCGCCATCCGCTGCTTTTCGTCGATGCCATCACCCACTTGGATTTGGCGACGCGGCGCGTACAGGGCAGATTCCTGCCGCGCCCCGATGACCCAGTTTTTTCCGGCCACTTTCCAGGTGATCCGGTGTATCCGGGCGCTTTCCAAATCGAAGCAATGGGGCAACTGGCTCTGTGCNNGGAGACGTGATCGAGACTTATGCCGAAATTTTAGATGAAGATGGGATGACCGCCACTTGCACCGGTCAAATGGTGAAGGGTGGCAAAGTCGTGTCGTTCGCAATTCAGGAGGTCTACTTTGTCGAGTAAGCGAATCGTTATATCCGGAATGAGCATCAACACGCCTCTGGGAGACACGCTCCCGAGCTTTCTTGAATCGCTTTTGGCGGGCCGATCCGCCATCAATCGCTGGCGGTTCTTCGATACGAACGGCGTGTACAGCAAAGTCGGAGCGGATCTCTCCGGGTACGACGTCAAGGCTAAACTCAAGGAAATTGAGCCTCTTCTCGAGCCGGACATGTATCGCCGGCTGAAGAAGCTGCTGTCGCGGGCGCCGTTTTCGACGCAGCTCAGTCTGCTACTGACGGCTTTGGCGTGGAAAGACGCCGGCATGACTGCTGGAGCAATCGACACCGAAAAAGTTGGTGTAGTCGTTGCCGGGCACAATATCAACAGCAACTACAACTTCGTGAATCGCACGCAGTACGACGAAGAACCGGATTTCATCGACGGCATGTTGGCGCTGCACAACTTGGACACTGATCACGCGGCAATCTGCTCGGAATTGNNGATGAGATAAGCGTGCACGACTACGATATGATGCTGATCGTCGGGTCGGCGCTCGACATGGCTCCGATGGACTTGCACGCCATGGCAATACTAGGTGCCATTAGTTACCAGAGCTTCAATGATGCCCCGTTTGCAGCCAGTCGCCCCTTTGACACTCGCCGAGAAGGGTTCGTTCCCGCACACGGCGGTGCCGTACTGGTCGTCGAGTCGTTGGAGTCAGCGCAGCGCCGCGGTGCGCGAATCCACGCCGAGGTGCTTGGAAGCGAATCGAATGCGGACGCGAATCATCTGCCGAACCCTTCGACTGACGGTCAAACACGCGTCATGACACGTTTGCTCAAGCGCGCCGGTGTGGCGCCCGAAGAGGTTGACTACGTGAGTGCACACGCGACAAGTACTCCGATTGGTGATCTCACTGAATTGCGCTCGATAAAGAACGTTTTTGGAAAGCACGCCTACGATCTCAAGGTCAACGCAACCAAGAGCATGCTTGGGCACACTTGTTGGGCGGCGGCGACCGTCGAAACGGTGGCGGCAATAATGCAAATGAATTGCGGGACACTGCACCCCTCAATCAATGTGGACAATCTTGACCCCGAAATAGATCTCGATGTTTGCTTGGCGCATCCAGTAAAAAAGGACATAAGAATTTTCATGAAGAATTCCTTTGGCTTCGGTGGCATCAATGCCGTCAGCCTCTTCAAAAAGTGGGAGGCGCATAGCTGATGGCTTTCTTAGTAACCGGCGGATCGCGTGGCATCGGCAAGGCAATCGTGCTGGATGCAGCTCGTTCGGGGCACGACGTGGCGTTTACCTATGCGACCCAACCGGATTTGGCCGCTGAAGTCGTGAGTATCGCCAAGAACGAGGCCCCTGATTCCAAAGTCAAGGCCTACAAACTAGACGTGCGTGATTCGGCGCGCGTAGACGAGACTGTTGAGCAGATTGCCGAAGAATTCGAGAGCGTGGATGTCTTGATAAATAACGCCGGCATCAATCGGCCTGGCCTTGCCATGTCAATGTCGGACGAAGATTGGAAGGACGTGATCGACACCAATCTCACAGGTGCTTTTTTCATGGTAAGGGCCGTCCTCCCTCAGTTTCTGGCGAACCGAAAAGGCAGTTTCATCCACGTATCTTCGATTGCTACCTTCGGCATCAGTGGCCAGATTAGCTATTGCGCGGCCAAGGCCGGTTTGCTCGGGCTATCTCGCGGGCTAGCCAAGGAGTACGGCCCCAAGGGTGTTCGCAGTAATGTGCTGATGCTCGGCCTATTCGACACGGACATGGTTCGAGAGGGACTGAGCCAGGCCAATCGGGATTTTTGGCTCAAGTATTGCCCGTGTCAGCGCTTTGGAGATGTTCACGAAATCTCCCAAATATGTGTCTACCTGGCATCGGATTCCGCCAACTTCATCAACGGGCAGGAGTTGACACTAACCGGCGGTCTCGAGCACGCAACGTGATGAAAGTGCGAGTCCATGAGTCTGCGCGTAGGAATTGAAAAGCTGAGTGTCTACCCGGCGAGTTGCTCGTTGGATATAGGTGCGCTTTGCATGGCGAGGGGTCTCGACGCGGAGCGCACATTGAGCGACCTAATGATCGAACAACGGGCGGTCAACCCGCCCTGGGAAGATGCCGTAACACTTGCGGTAAATTCCGCGGAGCCCCTACTTACGGCGGAAGACCGGAGTTCGATCGGGCTTCTGTTGGTAGGTACCGAGAGCAGCGTAGACCAGGAGAAACCGGTCAGTTCTTGGGTTCACCACTATCTCGGGTTGCCGGATGATTGTCTCAATCTCGAGGTGAAACACGCCTGCTTTGCGGCCACCGGGGCATTGGAACTAGCCAAGGCATGGATTGCATCCCCGTCATCAAAGGGTCGTAAGGCGCTGATAGTCAGCACCGATCAAACCACGATGACAATTGGAGAGCCGTGGGAACCCGTATGTGGAGCGGGTGCGGCAGCGGTTCTGCTGTCGCGCGAACCCCGCGTGATCGAGTATGAACTCGGTCGATGCGGTGTATTTGCCCATGAAGTCTCGGACGTAATTCGCCCTAATATGCGGCTCGAGACAGGCAATAGTGAAACGAGCCTATTTGCATATCTGACAGCGGTTGAAGGCGCCTATGCAAGGTATGTCGAGTCCGTCGGCGAGCCTATCGATTTCAACCAGCACTTTCATCGAATGCTTTACCATACGCCCTTTGGTGGCATGACGTACCGTGCGCACCGCGCATTGCTAAAGCTCAATTCAAACCTGAAAAATAGCGAAACCTGGCAGAACTATTCGGTAAAAACCCTGCCGGCACTTCGTTACAACAAGCGAATGGGCGCGACCTATGGTGCCAGCACGTTCATCGGTCTAATTGGCCTTTTGGATTCGGATCCGGACGTGAAGGCGGGCGACCGACTTGGGATTTTTGCTTATGGTTCTGGCTCTTGTGCGCAATTCTATAGTGCTATCGTCATGCCAGAAGCGCAAGCGATCGCTTCCAAAGTGGGACTTCAAGCGCAGCTGGATGCAAGGCGACCCCTGACCATTGACGAATACGAAACAGTCGAGAAGGAACGCGACGCTCACGTGGGCGTTTCACATTTCACTCCCACATGGGACATTTTGGGCGACTGGTACGAGCGATTTTATCGCGGCAAGAAACTATTGGTACTGCGCGGAATAGCTGACTACTACCGCGAGTATGATTGGAGCTGATTTGTTCTTGTCGAGCGTCGACCGGCCGAGTGCACTTCCGAACGGGAGCCTCAATGGCTAGCCTGAGCGAGCGCATGATTTTTGTGCCAGCGACACTCGACAGTAAATCTGTCGATACACTGGCTTCTGCAATCGAATCGGCGATGCAAGACGACTCCGTCTTTTCGGTTGTATTGCAAGGTTCGAGCGACATTTTCTGCAAAGGACTCGACCTTGATGAAATTGCGAGTCCCGAGCCCGACCCAGGCCTCAAACAACGACAAGCCGTCGCAGACTACTGCCGATGTTTGGGAGCGCTGCGTTTTTCGGACAAGCCGACCATCGCCTTGGTCGAGGGTGCGACCACGGGCGGCGGGGTGGGGCTGGTAGCGGCCTGTGACGTCGTTATTGCCAGTGACGCTGCGACCTTTGGATTGCCAGAGGTGTTATTCGGATTTGCGCCCGCCATGGTCTTACCTTTCCTGCTCGAGCGCGTGCCCGCTCATACGGCCAGGATCTGGGCACTAACTGGCATTGCACGCCCCGCCACCGAGGCAAAAGCGCAGGGCCTAGTCGATATCGTAGTATCGAGTGCCGATCTTTTGCCAGAACTACGCCGCTGGTTGAAGTCACTGCGCCGCGGACTTCGACGCGGCGTGAAAACGATAAAGCAACTCAGCGCCATCATGCCGGCACTTGATAAGTCGGCGGCTTTGGAACTAGGCCGACAATCGACGCTAGCTGCAGTCTGCGATCCGGCGACGGTAACCGCGATAAGAAACTTCAAGAATGATGGCGTGCTTCC
>PMCK01000227.1:0-16545 GCA_003154095.1 Myxococcales bacterium | reverse complement strand
GCACCACGGGAACTACTTCAGCGTCTCGCTCGTGGCGACGTCGTCCCAACTGACATAGCTCTTTCCAAGGCCATGCTCGACGTACCGGTGCCGACCATTGCCGCGATGCAGGGTCATGCAACCGGCGGCGGGCTGGCGCTGGGCCTTTGCGCTGATATCGTCGTCTTGGCCAAGGAAAGCCGGTATGGAGCGAGCTTCATGAACATGGGGTTTACGCCCGGAATGGGCATGACACGCTTGCTCGAGCACGTGTTATCGCCTGCAATCGCGCAAGAGTTGCTGTATACGGGTGAATTTCGCAAAGGTGTGGAATTCATTGGAGCTGCAGGTATCAATTACATCCTTCCAAAAAGCCAAGTTTGCGCTAAAGCGCTGGAAGTGGCTGCGCGAATTGCCGAAAAACCTCGCTGTTCCTTGGAATTACTGAAGCGAACGCTCTCCGTTCGGCGGCGGCAAGCCTTCGAGGAGAGCCGGACGTTGGAGGCAATGATGCACAGCATATCTTTCATGCAGGATGAAATCCGAGACCGTATCGAGGGTGAATATGTTGAATGACTTCAACGGCAAAGCGGTGGTCATCACCGGGGGCACCAAGGGTATTGGCCTTGCCACAGGGCTCGCGTTCGGCCAATTAGGCGCCCATCTCACGCTCACCAATAAGTGGGGCAGCGCCGATGAAGACGACATTCGTAATCAGTTTGCGCAGCGCAAGGCACCCGTACCCAGCATTGTCGAAGCAGATGCCGGTTCGAATGAAGACACCAAGGCTCTACTAAACGAATTGAAGAAGAAACATGACCGGGTTGACGTTCTGATATCGAACGTTGCGTTTGCCCAAGTCGTTAAATCAATGGGCGACTACCAGAAGCGTTCACTCTTGCGCAGTATCGAATACAGCGTATGGCCGATGATCGACTACCTGCAGGAAATTAAGGCAGTGTTCGGCCATTATCCACGCTACCTGATCGGGCTTTCCTCACAAGGGCCTGACAAGTACACCGCCAACTACGATTTCGTGGCCTCGTCGAAGGCAGTACTGGAAACGCTATGTCGCTATTTGGCGTTTCGGCTAGCTGCTGAAAATGTCCACATTAATGTTGTCCGAGCGGCATTCGTGAAGACGGAATCATTGAAGGCAACGATGGGTGAAGAATGCATTCCATTCATCGAACGCATTGATCCCTCGATGTTCGTTACCGTGGACGAAGTGGCTAACACAATCTTGGCCCTGTGCAGCGGTCTAATGGATGCTGTGACAGGCCAAGTCATTTCCGTCGATCACGGCAGTCCATTTTATGACAACGTTATGCGCTTATACGGTGAGCGCGATCATATCCAACTATCAAAGGAGAGAACAACATGACCCGCGAAGAAATTTGGGATGTAATCAAGAAACACTTAGCCGATGCCGTTGACGATCTGGATGTAGCATCCATCGACACAGCCAAGTCCATGAAGGACTATGGGGCCAATAGTTTGGACCTAGTCGAAGTCGTCTCGCGGTCGATGCGCGAGCTCAAGGTGAAGGTGCCGCGAGCCGAGCTGAACAAACTTACGAACATCGACGGTTTGATCGACCTATTCCACAAGTCAGTCGAAGAGCGCGATTCCGGCCAGGGCACGGCGCAGCCCTAAGTCCTTGACCGTTCGCATTCGACTCAATGGAGCCCCACGATGATTCGTGATTTTCGCGACAAAGCAGTATTAGTGACGGGTGGTACCAAGGGCATCGGTCTTGCCATTGCCCTTGGGTTTGCTCGGCAAGGTGCAAGCTGCATTTTGACGTATCGTTGGGGCAGCGCGGATGAAGACGAGGTCCGCCAGAAGTTCGTGAATGCCTCGGCTCCGCCTCCATTGTTGGTGCAGGCGGATGTGGCAGAAGCGGAAGATACCACCGCCTTGCTTAAGGAAATCCATGACCGCCACGGGGCTATTGAAGTGTTCGTGAGCAACGTGGCGGGGTCGGTTGTCGTGCCCAGTTTCGAAGAAATGAGCGAGCGCGCGCTGGCGAAGAGCATTCATTATTCCGCGTGGCCAACCTTTGACTATTTGCAGCAGATTAAGGCAAAATTCGGGCGTTACCCACGTTATGCGGTAGCGACGTCATCGCCGGGGCCTGACTCTTATAACCCCGGGTATGAATTCGTCGCTGCCTCCAAGGCCGTGCTCGAGACTTTAGTCAAGTACACCAACTATAGGCTTCGCGACGAAGATATTAGAATCAACGTCGTTAGGGCGGCAGCCGTGCCCACACAGTCAACGCGCGACATGTTTGGGGATGAATTGTTCCAATTCTTGGAGCGCCTGGCTCCGCCCGGCTTTGAATGGCTCAAGGAAGAAGACGTTGCCGACGTTGTGCTGGCGCTTTGTAGTGGCCTAATGGATGGCGTCAAAGGGCAGGTGATTACCGTCGATAAGGGGCAACTCTTCTCGGATAATTTGATGCGCCTGTATGCTCAACGAGAAGAGCTCGGGCTTTAGTTCATAAGGCGAGATCGTTCGCCAATTTGGGAAACGAGTTTTCCCTCGCTACCAGGGCTATCAGGTGTCAGCTGTCAGCAATCAGGATTTCTGATTTCGGGCTGAGAGCTGAGAGCTGAGAGCTGAGAGCTGAGAGCTGAGAGCTCAGCGGCTTGATTGTTTCTGGTACGTCCAGGTTATGCTGGGTCGCTCTTCTTCCCCGTGATCTTCTCGACTGCCTTCTTGCCGAGTTCCATTGCTTCATGCTTCAAGAATGGGAGCCCTGCGTTTCGCGTGCCACGAATTTCGTGACCTAAGAACCAGTAGGCGCGCTCCATGAAACTCGAGGAAGTCTTCGCGCTACTGGGCAAGACACCCAACATCTTCCCAATTTCCGACAATGCTTCGAGCGTATAGCCCATATCCGAGTGGCTATGGGCCGCAGTAACGTTGCAGCGAAGCCGTTCTTTGCCCTTCGGCACACTGGGAGCCACGAATGGCATCATCTGAATATTGGCTCCATGGTACAGATACGCTCCAAACTTCATCGTCAATTCCTCTTCATTCAAGAAGATGGGCGTAATGTGCGTCGAGCTTTGTCCTATGTTGAAGCCTAGACTCAGCAAGGCTTCGCGAAAGTAATTGCCATTACTTTGAAGTTTATGCACGAGAGAATAGTCAGATTCGATGATATCGAGCGCGGCCATGGCAGCTTCCACCTGAGCTAACGGCAACGATGCGGAAAAAACGAACGATCGGGCGCTCAATTTCAGGTAATTGATCAAGGATGCGTCGGCGCACACGAACCCACCCACGGCGCCGAATGACTTCGAAAAAGTACCGATCAGTAGATCGACTTCGCGAGTAAGACCATTCATTTCGGCAACGCCGCGCCCGGTTGGACCGAGCGCCCCGAGACCGTGAGCGTCGTCGAGCATGATTACCGCGCCGTGTTTGCGAACGACCTCCATCATGTCAGCGAGTGGCGCCAGGTCACCATCAACACTGTACAGACCTTCAACCACGACCATTTTCTTGGAATGACTCGCGCCTGCCAGCGTCTTATCCAGGTGCGCCACGTCATTGTGCTTGAAGAAGCGGACCTCCATATCCGGGTGTTGACCCTGAGCGAGCAACATGCCGTCCATAATCGAGGCATGATTGAGCTTATCGAGCACGACGGTCGTGTCGTCGTCGAGAAATGTCTGCAAGGTTCCCACGATGGCTTGGTAGCCAGTCGTGAAAACTGCGCATGCAGGGTAGCCGAGCCAGCGCGCTAAGCGCCGTTCGAGTTCCTCGTGCCGAATGCTCGTGGCCTGAGGACGAGCACTACCAAGCCCAGTCCCGTAACGCCGCGTACCCTCGATTGCGGCGTCGATGAGTGCGCGACTTTGCGACAAGCCCAAGTAATCATTCGACGCGTAGTTGAGGCAACTTTTCTCTCCAATCTTGATGCGTGGGCCTACGTTCTCCATCGGTCGAAAGTAAGGATATACTTTGAGCGATTTGGCTTGCTCAACACGGGAAAGGAGTTCGGTGGTCTTGTCGTTTAGCCAGGACATGATGAATTGCTCGGGTGCCTGCGCGACGCGCGGCGAGGAAGACTTCTAGCACAATTCAGTGCCGGGCGATCGTTGTCCAAGAATTGATTGTCGGTGCACTCTTGTCCCAGCACGAGCGCCGGGGTAGGGGTTCGGGCGGCATGCCGGAAAATGGCGAAGTGGTCGAACCTGTGAACGCCGCGGAGGTTCATCTCTGGCTCGCCCAACTGGACGAGATCGACGCTTACAGCCTTGAACGATTTAGAGCATGGTTCACGCCCGCCGAACGAACCCAGTTCTCCGGTTTTCTGAGCGAACGACGTCGCAGGGAATTCATTGTGGGCCGTGGACTGGCCCGTCAAGCCTTGGCCCGCGAATATTCAGTAGCACCCGAACTCTTCGAATTCGAAGCTGATCCGCATGGCAAATTGTCGATTAGCGCGCCAACTTCGGCAAGGGCCACGAGCTTCAACATTTCGCACACTGCGGATTGGGTCGCCTGCGGCGTGTGCCGAAAATTCGAGATTGGGCTCGACGTCGAACGCATTGCGCCTCGCGTCGAGCCACTGCTCATTGCCGAGCGATTTTTCGACGAGGACGAAGTTCGTGAACTATCCGCACTTAACGATCCCGCGCGTTTGGAGCGGTTCTTCGCACTTTGGACGCTTAAAGAAGCGCTGGCAAAGGCGCATGGTCTTGGCCTTGCAGCCCCGCTGCACGCGAGCCGCTTCGTGATTTTAGCAGACGGATCCTTCGATGCGGCTAGTGCCTACTCGAAATTCAGGCAAGGCGCCTGGTTGGCGCTAACCTCGCTCACGCCGCAGCATCGATTGGCGATCTGTGTACTGTGTGATGAGACAATCGAAGTGCGAATCGCTCTTCACGCAACCCAACCCGATGCCCATGCCTTCACGAGTGGCCTTACTTGGGTCCACGGACGCCTTCGAAACTCGATTTAAATCTTGACTGAACACCACCCAGCCGACAGCCTAGAAGTTCCTTGCCATGTCCGATCCCGTAATTGCGTTGCTCCCACTGTTCCGCGAGTCTCTCAGCTTGGCCTTTGGCGATGAATTCGCCGAGACAGACCCCATGCTGCGAACCTCGAAACACGCTGATTTTCAGGCAAATTGCGCACTATCACTTGCGAAAACTCTCAAGCGGCCTCCCCGTGAAGTTGCAAGTGCTCTGCTCGATCGGCTCCCGCATGCAGATATCATCGAGCGTGCCGAGATATCCGGTCCCGGCTTCATCAACGTGTGGTTGACTCGTGAATATCTCGCAAAGGCCCTTTCAGAAGCTTCTGCTGATTTGGGTCTTACACCCACCGAGACACCGGAGACGGTCGTTGTAGACTATTCGTCGCCCAACGTGGCCAAGGAATTGCACGTAGGCAATCTACGCTCGACGATAATTGGCGACGCGCTCTGTCGGGTGCTCGAAGCAGTGGGTCATAAGGTTCTGCGCCAGAATCACCTGGGTGATTGGGGTACTCCATTTGGCATGCTGATTGAGAACTTGCTGGAGGGCGACGTCGAAGCAGGCGAGCAGTCGATTAAGAACTTGAACGCATTTTACCAAGCGGCTCGCAAGAAATTCGATTCGGATTCGGCGTTCGCGGAGCGAGCGCGAAATCGAGTTGTGATGCTGCAACGTGGGGACGTTGAAACGCTTGAGCTCTGGAAGAAACTTGTACTTGCATCGACGCGCTACTTCAATACGATCTATGACTTACTGGGTGTGACTCTCAGAGACGAACATCTGGCTGGCGAAAGCCTGTATAATCCCTGGCTGCCGCAAGTCGTCGAGGAGTTAACTGCGCGCAATTTGGCGGTCGAGAGCGACGGGGCCATCTGTATTTTCCCTCCCGGCTTCTTGGGCAGGGAACAGCAGCCTTTGCCGTTGATTATTCGAAAACAAGATGGCGGGTACGGTTACGCGACCACCGACCTTGCTGCTGTCCGCTATCGAACACAATCGCTCCACGCAACGCGAATTCTCTATGTAGTCGGTGCGTCTCAGGAACAACACCTGTCGATGGTCTTCGCTGCGGCCAAGGTTGCCGGTTGGCTAGTTGAACCCGCACGAGCTGAGCACGTTTCGTTTGGTGCCATTCTCGGCTCTGACAAGAAGATGTTCCGAACGCGTGCTGGAGAAACGATTCGGCTACTCGATCTACTGAATGAAGCCGTCAGTCGCGCGCAGTCGATCGTGACCGAGAAGAACCCCAACTTACCGCCCGAGGTTCAGCATTCAATTGCTCACGCAGTCGGCATCGGGGCCCTCAAATATGCCGACTTGTCCAATGACCGCGGCAAAGACTATGTGTTTGATTGGGACCGAATGTTATCTTTTGACGGTAACACGGCACCGTATCTTCAATACGCACATGCGCGAATTCGTTCGATTTTTCGCAAAGGAGAAGCTGAGATTCCGAGCGCAGACTCAGTTCGCATCGTGGCTCCTGAGGAAAAGGCCCTGGCGCTCACTTTGTTGGCATACCCAACTGTCGTGCGCGATGTAGCTGACTCGTTGGACCCGCATAAATTATGCGGTTACTTGTATGAACTAGCGACCGCATTTAGCACTTTCTATGAATGCTGTCCCGTGCTCAAGGCCCCCTCGCAGTCGGAACGTGATTCGCGTCTGGTGCTGTGTGACTTCACGGCACGCGTATTGGAGAAGGGTTTAATGCTTCTTGGTATTGAATCACCGGAGAAAATGTAGTTCAGGAGTGAAGCGCTACGTTGACGAGTGCAAGGGTCGAGGCCGCATGACTTGACAGCCGACTCTGGTTGGTCGACTATATTCATCAAATGACTGGACTCAAATCCCGTCGGCAACCAGGATCGACCGCAGAAGTACCTGATGCCCGAGCGCGACAGGCTGGCCGTGAACAAGGTCACCCCGCCGCCATCACGCTACGCGGAGAAGTCCTAGATAGTTGGGGCGATCCGCCCACCCGCGCAGGCGTACGAAAGCCAACGCGGGAATCATTGAAAATTGTCAGGTCGCAACAGTTGCCGGGCGTTGAAATTCAATACATCAAGAACTC
This sequence comes from Myxococcales bacterium, assembly GCA_003154095.1. Lineage (GTDB taxonomy): Bacteria > Myxococcota_A > Polyangia > Polyangiales > Polyangiaceae > FEN-1139. Next base: position 9,489 of record PMCK01000227.1, on the reverse strand, counting down.
GCAGCGCAGGTGGACAATTTATCATTCGTCGTTCGATTTCTGTAGCGCTATCCGTACCGTGGATTCCATTGATTGGCGGTACCGCAATCAAACCCATTGCATGGTTCAAAAGTCGCTTGGCGTTCTGGTACCAGGTGAATTGCATCGAGTGCTGAAAAGCCCAAGTGAGACTGACTACTTGTTGCTCTTGATAGAACCATCATTTATGGCAAGGTTCCTGGAAGACGACGAATTGCAATTGATGCATTCGCTGAACCACCAGTTCGAAGGCCGAAGGCACCTTGCCCTAATGGGAGAGTTGTGGGCGGCGTTCACCGAATCGAATCACGACACGCTGCGTCTGGAGGGTCTTGTCTCGGAATTCTTGTTATCGATCATCGAGTGCGCCGACAATCTAAGGAGCGTGCCCCTACCGATTCACGTGGGTACTAAGATTGTGCGGGACTACCTGAACGATAATCATCACCGCAATGTCACGCTGGACGAGTGTGCAAGACTTACCGGAACGTCGAAGTTTCATTTGCATCGCAGCTTTGTGGCTGAACTCGGCGTTCCTCCCCACCAGTACTTATCGGGTGTTAGGATTAGCCGCGCACGAGACCTATTGCGGGGAGGAGTGCGCCCATCAGACGTAGCGGGTCTAACGGGCTTTTGCGATCAATCACACCTAACCCGCGTCTTTACGGAAATCGTGGGTTTGACGCCGGGTGCCTATGCATCGCAGCTCTCGGCGTAGAGTACGGGTCACCGACCCGGCACGTTGGATAAGTGGGACGGACGTTACCGAGTGGGAGGAGTCCCGTTCGTTTTACGGTACCCACAACTGCGCTCTGGCGCAGAAGTACCAGATCGTGTCAATTTGCTGATCGTGACGGTTGGAGGTTTGCTGCTCCCTGTTTTGTTCGCTTTCGGGCAAATCGCGTCCGGGCTGTCGCGCGAACCCACTCCGGTAAGGATAGAGTTCGATGCGCCCAATGGCTGTTCCAGTGGGGATGCATTTTATGAGGCTGTGCACGGCCGTACTGACCGAGTTCGCTGGGCGCTCGATGGCGAGAGCGCAGTTCAGATTCGAATCAAACTTTTCCGTGCCGGTACCAAAATAAAGGGCGAACTCCGGCTTAGCGACCAGGAAGGCGAGAAGGAGACACGCAAGGTCGACGGGGCCACTTGCGATGAGGTCGTCGAAGCACTTTCGCTCACCGTGACGCTTGCCTTGGATCCCAGTGCACTACTCGTTGCCAGAAATTCTAGCTCCCCAGCGACAACCGAGGCTGGCAAGAACGAGGGTGTGGCGGCCGCGACACCCCCTGCACCGAAGCCCCCAGCGCCGGGCGAGAGCCCGGGCACTCCATCGAAGATTCGAGCTGCGGTTTCCGCATCGCCATCCACCGTTCGCTCCGAGTTCGGGGCTCAGCTATTGGCAGCCTCTGTAATATCTCCCGGTGCAAGCTTCGGAGGAGCAATCAGTGCCAGATTCATCATCCCATCATCGATGTTGGGTCAATGGTCTACCGGCTTGACCTTGTTGCATGTCCAAAACGATCTATTGAACTCCGCGAGTTGGGGAGCGTTTGAACTTACGGCGTTGGCTTTGGACTTGTGCCCGCTGCGTGGCAGCGCGGGGTCAAAGCTGGATGCGGAGCTTTGCGCAGTTGCGATGGGTGGTTTGCTGTATGGAAGCGGTGTTGTGGCTCATCCCGACTCGGTCAGCAGGAATTGGTGGTCATTGGGTTCGCGTGGGGCGGCGTCAGTGGGGTTGGCAGGTGCACTTAGATTGGAGCTCAGTATTGGCGCCCATGTCCCGATCATCCATCGAGAATTCGTCACAATGCTGCCCGAGCAGCATGTGGGTGAGACACCGCGAGTTGCGGTTCTCGGTGGCCTAGGACTCGTCCTTAGATTCTAGCTATCAGCCACAGCTATCAGCTTTCAGATATTCTAATTCTCCGGCTGAGAGCTGATAGATCAAGGCTGAAGGCAGATTGTGTGGGTGCCTGAAGGCTTGGCAGCGCGATCGGCGTTTCGAGAGCGATTTTCCAATACGCCTGAGATTTCCGAACGCAATTGGGCAAAATTCCCGGCATTTGGACCAATCGTGATCACTCCAGGCCCGACCGGGCATTGAATTTACAAGAAATGACTTTGCCCCTGATACACGCGAGCGAGCAGCAAACGCCGAGGGGGCCGGCTATCCGTCTGTTGCCGAGTCCCATCAAGACGGCTACCTTGCGTCAGGTTGTGAGCTCACGCGAAAAGGACGAGCGGTTGCGGGGCATGGTCGATAAACACATCGATTTTGTTGCTCGGGTTTTGCGTAACGCGGGAACACCGGAGGCTGAAGTTGACGATGATCTGCAGCGCACGTTCATAACGGCTGCAAAACGGATGAACGATATCCGGCACGGTGCGGAAAAAAGCTTCCTCCTTCAAATCGCATTGCGGGTCGCAGCACATGCTCGGCGCACGATTGCTCGAAGACGTGAAGTTCAAACCGAAGATCCACCTGACTTGGTTGAGTCTTTCGCAACGCCGGAACAACTTACGGATCAACGACAGGCACGGCTAATGCTTGACCGGGTGCTCGACCAGATGGATGCCGATCTTAGAACTATCTTCGTGCTGCATGAATTCGAAGAAATGAATATGTCCGAGATCGCGGACGTGCTTGAGATCCCAAGAGGAACGGTTGCCTCTCGGCTACGCAGGGCCCGCTTGGAATTTAGGGAGCGCGTGATTGCACTACAAGGCCCCCATAGGCCGAGGTGAGAGCATGATGGAGCCACGACGTTTACACGAGGAAAGCACCAGTGACCTGGAGCGTGCACTGCTCAACGCTGGGGCGACGTATCGTTGTTCTTCAGGCGCTCGGATGAAGACATTGGCGGCCTTGGGCCTCGCAGGATCCGCTGCACTGTCTGCGGGGGCTATCGGAGTGTCGGCTACTAGCCTGCTGACAAAATGGGGCTGGCCAAAGCTCTTGCTGACAGTCGCTGCAATTGGAGCCGTTACCGCAGTACCCCTCGGATACTATGTTTGGCATCGACACAACTCCCATCTGGCGTACACAGCTGTCACGGCAACAGTCGCAAAATCAAACGGACCCGAAACTTTCGCTCTACAAAGCGAGAACAGCCAGCTGTCCGTCCCGACACAACCGGCGGTTGCAGCGGCCGAAGTTGGAAATGACGTCAAGTCTGCACCATCGCCTCGCGTTGAAACAAAACCTGAAACTCCAACATCCGCCCTGTCCGAGGAGTTGACCGCCCTAGACGGCGCCCGATCATTGTTGGCTCAGGGGGATGCAAGTGGGGCATTATCGCGCCTTGACGCATACAATAAGTCATTTCCCAGAGGCCGCCTGCAGCTTGAAGGGGAAGTACTGCGAATTGACGCCCTGATGAAGAGCGGCCAGACGGATTTGGCAAAAAAGCGCGCACAAGCATTCTTGAGTAAGCACCCCAATAGCGTTCTGGCCTCCCGTGTTAAGGGGTTGCTCTAATCTGCTGACTGGGAGGGGTCCAACATTCGGACTATACTTGGGCAATGCGCTTCCCCGACGTCCAGTCGAGCCGGCATAGCTTAACGAAGCTGTGCATCGGGATCGTGCCACTGCTGGCTGCGATGGGCTGTTGGTCCACCGTTGATTCCCTCGGTCACAATGATGTGGTAGAAGCCGGACCCCGAACCCTTTATCCGCTCACGGGCCCTCCCTTATACCCAAATGCGCTTCGCGACGTACTTCAACTGAGCGACCAGCAAATTTCGGACAAAATCAACGCTGTTTTCAATCAGTTGTTTCATGGCGACCCGAGCACTCAGGCCATCTTCTTCCGGGTGGGCACCGACGAGGCCAATATCCAGGACATTTATCACAGCAATGAAATTAGAACAGAGGGTATTGGCTACGGAATGATCATCACAGTGGAGCTGGACAAACAAACGGAGTTCGATCAGCTCTGGCGATACGCAAGGTCCGAATTGATGGAAATGTCGGCCCCGGCACGAGGATATTTCAAGTCATATTGCGACACGTCCCCTGACAATTCTACATCGCCCAGCCGCTGTTTGGATCCATTCGGTCTTGAGCAATTCGTAATGGCATTGATTTTCGCGCATGATCGATGGGGCGATGGTGATTCATCCGACGTCGGCCATATTGATTACGAAGCCGACGCATGGTCGCTATTCGACGTCATGCGAAACAAAGAAAGTGAAAATGGCGGCATCGTAGGCGATGTGACAAATACCTTCGATCAGGACGTGCATTTGGTATTCAATGAACCGAATACGGAATCCAACAATTTTACTCGACCGTCGGCAGAGATGCCCGCCTACTATGAGATGTGGGCGCAGGCTACGCATGATTCATTTTGGTCAGCGGCGGCCAGCAGCGCTCGCAGTTATTGGAAGAGTGTGACGGATAGCAGCACTGGGCTGATACCAATAAGAGCCTATTTTTCCGGGCAACCCTATCCCGGGTGGAATATGCATGGGCCGGAGGGTTTCCGGACGCAACTGAACATAGTGCTTGATCAAATCTGGATTGGGACCGACCCCTGGGATGTGACGGACGCTGATCAACTCATCAAGTTCTTCTCCAACCTCGGGCCCGGATACGGGATGTCTTATCGGCTCGATGGCACCGTTGTTGATGCTACGTCGTATGATCCCGCCATTGCTGCCGCCAATGGCATGACGGCGTTAATTGCCACCCCCAGTAGCAATCGAACCAATTTCTTGAATGCGGCCTGGAACCTTACGACACCAACGGGCCAAACACGTTATTACTCGGGCCTGTTGGATCTCTTGGCGCTCCTGGTGCTAAGTGGTCAGTATCGTGTGTACTAATTTCTTAGCGGCGGAGGAAGCGGATATCGTCGAGCCACAGATCGTACGGTGTATCCTCCGGGTGAATCTGAAATGCTAGACTGTTGAGACGGCTTGGATTGAATGCAGGTTTATTATAGCCGCGCTGAGCAACTTCGCTAAAGCGCACCTCATAGGTCTTCCACTGAGCGCTCAGCTCTATTTTTTGCACATGCGCATTGTGGCAATCGTCAGTACAGGTACCCCCATTGGCGACCGGAATGATGCCAACTTCCCTGGGTGCCACGAAGATTCGCCCCGGTCCTTTCGCTTGAAAGGATAGCCCCTGGTACGCCGACGCATCGTAGCAGGCGGGCACGAAATTGAATTCTACGACGGCTCCCCAGTCGAGTAATTGTCCACCCTTGACATGCAACGCAAGTCGATTGCCCGCCTGGGGATTAGGTCGCGGTATTGGCAGTAGCGCTGGTGACGATCTGGGAAGATCCGTGTCCCTCACCCAACGCCACAACCCCGAGCGACCCTCGAGGCGGGCCACTTCGTCGTCGCCATCCTCGAAGTCGTCGATTAACGGTTGATGTCCGGCGGCCACACGACGCTCGTTGCATGGGTCCAGTACTGGCTGAGTACTAGACGAGGCTGCCGGATTGAACGTGGAGCTCTTTGCCGGCAACTGCTCGGGCGATATCTTGATTGTCGAGGTTGAGCTCCAAGGATGCAGCCATAAAACGAAGCCCGCTGCCGCGGCGAGTAATACGCCGCCTGCGGTGGCGAAGGAGCCGCGCAGCGGCCGAGCAGGTCGAATCGAGGCTGCCAATTCATTCGCCAAGGACTGTCGATAGGCGATCCCCTCGAGCACGCGGCCAGTCAAATTCTCTTCAGGCTTATCAGTCCGAGCTGTCTCAATCAACTGTTCAATCGCCCTCTGTTGGTCTGGATCGAGCGCAATATTTCGTTCGTCGGCATCAGCCTCACGTCTTCCCGGAAGGTCTCGATTCTTCATAAGAGTCTCCCCTTTAGGTTTTGCTGATGGCGCACGGCTGCCGCTACAGCCGCCTTGGCGCGCTGCAGGCGCGACGCCGCAGTTCCCTCGGGAATATTTAGGGCGATTGCAATCTCTGATTTCGTCATTTCTTCGATGGTTGCCAGAATGAAGACGTCGCGCTCCTTGGTGTCAATTTTTCCGAGGATTTCATCAAGTACCGCCAAGCGTCGCTGTGTCTCGAGCGTTTGCTCGGGTGACCGCTCTGGTAATGCGAGTTGCTCGGTATCCAGGGGCTCTGTCACTGAGCGATACCACTTTGACCGTCTCCGTTCGGAGGCGACTCTCATGGCGGTTGCGGCGAGAAATGATTTCTCGGCTGCAACTGGAACGTCGTTGACACGTCGCGCAAAGACCCAAAACACATCTTGAGCAGCGTCGTCTGCATCGACGGGTCGAAGTCCTGCGCGTCGAAGTACTCGCCAAACCAGGGGGAGATGTCGATGGACAGCGTTTTCAACCCGAGTGTTTGAATTGACCATCGATTTCGCTCGCAAACCACTCGGTGCCGAAGACAAAGCAATCTTGGGGCCGACAGTGGCTTGGGCAGCTAACGATTCTACGCGAACAGGCACTGTCGCAGCAATGGCCTTAGAAGACTGGCCGGATCAACAAAACGACATTGGACAAAGAATGGTTGCCGATTGGCCTGCGACATCGACCCTGCCAAATCCAGTTACCGTTCAAAAGTACCATTCTGCAAAACGTCGTTGCTCGAAAGAATTTCTCGTTCGATCTCGGCATAATCGACTACGACATTGAGCTTGGCCAGAACCGAGTAAAAGCCGAATTGAAGTCGATTCATGAATGCAAGGCCTCTAGGTGGCATGACGAAACTCTTGTCTTTGGCAAACATTTCACCCTTCAACGCACGGATGCCCAATACGACCTCTTTCACGTAGTCCGAGGTGATTTGAAACGGCGATTCGAAGATTGGCGTAAAGCATCGCCGCACATAGGCCACGGCAGCGCGCTCATAGCTGCCGCCTCGAGTGCCGAGCATCTTCGTGGCAGCCGAATAAAAGTCGGCTTCGTTTCTCCGTACGGCGGCTGCGTGCAGGACATTGGCCGCCAGCCGCAGCGGTTCCTCCATAGGCTGCACGCAACCAAAGTCCAAGAATGCAATCCGATTGTCAGGTTGAAATAGGAAATTTCCTGGGTGCGGATCGGCATTGAAGAGACCGTGAAGGAGCAGTCCTTTGAATTCGAATCGCCATAGCGTGGAGGCGTAGGAGGCCCGTTGAACTTCGTCAAAATTCGCGGCCGCCTCCAGTGTGGCTCCAGAGATCAATTCCGTTGTAAGTACCCTGCGACTCGAACGGTGGCCGACGACATCAGGGATGAAAATTTGTGCATCCCCTCCATGGATTCTTGAAAAGACGCGCTGGTTTTCGGCCTCGCGCTCATAGTCCAGCTCTTCGCGGAAACGAGCTCGAATGTCGTTGAACAGGCGCTTGGTATCGACGGCTCGCGGCAGAACTGTGCCTGCCATTGTTTCAATTAGTCCCGCATTGCGAAGATCGCTTTCAACCGCGCGCTCGATTCCCGGGTGCTGGACTTTGACGGCTACCCAGCGACCGTCATCGAGCGTAGCTCGATGAACCTGACCAATCGAGGCGCTGGCGAAGGGATCATTTTCCCAGGTGACGAACAGTTTCTCGATTTTTGCTCCAAGCTCCTGTTCGACTACCCTCCGAATCGCGTCTGGCGGAGAACTCTGGGTTGCCGCGCGCAGCGAAAGCAAAGCCGCCTCGTAGGCGCCGCGATAGGCCTCGGGTACAGCGCCATCAATGTAGCTGGCCATCTGACCCACCTTGGCCGCAAGCCCTCGAAGGTTGCCCAGAACTTCGGCGGCCTTAAGTGCCGCCGAAGTATTGTCCTTGGACGTGAGCAGATTGACGCCAGTCTGAGCACCCAATGCTGCCAGCCGAGTTAGCCGTGATAGACGGCCTTTGGGGATTGCGCGTGGTTCTTTCAAGTTGAATCAGCCCGCTGAACGCGAAGTGATCGACGTCAGTTTCTCATCGGTTGGGTTGGGGGACTCGATTCCTTCTGTAATTGGAATCTTGCCCAAAGTTCGAGCGAACCGCCGCGAGGGACCAACCCCAAAGCAAATCGCAGGGATCCAATATCAGAAAGCAGAGCGTGGAGTGGGAGACTAGGGTCATTGGCGTTGGGGGCACGTGGCTCTACCGGATTACCATAAACCGCATGCTCGCAAACGCCATCGTGCCAGGTAAACGGGCCGCCTTGCGGAGATTCCGGGTCGTAGCCAAGCAGCCGCAAAGCTAGTTCTCGTTTGGTGACCGGGTCCGTCGGAATCGTGCCAACCCCGCGGGCCAAGACCTCGAATCCGATGCAGGCGCGCTCATGGGCTTCTACTGCGGTAGTGTCCAGACTCGCAAGGGCCGCGCGGCGCAACCAACCGCCAAGCAATGGTGCGAAGTCCAAGGCAAACTGCGACGGGGTGCTGGGTAAGCGACCTGCCTTGGGTGTACGTCCCTCCAGCACGTCGTCAATACGTAAGTTTAGAATGTCACGGCGCAGGCTAATGAGGAGTACGTCTTTTGCAATTGCATAGTAGATGCTGGCCTGTAGCGCGTCTGCCGAATCGCCCTCCTTGGCACGCACCCGCGTAATCGGGATATCGCGGTAAGGGGCATCCTTTTGCCATTTCACGAGCCCATTGGCAGTTTCTTCGACTTTTGCTCGAAGTGCGGTCAATGCGGCGGCAAGCAGCAAGCGACTCTTGATGTTGACCGCAATCCAGACCGGAAGTCTTGGTATCAGTGAGTCGATATTGATGCGGGTGTTCTGGCTCGTGTCATCGGTCTGTAACCCCGAGATCATGTGTTCATTCGCAGCGATGTCCCAAATTGCAGAACCCTCGTCCAAACCGGCGCGTACCCAATCACCTACGAAGCTAACGCTCAGGTTGCCCTTTCCTAGATAGCTGTGAATCGATTCATCGGTCAGGTTGCGCAGTGGCGAGCCTTCGCCCACTCCCAGAGTCACACTCAAACCACGAACCTGGGCGCCCGGCTCGACGCGGCCGTCACCGACAATCCGGGTGATTTCTCTAAATTCCGACTGAAAACTGCCGCGTGGCATTATCGGGAAAACACGCAGTTCCGTGTGAATTTCTTTATCATCTGCAGTGCGCTCAACGCGCAGGGAAGTGGGATCGAGAATGCCATTCATGTCGTTGTCGTATCGGGTGCGAAATGACTTGTAGGCGGCAACCTCGTCGCTACTGACCTTGTCGAATGGTAAGTCCACGATCGGTGTTAGCGACTTGGAATAGCCCCAATGACTGTGCGCCCCAGCGGATTGAGACCAGCTTATTGGAGAACCATCCGAGTGAACTAGATCCGATTTGCTGAGCCAGCCCGATTCGAGAAGCTCAGCCAAACTGGAGGGGCGCCGCCCTTCGAGCCAGCCAAAGAGAAGCGCACCGTGATCGACAGCTTCGAGTTCGGACTGGGCGCGCATGCGTCGCGCCTCGAGTATTCTCGAACGAGCGCTGATGACATTGGCGATAAATGCGTCACCGAAGAAGACGAATGCCCGTTCTCGTTCAGGGCTAAATGGGGTCAAAGTGCGAGCTCCGAGGTACCCTT
>PMCK01000404.1 GCA_003154095.1 Myxococcales bacterium | reverse complement strand
GTACCAACTCAACGAGCAGGACGACGTTCCGTTGCCTGAGCCTCGGGTCAGCTGCAAGAACACGAATTCGAAGTCACGTCCGGATTCACACGGAAATACGCGTGGGCGCTTCGGCATCAAACACATCGAGCTATTCGCCGCCGGAGTCCCACGGATCCCGCTTGCAAGTTGCAGCCGATGCCGACATTAACGCTCTTGCTTGATTGGACGATGAAGCCGAAAATTGGAAGTCTCAGTAGGCCGAAACAAGGTGTTCCCCGTGCTGGCTAGTCAGTGCCTATTGTTACCTTGCATGCTTTGAATCAGGTGGTGTAATGTAGTGCGTATAAGAACATCAATTGCCCCAATATGAGATTCGAACAGACTCCCGCGCCTGAGGACGAGCGGGAAGTGCCTTCAGAACGAGAACTCTTTGAAACAGTGTTAGCAACTCACGCGAAAGAGAGTGAGATCATTCGCGACATTGAGAAGGTCTTTGAGATTACTCCGGACAAGGCAGAGGCCGAACGTATCGTTCTGAAACGTTACGCGATGGCACTCGACGAAGCACTGCGGCGCTCGCGGCAGGCACTCGAACAATGGTGGACAACCATTGAATGACGTTTGGACGTCCATGGCTCGTCACTGGTCGAGTCGCTCTCGCTTGTCTTCGAGCCGCTTTGTGAGCCGATCAATCTTCGCTCGAATGCTCTGCAATGCGGTGGTTTCTTGTTCAATCCATTGCTCAACGCGCTCGCGGTAGTGGTCGTTCGACGCACCATCTCGCCTTGCTTCCAAGACGGAGAGGTGTTCTTCCTTTTGTTCCGCCACCCTGGAAAGGCTTTCGATGCGAGATTCCAACACTCCAATTTGTTCCTCCGCCTGAGTTCTCCATTCAGCTCGGGAGGATTCGCGACGTTGTTGCTTAGCGCTTCGCCATTCCTGCCACGCAGCGTCGAGATCCGCCTGAACGCCTAGAAGTTTTTTGTAGACTTCAGACTTATCACTGCCGCGCATCTCGGTCTTGTTCTGTTTCAATTGATCCCACGCTTCGCGTAGTTTCTGAGACCAGAAGAGGAGTTCCTGCTTCCTTTGGTCCGGTTCATGCGCAGGTGTGCTGAGCAATCCAAGGGTCACTGCCGCGATGCAGGCATCGGCGAGCAATTCGGCCGGGCCGAGCATGTTGTCGACGGTAGAACCAACTGGGCGACCCGATTCAGCGCGGTCAACAATTTGGTCCACGTGGTTGGCGGATGCTCGGGACACGTCCGCCTGCCGTTGCCGAAATTCGCCCGCTTGCCGCTCAACATCTAGCATGAGACTTTCAAAACATTGGAAACGCGGTTGCACCAATTCCCAATCGTCGGGACTCATCTTCTTGGCCTCGCGAAGCGATTCCCTCGTTGCCCTGACTTGTGGCCAAACGTCTTTCCAACGCCGCGACCCTGACAGTGCCTCGCGCACTGCACGCTCGGTATCGTCGATCTGGCGCTCCAGTTCATCGCGTTGCGACACTGACGCATCACAGTGCTGGAAACGCATTGCGTTCGCCGTATTTGCGACCTTCTTTGGACTGGTCTGCCTGCCGTCGTTGTAGAAGGGGTTGCGCTCGGAAGATTCGGAGAACGAGTCCATGTTTGCGTGTTGTGCCCAATTGTCGCGATTGTACGATGCATTCTTGGGAGCGTTTCGAAATGGACCAGAAGCGAGCGCACCGCTCTCGATTGCCGTTCTATTGTACTTCCGAATTATTCGCCGACATTCCTTCATGTCAAAGAAGAATAGATAGATGCAAAACGAGACTGCGAGCGCACCTGACGCGTAAAGGCGGCAGAACTCAGAGATCGGCTCGACGAACGCAGTTACTTTGCCGTCAAGTCGAAAGAGTCCGGTGACAAGGACGAATGGAAGCGCAATGAACGCAAAGACAACCGGAACGGCCCAGTACAGCACGAACCATCCCGTTGCCGCGATCGCCAGCCCCGAGCAACACTTACGATGTACAACGTTCAGTTCCTGGCGGCAGGCTCGGACTATCTGGGGAGCAGCCATGGCCAAGGATAATCGCAGTTGACCGGCAAGGTCAACGTGTAGCCATCACCGCGGCAGTGGCTCGATTCGAGGAGTGAGGTGGCCCGCGCCGCGTTCAGAATGCGTGCGGTAGTCAACGCAAAGACGGCTACGACACGTGGTGGATCGACCGGGCTCGTGCGGGAATCCATGCAATTGCTCTCGGCATCAAACGCGTCGAGTCGATCATCACCGGTGTCTACGGTTCCCGCTTGCACGTTGCGGGCACCAGTTATGTCTGTCAAGTTGATATGGGAGTGGAGAGAAGTATGAATTCTTGCAGCCGCCATGCATCATGGCTCGGTTGTGGTAATCATCTTGCATTCTGACCAGACAGACTGGACCCACTTGGAAACGGCGAATGGCTGCACCTAAGGTCCGTTGCAAGACCGGTACAAAGTATGACGAAACCTGATGCTGGCTCGTTCGAGGTTAAAAAAGGGATACTCCTTTTGAGGGGGATACCGATCGAGCACTGCGATGTCATTGGCGAAGTCGGACGCGGAGCTAATGGCATCGTGTTTGAAACAGTCAATCGTTTGCTTGATCGACGCGAGGCCCTGAAGATATGGCTTCGTCTGCGTCCCAGGGATACACGAAATAGGATCGAGCAAGGGATGGCCGAGGCGCGACAAGCCTCGACTGCAGCTCCTGCGCACGCGGCCGTTATATATCACGCCAGCATTATTGGCGGAGTATTTTATGCGACAATGGAATTTGTCGATGGTTTCACCCTGAAATCGGCATTAGACGTGATGTCACGCGACAGGGATGACGAAGGCCGACCTCGGTGGGACGAAGGGTGTTCTCGATTGAACTATGCGCGAGCCTACATAGACGCCCTTCGTGCCACGTCTACTGAATGTCTCCTGCACGGCGACCCGCATTGGAGCAATGTCATTTTGGTGCCCGGCGACAACAAGTCGTCCGCGGAGTCCTACGCGACGGCAAAACTTGTCGACTTTGGAACATCTCACTTCACCGTGGCCGGGCAATTCGAGGCAAGGCATTGGCGTGTTGTTGATCAAACTCTAGACCGAATACTGGAATACCTGCCCGATTATCGGACAATTAAGGAGCGCTTGGCTTATCGAATGGGTCCAATGCACCCTCGCAAGCCCGATTACTTCTCGGAGCTCATGTTATACATGGCGGATACGCTGAACAAACTGGAGTGACAATGAAGTATCACGTGCATTCATAACAGGACGCGCACGGTCAACCTTGGCCGTTCGAATTCCGCTACACCGATCCGTACAACACGCATGTCGTGCATATTCAGTGGCGGAAAGGGAGGGAGTCGAAAACAAGCAGCACTCAGATTATGTTAGGCTGTCTCGTGACTATTTCTTGAGATCATTGCAGGGGCACCTGCACAAATTAATCATAAGCCCGGAATCGATATCTTCATGCATATCGATATCCTTTGTGCAATCCAATACTTTGGAGCGATCTCCCGTATGGGATTTCGATTGCTCGATCCATTTGTGCACCGTGTGCAGGGGCACATGAGCACAGTCAGGAAAGTTCATCGCACCACACGATATTGGCTTCGGTCCGACGTTGCCGGCACCAAAGAACTGATCGAACAAAATATCAAGTGAACCATGACCATGAATGGACAAGGCTACGACAAACAAGCTCGCAGCCATGGCAAGAATCCCTAGGACGTATGTTCTGGGGTTCCTAGTCCAACTGCGGGACTTGCCTGTCTTGACCAGCCTAGTCGCTGGTCGGGTCAGTGTGGGTTGCGACTGGGCCTCGCGTTTGCTGGAAGATTTAGAAAATGCATTGTCCGAGCGACTGGTTCCCAAGACGGGAATCGAAATTTGCTGTTCCGTGACCAGTTGTCTTCCATTTGCTAGGGACGATTCTGAAACCGCGCTCCGCTCTCCATCCGCCACGTTGACGCTCCCACGGACGAATTCTGATGGCCCGGTATTGCCGATAAGAACCTCCACGAGATCGCGGAGTTCATTTCCACCAACAACGAGAATAACTTTCACAACGCCATCCCAGAACTCGCGACTTAGTGTCCTATTCCGGAAATCCTGTAGACTGAGAACGGGATTGAGACGCGTGGATTCAACTTCCAACGCATGAGGAATCAGCAATAGTTGGGCGTCAGTAGTTGGAGACAAGAACTTATCAATTTTCTTATGCCATTCTTTTGCGTTATCAACGTCTTGGCGCAGTCTGGCACCGTCAGGGTTAATTGCGCCGGTAGCCCACACCCGTCCACGCCAGTGTCCTTGACCTGTGGGTATCCCGCGAGAACTTGCTATAGCCGCGAGTAAGGCTGCCAGATGAGCAGACTCCTCACCGAGTTGGGAACCGGGATCTGGGTCAAACTTCCACATGCGAGTGCCGTAGTCAGCCGTGACGGCAGATGCGACACGTTCCACAATGTCGAAACGGAGCATTGGTCGGTCTCGTGCTAAGAAACCACCGGGGCCAAGAGTCACCCGGATTGCCCGGACGTCGTCTGATAGCCTATCGACTACAGGCGCGATGAACGCAAGCTGACCACGTTTAGTATTGGCCATTGGCTGCGCTGCGTGTCGAACTTATAACGAATGGCCAAATCTCCCAGGCTATGGACGGCGGGAAACCGAGTTCATTGACTGTGGCTGGCCAGCAGTGCTTTCCGTTCTCAAGTTTTCCAAGATCTTGTGCGTGTCCAAGCATCCGCCCCGATGCATGGTCAGCAAACACAAGCATCAGGTGAGACTCGGCAAAGTAGTCCGATACCGTCCAAGTTAGCTCAAAACCACCACCCTTGTTCCATATCACTGCCATCTTGATCGTTCCACCTCCCGGCAGGTCATCGAAAGTATCATCGCTGAAGCCGCCGGCGGCAGCTAGTTCGAGTTCAAGGCCGGTCTGTGTTGGCTTCCACCGTCGGAGATTGATAATACGTGGAGCCCCTTCGACCACTTCCAAGGCTGATCTGTTCATGCTGTCAACTTGATCTGGCGTGAGTTCGACGAAACCACATGCATAGGATGACGCGTCAATTCGTGCTTCGTCGTCGAAATCATTGCCTTCGCCAGCATTTAGGCATGCGAAGATGGGACCATCGTCATTTGAATGCATTCACGCGACTCCATTCTAATTCAAAGTTGGAGCAATTGCTCAACGTCTTTTCTGAGGGCGTGGTACTTGGAATTTGTAAGGCTGCCGACTTGTTGCCAGCGTAATGTTCGGAGGCGGAGTCGTCGCGGCCAAGTTGCTGGCTTGTAGTAAGAGACCTCTTGCGATTCGTTCTCCTTGAGTTCCTCGCGAATCCAAACAATCTTGGACGGATCCGCGTCGCCTTCGTTCTTGGAAGCCACTTTGAGGCGCATTGCCACGACAGAATCTATCTGATTGATAATGGTGGTTTGGGTGGCATTGTCGACCGCATCCGAGGACAAGACCTTATGGAACTCATTGCTTGAAATCACGACTTCAATCGAGTATTGGCCAGCATCGTAAACTTGAATAACATCGCCAGCGTTAAGGCGAGCGCAATTTTTCTTTAGGTCCGCGGGCAATTGATTCTTATTGATATACACTTGGAGATATTGTCCAAAAGAATCTCCAAGCACAACCTGACGCCAGAGTCTTGAGAATTGGAGCAAACCATCATCGCAACATGACCCCAATCGTTGCCATTGCGACCACTGTTCTTTAGTTGCTTGCACAAGACTCCACGAACAGATCGTTCCAAGCCGTCGTGCGGGCCTTCCGGAACTAGGGTCATGCCAACAAGTATGCGCAAGGAAGGGATCGAGAGAGCCGCTCTTGTCTCTGGGCTCATGGGTCATTATGGCGCACAATCTCGCTCGCGACTTTGCGTTGGCGCTATCTGAAGAAACCACGACGGAAAAATGGCCAGAATTGATCACGTTCCCATGATCATTGATTGGCCTAATTCCCCACATAACGGTTCCATAGCTAGCTTGTATCATCGGCAACTTGGTCTCCTTATCATAAACAAGACGACATAACTGTCGTCTTGTTCGGAGATATTTCTAGCTGCGTAGAAAACGCAAAAGTCCAAGACTTGCGACAAGCACCGAAAGTAACGCGATCAATGTCCATTTCCTCCATCGAGAAGTCCGGTCATTTGAAAACTGGTCGGCCTGCTCTTGCCTTGTGTCGGGCGAATCTTTGAAGCTGGCTGCATATGTTCGAGCGTCTTCCCACGCCCCCTCAGCAAAGATATCACCTTCACTGGATTCCAGATTTGCATAGATTGGGCCACGCGCCATTGTATCCTCCAAAATCGGGTTGCCCCGCTGAAGGATTTCCGAGGCATTTACCCGCTGAGAGAGCGGACGCCCCGATTGACGATCTCACAAGTTCAGCGGCTGGGCGTACCAATGCGCCTCCCCACTCGGTTCTCCTCCTCGAACCGCCCGCGAAGTCGTACGGCCATCACCAAGGCTTCAAAACTTACAGCATCCAACTCCGCGAGCTGATTGACGAGCTGGCACCACTCACTATCAGAAAGTCTGGAGCGCGGTGTCGAACTAAATTGTTTCATACTTATAGCACCATAAGTCGAATGATGTCAATAGGTTAACTCCGCATACGTCCTTCTCGCCACCTTGTTAGCTTAGTTTCGGAGTTGTCATGGTCACCGACTGCTTCTCTGATTCTTTGGCAGAGACGGCTGACTTCGGTTTTGATTGCGTCCGGTGTTTTTCCGCGTAACACGGCAAGGTCTTCGTAGCCCTTGCCAGCGATTTTGGCGTCAAAGAGCTGGCTGTCCTCGATAGACAGCGCTGCAATGACTTGGGCGTAGTGTTCGGTGAATTCACGAAGGGCGAGTAGCTCGTCCGGCGAGTATTCAGTCGTGCCGATATTCTCCAGCACCTCGGTACCTTGGT
>PMCK01000164.1:28190-41806 GCA_003154095.1 Myxococcales bacterium | reverse complement strand
TCAGCGCGTTGCTCAATTGGAGCAATCGGACGCTAAGCAAGTCTCGTCGGTGTCATCAAACGAGCACCCGGTACTGGAGAATACCGACATGCCACCAACCCCTGAGGACGGTATAAAGCGTGCTGCTGAGTTGATACGTCAGCACGAGCATGCCGTAGACAGTGAGGCTCTTGATCCTAAGTGGGCGCCTCAGGCAAAAGGTGCATTTGAAAGCGATCTCGCTGGAATGTCAAAGAGTTCGGATTTCAAGGTTCTAGACGTTCAATGTAAAACCACACAATGTCGAGCAACAATCCGATGGAAAACTTATTCAGATACCCTAGCGACCTCGAGTAGACTCGTTGAATCTGGCTACTCGACAAATTGCGCAAAAACGATCTTTACGCCGCCTCCAGAAAATTCCGACATGCCCTATGAGGCAACTGTCTTTTACGATTGCACAAGTGTTCGGACAGGTGACGTTCACTAGATACTGAGCTGTTCAAATATCAGCTAAGATACATGATTTCGTAAAAGGGGGAACCGAGAATTGGTGCTCGCAATTAGATGTTACAACTCGGCTAAATTGGGGATTATCTGGGTGCGCGGAGTTAAGGAGCGGTTGGTCAAAGGGGTGCTGCGACTTATTGAAACATTGAAAGAGAGCTTCGTACAATTCCTTCGTCCCGGGCACGCGACTGCCTGCAAGTAGGTATGTATTTCCGCTCTCGCAACCTGCCGTTGCTCTGGACCATCTACCGCTTGGATAGCGCCTCGCAGCCTTGCCTTCCGTCGGCAGCATAAAATCGAATCGCTCTAATAGTTATTTCCGGAGACATGGCCTGTTCGTATGGCTTTTCGATACCGATAAGACGTATCCGACTGAGTTTGAAATCCGGTACATTTTCGAATTTCGGGTCGGTCGCGGAATTGAAAGTCAATTCCGATATGAGATCAATTGAATACGGGCTCGTGGTGCCACGGAATTTCCATTGATTTTCAGCACCATAGGCATCGCTTAGTACGAACACGAAAAATGATGGATCCAGCACCGGAAGGTCAGCATCTACCTCAACGCGACGACAATTCGTTAGATCCAGAAGCTGGTCGCCAAAATCGGCTGCAAGTCGAACGGTAGTATTTGTACGGCCGCTGAGCGTTGCGCTGACTGCGGCCAAAGACGGTTCGCTAGGTCCTAACCAGGACGCGAGTGTAGCCGGATCATACGCCTGTGGCCGCCAGCACCAACCTTCAGGTCCAATTGCTCCGCCGAGCGGCAGTTGCTCTTCAAGGTCAGGACTACGAGTAGTGTCGAACTCAAGACGTGTCACCTTAATGTCGAATGAGCCCTCAGCGGAAGCCCAATCCGACGAAACTCTGGCCCATTGGACACGGTCAGTTTTGAATGAACAACTGGTAGACACGCAGAAACTTGGATTCCTTAGATCAATTACATACTTATCGGGACCGTTGGCTTGAATGACCCAATTGCAGGCGTCATCTCCAGCTGCAATGCTGAATACGAAAGGACGCGCCTTCCCTCTGCCGTCGAGCGGAACATCCGCCGTAAGGTAAGCCGTATCGAACAGCCCCAAATCTTTCTCGGGGATCAGTCGAGCCGAGAGAAATCCCGCGCCCCAATCAAGATCATTGACGCCGAGCGTGGCGGATGCCGGCGTTGGGATCGGGTTCCAGGTTGAAAGACTCCCAGCATCGAAGTCCCATTGTTCCAGGGCATTCCACCGACAATTGCTGGGACCTGGATAGGTTGATGAGGCAAGACTAAAGATTGAAATCTCGTTGTCGCTCAGGGGTCGATTGAACAGACTAACGTCGTCGATGTGACCCTTGTAATTCGAGGTTCCGTCGGTACTCGCAGCGACGCGGCCATTCGAGCCCACGTAAAGTGTATGATCGGTGAAGGTAATACTGCCGTCATAAGTCGAGCTGGCGGGCGTGTCCGTGGCTAGGCGAGCCCCGTCCCAGAACAGTGCCAACGCAGCCTGGTCATGATCGAGCATTGTGTATGTTGCAACGACGTGATGCCAGCGGCCGAATCCCCACGACCACGATGGGGTTCTGAGAGGGACCTTGAGTACGTTGGGAGGGCTGCACGTGGCCCCCGCGTCACCCGCTGGGTACTCGTACGAAAAGGCCAGTATCGGGC
Source organism: Myxococcales bacterium (assembly GCA_003154095.1). Classification (GTDB taxonomy): domain Bacteria; phylum Myxococcota_A; class Polyangia; order Polyangiales; family Polyangiaceae; genus FEN-1139. The sequence goes on along the minus strand of PMCK01000164.1, from coordinate 39,660 downwards.
CGTCGACATTCGGCTCGGAGCGCACATCCAATTGGTACCCGCCGCAATCCTCAGCTTTTCCGAGCGTTGAAACTATCGGCCAAATGCGCGTTGCGCTGGTAGTGGCCGGTTTGAAGTCCTCCAATCGAAGGGATATCCACGCTGAAATCGTGAAACCAGAACCCGCGGAAGGGTCGGGGAATAGCGTCTCATCGTTGTCGCTCTGGACAAATGTGTTGCCGTCCAAGAGCAGAGCATTTCCGTGCCCATTGAGGCGAGTGAGCGCCGCTACGGGAATTGAACCGTCGGGTTTCAATGTCAGTTTGCGCTGCTCTTGCGAGTCGAGCCAAGGCGGATCTGAGCCACGTTTATCGTCGAATGACCATTGTGCGACGAGGCCTTCAGGAGCTCCGGCGTCGGCGGCAATAACGCTCGATTCGGCGCACGCTGGGGTCAGAGTCGAGCTTTGAGTCGATGACTTCGAGTAATCCGCGAAGCTACAGCCATTCGTTTCAAGGACGGCAAACGAGGTACCTGCAATGACGAATAGACTTGTCCAAGTGGGACAACGACATAAATAGGAAGCCGTTGACATCAGAACCCCCCGTCAAGATTGAAGAATATGTCTCGGCTGGTGACGTTGGCTCCGACGGCTATCAGCTTGTTGTCGGGTTGTCGATCACTGTCAGGCTTGTGAGAAAGTAGGAGCCATGTGGCCGCTCCACCCACTGCTGCTATGCCGACGGGAATGCCGATCCAGGCAATTTTGGCTTCGTTGTCACGCCGGCCCTGAGCGAGGAGCACGTTGCTGGTGCAGTTTTGGCGCGCGGGACAATCTTGAGCCATTCGATGGTTCTCGTTGATTGCAAGTATCCCCGATACGGTGCCGACCAAGAGCGAAGCCGCGCCCACGCCACCGAGCAGCCACGGGTAAGGGTTGGGTTTGGTCTCCGTGACCTTAGCTGCAATCGGAATGACAACGGGTGCCGGTGGGGGAGCAGGTGGACCTAACGCGAGAGGCTTTTCCTTCAATTTCGGTAGATTGATTGTTTGTCGATCGTGCTTTTCGCCCACTATTACGGCTAGCTTGAGCGGCTCATACCCCGGGGCACGCAGCGTTATCGAGTGCCGGCCCGGATCCACGGGCAGCGATACATCGAACTGCGCGCGACCTACGAGGACACCATCGCGCATGACCTCGAGACCCGGCACGGCCGAAGCAACGTGCACCGTGAGATAGGAGAGGTCGGCCTGGAGTTGGTTGGCTCGCGTTGTCGCCAGGTCCATAAGGTCGGGCTTGCCCTGAACGTCGGCGAGCGTCGCCGACTGCTGGTAAAGAGCCCATGCGGAAGCAGTCTTGCCTTGCTTGAAACGGCATTCGCCCAGGTTGAATAGCGCGCCAGCGGTTGGATCGAGCCGATAGCTTTCCTCGAACTTTGCGTAGGCCTCTTCGAGTCTCGATTCGAGCATGAGTTGCCGACCCACGCGAAAGAGCGCTTCTGCTGCCGCGGGATCACGGGTGTTTACCGTACCGCTTCCAACATTTGCAACTTGAGCAAATGTCGAACCGACGAACGCCAGAACCCATCCGAAGGCCAGGAGTGACCGCAGGATCGTGCGAAAGCCAATCATAGACACCAGTGGTACCACAGCTCGCAATGCGATTGGCGTGCCGAGGGTTTTCTAGGGCGAGCTTCCTCGAAACTCAGCGGAAAACACCGGCACAACTGCGTCCACCAATCGTAGACTTGTCGCCGCCCCGTAGACGAATGAAGCCCTTAGGGCCCCCGCCGGATCCCGTGACGGCTGAGCAGTCGGTAGAGGTACGCCCGACTGATACCGGCAGCTTGTGCCGCCCGGTCGACGTTGTCGTCGTGCCGGTTCAAAAGCGCGCGCAGGTATTGGGCTTCCCAGGCGACTTGCGATTGCATCCGGGCTTGGTGGTACGGAAGACCCGCGTCGACCGCGGTCGAGTTGGATGGGCTCGCCTGGGTCGGGGGAGGTTCACTCGGAGAGCCAAAAGGTAACACCTGGCGCAAGACCAGGCAGCTTTCGAGATGATTGCGCAATTCTCGTACGTTGCCCGGCCAATTCCCGCGCTGCAGCGTCGCTATGAAGTCGGGGGACGTCAGCGAAGCGGCGATTTCGGGTGAAGCGTTGCGCGACGCCCCGAGCAACCGCTCGACGAGTAGCGGGATATCCTCCAGATGTTCTCGCAAAGCCGGCACTTTGACGCGGATCAGCGCGAGCCGGAAATAAAGATCCGAGCGGAATCGGCCTTCATTAACTTCCGTACGTAGGTCGCGATTCGTCGCCGCAATAACCCGTACATCCACATTTTGCTGGGTGTTGCCACCGACTCGACGAATCTGCCGTTCTTCCAATACCCGCAATAATTTGGGCTGTAAGTCGAGCGGCAATTCGCCGATTTCGTCGAGGAATATAGTCCCGCCATCGGCGGCTTGAAAGGCGCCATCCCGGCGGATAACAGCCCCGGTGAATGCCCCTCGCTCATGGCCAAAGAGCTCGGATTCGAGGAGATTAGCTGGCAATGCGGCGCAATCGACGACGCAGAAAGGCTTGTCCTTTCGGGGGCTGAGGTCGTGCACGGATTCAGCGATAATCCCTTTGCCCGTGCCGGTTTCGCCCTCAAGGAGGATTGTCGCGTCACTCCGCGCCGCGTGCTCGAGCACGTCGAACATGGCGCGCATGGCAATCGAACGGCCAACGACAGTTCCAAACTCGGCTCTGGGGGAGAGGCCAATCGGGTGAGTTTGGCCACCTAGTTGGAAGCTGAGCAGGGATTGTCCCAGTTTTATCCGGCTGCCGTGCTTCAAATAGGCGTCGCGAACGCGAACGCCATCGACGGCCGTTCCGTTTTTGCTTCCCAAGTCGGCGATTCGAGCGCTCGAGGCGTCCACGTAAAGTTCGCAGTGGAACCGAGAGGCCATCGGATCCACGAGGACCAGGTCGTTCGATTGGTGCGTACCCATCGAGAAACGACCCACGGCCGATTCCCAGGTCTGGCCGGCGGCAGGCCCTTCAACTCCGACGATGGTGAAGCCCTGGACTCGATCCCATCCAGTGGCACCGTGGGGCAATGTCTGCGTTGCGAGAATTGAGGGCATACCTTGCCCCGTTATTACACTGAACAGGTGAGCGAGTCACTACCCAAACTCATCGATGATCGGCGGGGTCACGATGGACTCTGGCAGGTGTGACGGGCATATCGCCATGGGTTCCCGCACTTGGAGCCGATGCCGACGTTGCCGGCGTCGCAATGCGATGCGACGAACCGAGTGGCGCCGACGTTGCCTGCGCGCTTGCCGAGGATTTCGGGAAAGGCTTGATGGCGGGTGCTCGCGGCGTTGCCGCCGGTTCGACCAGGTTCGATGCGACCGGCTCGACTAGTGAGTTACTATCATGGTTCGCCGGTAACGAAGAATTGGCTTGCGTGGAATTGATGGGTGCGGGCTGCGCCTCTCGCACGGGCGGGAAATTGGTCAGCCCGCTAGGAGCCGGTGTCTCGCTAGCCGTGGCGGCTGTTGCAAGCGGCATCGTGGTCGATTGATTGCGCGACTTGCCTACGAATATCGCCAATCCTACAATCACGATCAGACCCAGAGCCAACAGTAACGCCCTGCGCCCCTTTGCATCCGCCCCCGGCGCCGCAGCCTTACCGAGGTTCCTTTGCGTATTGATAGGGTCCGCAGTCGAACTTGCGTTTACATTGAGATTACTTGCCGAAATGCTGCGACCGGGAACGGATCGCAATGCGTCGCTGGCTGCGGGGGATGACTGCTGCAGCGATAGGTCGAGCGCGCGCGCGAGCGCGCGCACGGCGTCCCGTGCCGTCGGAAACCGCTGAGCGGGATCCAAGTTGACACACTTCATGAACCATTCGTTAAAGTCTAATGGCAACCAACTTTCGACACCGAATTCTTGAAGACGCTCCTGCGGAGTAACCGTTGGCCCATCCGCGACCTCCTTCAATACGGCAGGGAGCACTGCGTGGTCACTTTGCCCAGACTTCCAGTAACACTTGCCTGACAGTAGAAAGAACGCAATGAGCCCGATTGCCCAAATATCCGTCGCCGGCGTAACAGGCGCCTGCGAGAGTTGCTCAGGGGCCATGTAGAGCGGCGTACCGCGAACCTCACTGCTCATCGTGGCCGAACTCGACAGCACCTTAGCCAGGCCGAAATCAAGGATTTTGACGAGCGGTGTGCCATCTTCCCGGTGCGTTAAGAACAGATTCTCCGGTTTCAAATCTCGGTGCACGATGGGAGCCAAATGATTGTCGGCATCCTTCCAGGCGTGAGCCTTGTCGAGCCCGGATGCGACTTGTTGCAAATACTCCAGGACAAGATCGGCTGATACAGGACCCCGCTGTTCGACTAGGTGCTGCAGATCCAGACCCTTGAGCAGCTCCATCACGAGAAAGGGAACCCCCGTAGCTACATCCACACCGGCGTCCGAAACCTGGACGATGTGCTCGCTTTCCACTCGCCCGGCGACAATCGCCTCGAGTCTTAGTTTCTCTCTCGCGGACCGTTCGTGTAGTACATGCGGCCCCAATACCTTGACCGCTACACGCTTTTCTGTGGTGCGATCCGTTGCCGCGTAAATTAGTCCGCTGCCGCCACTCGCCAGGGGAGAGAGGATTTCGTACCTGCCAGCGATGAGCGTTCCGGGATCAAGCAAGTCCTTTTCCTACCAGCGTGCGACGAGATTACTCGAACCTCTTACACTTAATCCGTACTCGGTTTGGAATTGTTCTGCACTAGCCGTGATCGAAAGTGTTGGCGAATCGCGAATCTTGGCAAAGATCCACGGACGAAACCTGGGCCTTTAGCCGAATTCAGTGGGCGGATCGATGCAAGCCGGTGCCCCACCAACCGGCCGGATCGAGGCGCTCCAGAGACTGTCGACTCCCAGACCGCCGGAAAACTTCAAGGTACAGGGGCAGGTCTCCGAGTGCGCACGGTCCTCGATTCGCCTCGAGGTCCCGTCGGTCACAAAGAAATCGGCCAGATCTTTTATTGTCACAACGGCCCACGTACGCTGATTGTAATCGAGACAAAAGAAAAGCTCGGTCCGGCGGGAACCTTTTGCGGGTTGCGGCGTGTAATGGGTAAAGCTGATGTTTCTGGCCAATTGGAATCCAACCAGCACTCGTGAGGCAATCAATTCCCACGTCGTTACGCCGCCTGCTGCTGCACCTCTACGAAGGACCGCGCCACCTGTGCGCGCAGGCAAGCCGCCGCCAGCGCCGAGCAGTCAAGTTCAGCATCCGCCGCGAAACCCGGCGTGTCAGTGTGAACGTGGGTTCTCTTGGTGTTCCTTGCTGCAGTGAACCGCGGCAAATGGGGGGCCTCGGAATATTCAATCCGAAGGGGTTTGAATCAAGGCTTAGATTCAAGGAGCAGCTAAAACCGCCCAGCAACGCAAACAACAAAAATCGCCCACTCGTGTCGCGCATGCAGAGGTCGTAATTTACGCCTGTTTTCGCCCTCGTCGAATCGGTTTTGCTGCCAATTCCGGGAAATCGCCGAAGAGCAATTGCTGCACGGGCTTGGTCTGCAGCGCTTTGACTTCTACACGTTGGATTGCGAGTGGCCCTTCATAACGGACGTCGTTGGCGACGGCATCCGAGGCGTAGCACTCCAAAGGCAACTGTCGGCCTTTGTTCCTGGCTTGTTCCAGAACCTTCGAAGGATCTGCCTTTGGGTTGAGCCAGTCGTCGTAATTTTCGGCTGGAATAATTAGGGGCATGCGGTCATGAATGGGTTTGACGATGTCGTTTGCCTCCGTAGTGATGATAGCAAATGAATCGACCGCATCACCTTCGGGACCATGCCACGTTGACCAGAGGCCGGCGAAGGCAAATAGTTTTTGCTCCAGGTGAAAGTGGTAGGGTTGCTTTTGCCCACGCGGCCCTTTGAACTCCCGCCAGCCGTTAGCGGGAACGAGGCATCGGCTCGACTCGAAAGCAGCGCGCCAAAGTGGCTTCCTTTCTATATCTTCTGAACGGGCATTAAACGCAGTTGGTAGCTGATTGAGCGGCTTGTTCCACTGCGATGGTATGAACCACCACCGGGCAAGCTTGAGTATTCGACTGCCGTCCTGAGCAGTAATGGCAATCAACTGCTCGTGGCCCGGTCCAGCGCTCGGAGCAATGTTGTAAGTGGGTCGCCAGGGTTGAAACAGCTGCTCAAATTGCGAGGAAACAGCGATCTTGATCTCGTAGATTTCATCCTGAACCGTGAATCGACCACACATCCTGAGCCCAATATAGGTCGGTACTTGCCAGGTCACAATTGGAATACTGGCAATTCATCGAGCGACTCGACGGTTCGGGAATGACAGCTGTCAGCCGTCAGCCAGAAATCCCGCTTGCTGACATCTGATATGACCCGCGATAGACGCGGGTGATCTCGCTCCACAATCGCTCAGGATCTCGCGACCAGGAGACTAGAGGCCAATAAATGACGTTGCCTAGCGACGAGGTCGAATCGTGACGCGGAACTCCTTGACATAAGGCGCGTCGTGAGCCGCTCAATTTCAATTTCTAGTTCGCGGCTCAACAAACTGCCAAGACGTACGCTGGTAGCGGATTCTCCGGAGGGCGAGTGAGTGATGAGCCCTTCGCCGCCCGCGGGCGAAAGATGCTCAAAATGTCGAAGATTCATTGCGACAAGCCATCGAAACATTTTGGAAACGTGATTGGGGGCGATATCGAGCAGTGGACTTTGACCACTACGCGGTTGACCCAGGCAGTTATGACGAAATGTTCGAAGCATCAGGCGCTCTGCGGCCTGAATATCGCGCCCTAGTGCAGAGCTTGACCGAACTTACCGAGGCGGAGTTTTCGGCAAGGCAGCACATGGTGGATTTGCTGCTGCGAAATCAAGGAGTAACGTTCACGGTCTATTCCGACGACGCTGGCATTGAAAAGGTCTTCCCATTCGACCCGATCCCCCGTCTGGTTGCGGCCAAGGAGTGGGAACGAATTGAGCGCGGTCTGATTCAAAGAACGCACGCCTTGAACTTGTTTCTTGCAGATGTCTACGGCGAACAGCACATTTTGGATGACAAGGTAGTCGATCCTGAATTGGTCTACGGGGCCAGCTTCTTTAGGCGTGAAATGATGGGGTTTGTGCCGCCCAAGGGCATTTACACTCACGTCATTGGCACCGACTTGATACGCGACACGGACGGTCGGTTCTTGGTACTCGAAGACAATGCGCGAAACCCTAGCGGCGTGAGCTACGTACTGGGTTGTCGTGAGGTGTTGAAACGAGTGTTTCGTGTGCTTTTCGAACACTATGGCGTGCGACCCGTTGACGTGTACACAGACTGGCTTAGAGATACTCTCCGCCATTTGTCTTCGAATTGGGGTTCCTTACCAACGATTGTCGTGCTCACTCCCGGCGTCTACAACAGCGCCTATTTCGAGCATAGCTTTCTTGCGCGTCAGATGGGCGTCACTCTCGTTGAAGGTCGAGATCTAGTCGTGGAGGACGGAAACGTATGCATGCGAACCACAGATGGTTTGAAGCGCGTTGACGTCATCTATCGCCGAATCGATGATGACTTCCTGGACCCGGTAGTGTTTCGAGAGGACTCGGCCTTGGGCTGCCCAGGGATGTTTGCGGCGTACCGCAGTGGGAGAGTCGCACTTGCAAATGCTCCCGGCACGGGAGTTGCCGACGACAAAGCCATCTACCCGTTCGTGCCGGACATGATCCGCTACTACATGGGCGAAGACCCAATTCTGCCCAACGTTCCTACCTATATCGCCTCGCGCCCGGACGACCGAAAGTACATCGTCGAGCACCTCGACGAGCTCGTAGTGAAGCAGACGGACGCTTCGGGTGGGTACGGCATGCTAATTGGCCCCCACTCTGCCGCCGCGGATCGAGATGAATTTCGCAGTCGAGTATTGGCAAACCCTCGCAACTACATCGCCCAGCCCACGATAAGTCTCGGACGTCACCCGACGCTTTGTGACGGTCAGCTGGAAGGGCGCTGCGTGGATCTGCGGCCTTATATTTTGTACGGCGATTCAATTCGCGTTATTCCTGGAGGACTAACACGGGTCGCCCTGAGAAGAGGCTCGTTGGTTGTCAATTCGAGCCAGGGTGGTGGATACAAAGACACTTGGGTACTTTCGTCGAAACATACCGCGACAGAGGCTACCAACTAATGGCAATGTTGAGTCGGGTTGCTGATTCACTTTATTGGATGGGGCGTTATATCGAGCGTGTCGAGCAGACGGCACGTCAGCTCGAGGTCTCACGCGACATCTTGGTCGATCTATCCGAGCTCGATCGTCAGGGTGCCAGGGCCGAATGGGAAGCAACGCTGGCGGCCCTCTGCGTGCCAGATATCGAGTTGCAAAGACTCGTGTTCGACATGTCCGAACCTAGTTCGATAGTTTCATGCTTGTTGCAGGCGCGTGAAAATGCCCGACAAGTCCGTGAAGCCATATCCTCGGAGATGTGGGAACGGCTCAATCAGACGCACTGGTCGCTAAAAGAGGCATCCACGCAAGAATTGAATGAAATGGCGCTCGCACAGGTATTCAATCAAGTTCAAGGAGCGTGCGCGACTTGGAGCGGTATGGCCAATGCCACCATGCACCGCAGCGAAGCCTGGGCATTCTTGCGGCTCGGCAAGTTCGTAGAACGGCTCGATCGACTGTGCCGGTCGCTGATTGCTCGCCAAAACCAAAGTGAACGCACGGAAGGGCGAACGCATGAAAACGTNNAACGCCGACTGCAACGTCGGCGAATTTCCCGGGCGCCAGCGTTACAGCGGAGTTGCGGGCGATTGGCGGCCCGGCTCGAGCACGGCGACGTGGACGAGATGTTGGAAGTCGGCGTTGAAAGTTTTGCATCCGAAGTGCTGCGTGAGACTCGAACCGTGAGTTCGGAATTACAGAAAACGTACTTTTTGCAGTGAAGGAACAATTACAATGTTGCTTTCTATCAAGCACAAAACTGGCCTCAAGTATTCCGAAATCACTATCGAATCCGTCATGGAAATGCGCGTGCATCCGCGTGTCGATGAACGGCAAGTCGTGCGTCAATTCGACGTGAGCGTGAGTCCAGAGTCGCGCGCTGCATTCCACGTGGACTGGCTCGGAAATACAGTGCACCAGTTTTCCCTCTTGCGGAGCCACGATGAAGTCAGCATCTTGTCGAGGTCGCTGGTGGAGACTCGCCCCGTGCAAATAGAACTGGACCGTTTGATGGCGCCGCTTCAAGGCTTAGTCAATGATCACCGGTGGCGGGATTTTCTCGGATTCGACGGTCCTGTATTGCGGGATGAACGGCTTGACGCATTCTCAGAAGCCATAGGCCTGAATACTGCGAATCGCGTGGGTGACGCAATTCGACTCGTGATGCAGAACTCAGGCAGTCTCATCCAGTATCACAAAGGCGTCACGACAACGACCTCGACTGTGTGTGACGTACTGGATGCCAAGGTCGGCGTGTGCCAGGATTTTGCTCATCTTGGCCTTGCGCTATTGCGAGCTCGCGGCGTGCCGTGCCGATATGTCTCAGGCTACTTACATCAGGAAAATGAGCCGGAAGTGGAGAGCCACGCGTGGTGTGAAGCCTATGTTCCGGGTGTTGGGTGGGTAGGGTTCGATCCGACGCACGCGAGTCTTGCAGGAGAAAATTACGTCAGTGTGGCCGCTGGAAGAAACTACTCGGACGTGCCCCCGCACCGAGGAGTATTTCGGGGTTCGGCGCACCAAACGCTTTCGGCGAGCGTCAGCATCGAGCGAATTGGCCAGGGTGCGCGTACAACGCCATTTGCACCGCTGGAATCGGCGAATAACGTTCCAAAACCAACCCTGCAAATTACGACCCGGCGCTCGGGCTATCACCAGGAATTCCAAGCTGTCGATCCGAAGGCTTTTGCGGGACGTTTAACCCAGCAAAGGCAACAGCAACAGTAATCCTCGGTACCGGGCTGGCCAATTGGGTTGGCCCGTGCTCAACTCCTGAACGTGAATGAAGTTCAACGTCGTGTGTTTTCAATTGCAGTCTATCCTCGGTTCAAGGGGAAGATTCTCTTAATATTCCATAAACGACTTCAGAAGTGGCTGCCGCCGGGAGGCGAGTTGCTGCCCGATGAAACACCACAAGAAGCGGCTATTCGAGAGCTGAACGAAGAGACCGGGCTGACCGGCAAGTTCCCTCGCATTTCATTTGTGCAAGGAGTGCCGGACGGCTTATTGGGCTATGAGGAGCATGTTGCGGGCAGCAAAGGCCTGCACATGAATTTCGTATTCGTTGCCGACGTTGACACCGACGTTGTAAATCCCAATCAAGAATTCGAGGAATTTCGGTGGGTAACGCTGGATGAGGGGCCTTGGGAGGGCGCTCCACCGAACGTCCGGGATTTTGCGGTGCTCGCGCTTTCGAGTTGAGCTGTTGGTTGACGCCCACGACACATCGCGTACGCTCAGCTGGTAATTGTCCACTTACGGGCCAGCCCGGTTCAAGGTAATCAACAATATGTCGACTTTCATGCGAGGGCTGTTGCTCTCATCTTTGACTCCAATTTTTGCTGTTGCTTGCATTTCGGCGCAAAACCTAGGCAACAACCCCAACGGCGCCGGGGGCTCGTCGGACGTTGGCGGCAACGGTGTGAATACCGGTGGTCAGGGTACTAGGTCAAACGGTGGCACTACGGGCAGCGGCGGACCAACTGGTGGCACTCGGCCATTAGGCACGGGCGGCACCACGTCAGCGAACGCGGGCGGATCGTCCAACGTAGGCACGGGCGGAGTCATTGCAACGTCGACCGGTGGTGCCGTGACGGTGGCAGGCGGAACTACGTCCGCGTCGACCGCTCCGCCGCCCGTGAACGGCTTGGGTGTTTACCTTCCCGCTGCCAATGCCATATCCGCGAATGGTTCGGATCTGTCATTTCAGATTCAAATTAAGAACCTTTCCGCCAGTCCAGTGGACCTCGCGACAATTAAGCTTCGCTATTGGTACCAAGATGAGGGAATGGGCGCCTCCGCTAGCTTTACTGGGTACTACGTTGAAATAGGGTATTCGACATCGGTAGTCGCTACCGGCACCACGCACGCTTCCCCTGTATCGGTTTCAGGAGCCGATCATTATATCGAGCTCAGCTTTTCAGTGGGAAGCCTAGCCGCACAAGGCAACTCTCAGCAAAACGATATACTTACTTTGAATGGTTCAGTGCGAGGCACTCAGGTTACCGTCGTAGCGACCAATGACTACAGCTACGTCGCTGCAATTGGGTACGACGACAAAATCACATTGTATGACAGTAGCGGTAACCTAATCTATGGCACCGAACCCGGCACAGCCATCAATACCGGCACCGGCGGCGCAAGCGGCGTTGGCGGCAGTGCAGGTACTGGCGGCGATTTGGGTACAGGCGGCGACACGAGTACCGGTGGCGACACGAGCACCGGTGGCGACACGAGTACCGGTGG